>DJNY01000150.1 GCA_002441865.1 Lachnospiraceae bacterium UBA6452 | reverse complement strand
TGCAGATCTAAGTCTTTTCATTTGGATAAAGCTGTGGTATACTGTAAACAGCGTAAGCAATAAATTTGATTGATATGGAGTGATACGATGTTTATCCTATTAGCAGGTGGTTTACTGGTTATTATTATTGCAGTGATCGTTGCAGTTGTCAGCTCGGTAGTATCCGCAGTGGCTGCGAACGAAGATATCGAAGATTAAAGACAAAATTACCAAAACTTGATATTGAGTTTTGGTAATTTTTTTGCCGTTTCGAGAAATTATTCTTGTCATAAGAAAGAATCTGTAGTAAAATGTGTAATCGTAGACATGATTGTATACAATTATGCATGGATTCAAAGGAAGGAGCTTTATCACTATGAAGTCGTACAAAGAATTAAGCCGTGATGAGTTATTGGAGTTACAGGGTGCTCTGAATAAGGAGTACGCAGATGCGAAGAGTAAAGGACTGAGCCTGAATATGGCAAGAGGAAAACCATCTCCTGAACAGCTGGGATTTTCCATGGGTATTATGGATGTTCTGAATTCTTCTTCTGAACTTGTTTCTGAGGATGGCACCGACTGCCGTAACTATGGTGTACTGGACGGTATTCCGGAAGCAAAAAGACTTATGGCGGATATGGTAGGAACAAAGAGTGAAAATATGATCGTATGTGGTAATGCGAGTCTTCCGATTATGTATGATACAGTTTCGCGTTCTTATGCGTTTGGTGTTTGTGGCAGCAAGCCATGGTGCAAGCAGGAACATGTGAAGTTCCTCTGCCCGGTTCCGGGATATGACAGACACTTTGCAATTACAGAGCAGTTTGGTATTGAAATGATCAATATTCCGATGCATGAGGATGGACCGGATATGGATCTGGTAGAAAAATATGTGGAAAATGACAGCAGCGTAAAGGGTATCTGGTGCGTACCGAAATATTCCAATCCGGAAGGTGTCAGCTATTCGGATGAAGTTGTCAGAAGATTTGCTGCCCTGAAACCTGCTGCAGAGGATTTCCGTATTTATTGGGACAATGCTTATGTAATGCACCATTTATATCCGGATTATCCGGTTGAAATCCTGGATATTATTGAAGAATGTGAGAAAGCAGGACATCCTGATCTGGTATTTGAGTTCTGCTCAACTTCCAAGGTAACATTCTCCGGCTCCGGTGTTGCAGCAGTTGCAACCTCCGAGAAAAACCGCGAATGGTTTAAAAAGACAATGACGATCCAGACGATCGGTTATGATAAGATCAACCAGCTCAGACACGTGAAGTATTTCGGCGATATCGAAGGCATGAAAGCACATATGGTAAAAATGGCAGACAGCCTCCGCCCGAAGTTTGAGGCAGTACATGAAGTACTGGAAGCAGAGCTTGGCGGACTGGAGATCGGTAAGTGGACTGATCCGAGGGGCGGCTATTTCATTTCCTTCTATACATTACCGGGCTGCGCAAAGAAGGTAGCTGCGATGTGTAAGGAGGCAGGCGTGACACTGACAGGTGCAGGTTCCACCTACCCATATAAGAAGGATCCGGAAGACAGCAATATCCGTATTGCACCATCTTTCCCGACGGTAGAAGAAATGAAACTGGCAGCAAAGCTGTTTGCACTCTGTGTAAAACTTGTCAGTGTTGAAAAATTACTGGAAGAAAAGTAGGAGCCGAAATGGATATTTATAAAAGACTGGACAGAAAACTCGTCCATAAAGGGAAGATCATAGATTTATATGAAGATACCGTTGCAATCCCAAATGGAAATGTGGCAAAATGGGATTTTATCGGGCACAAAGGTGCTGCAGCGGTCGTTCCCGTGACAGAGGATGGCAGGATCCTGATGGTTCACCAGTACAGAAATGCACTGGATCGGGAAACACTGGAAATCCCGGCGGGCGGCAGAGATGGCGTAGAGGAACCGTATATAGACTGTGCGGCAAGAGAACTGGAAGAAGAGACCGGCTATAAAACAGAAAAGGAAAATCTGGAATTTCTGATCTCTCTTCGGACAACGGTAGCTTTTTGCAATGAAAGGATTGATGTTTTTGTGGCAAAGGATCTGAAGCCAGGCCATCAACATCTGGATGAAGATGAGTTCATTGATGTGGAGGCGTTTACGATCGATGAGCTTCTGGAAATGATCTACAGCGGAAAGATGCAGGACGCAAAGACGATTTCATCTCTGCTGGCATATAAAGTAAAATATCAGGCATAACATCAAATAGAAACAGAAGAACAAGCTTCTGTTTCTATTTTTTTTGCTCTCTGCATATAATGCATAGAATCCATGAAAGCAGGAACAAGCTTTTTGGATACTGACCTGTATGGTGAGGGAGGGGTGTCAGCGTATTGAATATCGGAAATGTGCAGAAGCAGGTTGTGCTGTTTCTGGCAGGCTTTGTGCTGGGTGTTTTATATATTTACATGATCGGATGCCGGGAAACGGATTTCCTTGGCATTCAGAGTCTGATGCAGATTTCCTTTCTGGAGATCGGGTATCGGGAATATTTTTTCTATCTGCTGAAAAGAAGAGGATTTTTAGTCGCTGGAATGGTACTGATCGGGGTGACGGCCGGCGGACAGCTGTTTCTTGCCGGTGTTGTGATGTACTTTGGAATGAGTATCGGTGGTATGTTGTCGGTTATGATCCTTCGTTACGGCTGGAAGGGCATTTTGCTGAGCCTGAGCTTCTGTCTGCCGCAGGATCTGTTTTATATTCCGGCGGGCAGCATGGGAATCCGGCTTCTCATGTCCTGGGGCGGACAGAAAAGTGACAGGCTGCAGACATATTACACCGGGGGAAAAAAGAGAAAACAGTTCAAAAGGATCCTTTCCGTGCTGGGGGTAACGATAATTGGAATCGTAACAGAATGTTATGTAAATCCAATTTTGGTCAAAACAGTTTTAAAATTCTTTTAGAAGAAATTTTACTAGATGTGGTAGGGCTTTAAAACAAAGAAATCCACATGTTGCGATTTGCTTATTTTTCGCGGCTTTTTGGCAAAATAACGCACAAAATAGTGTTTGCTTTTCTCGGAATTTGCAATTATAATGGGATTTAACAGGCTTAAGATTACATAACTATGTATACAGGAAGGGTTACATTTCTTATGGAGAGGGAAGTTCAGGAGTATATTTCGTATTTACATAATGTAAAGCATACTTCGAATAATACAGAGATGTCTTATAAAAGAGATCTCTTAAAAGTGTGTCATTTTATGCAGGAAAGAGGGATTACCAGGGCTGCAGATGTGAAGGAGCAGGATCTGAAAGCATATATCCATGTGCTGGAGGAGCAGAAGCTCGCAGCAGCGACCGTTTCCAGAAATATCGCTTCCATCAAGGCTTTCTTTTTGTATATGCTCTCCGAAGGAAAAATCCAAAATGATGTGGCACTTTGTTTAAAAGCGCCTAAAATAGAGAAAAAAATGCCGGAGATCCTGACAATGGGCGAAGTGACAGCGCTTCTTGACCAGGCGAACGGTGACAGCCCGAAGGAGATCCGGGATAAAGCAATGCTGGAGCTTTTGTATGCGACAGGCATCCGTGTAACCGAGCTGATCTCTTTAAAGGTTTCCGATGTCAACCTGCCGATGCATTTTATTATGTGCAGGGATCCGCATAAGGAACGCATGATCCCGTTCGGTACACAGGCACATGATGCGCTGGCACGCTATCTGGACGGCGTCAGGGAGGAAATGATCGAGGACAAGTCTTCGGAAATCCTTTTTGCAAACTGTTCCGGAAAGCCGATGAGCAGACAGGGCTTCTGGAAGCTGATCAAGTTTTATGCCAAGAAAGCGGGTATTACGGCAGATATCACACCGCATACGCTCCGCCATTCCTTTGCGGCGCATCTGGTTGAAAATGGCGCAGATTTAAAGAGTGTACAGGAGATGCTGGGACATTCCGACATTTCCACGACACAGATTTATGCCAATATGAACCATAACCGGATCCGTGAGGTGTATGCCAAGGCACATCCACGCGGCTGATGCCCGGAAGGATAGATAGATGCACGGAAACGGCAAAAATGCATAGGCTATAGGAAAGAGAAAAAGAGGGATGCCTGTGCAATTTGGTGAATTTTGTGAGAAAGAAGTGATCAGTGTACGTGACTGCAGAAAGCTGGGCAATGTATACGATATGGAATTTGATGCATGCTCCGGCTGTATCTGTAAGCTGATCGTAAGAGAACACAGTGGTCTTCTCGGTTTTCTGTGTTGCGGGGAAGAAACGACTGTTCCATATTCCAAGATCAAGCAGATCGGATCAGATATTATTCTGGTAGATCTATAACAAATAAGTTGACATAATATTTTTATGCCGCTATACTGAAAGAAAAGGGGGAGGCAGCTTATGAAATGCCCATTTTGCGGACACGAAAATACAAGAGTTATCGATTCAAGACCGGCGGATGAAAATAATTCCATTCGCAGAAGAAGAGTCTGTGATGAGTGTGAGAAGCGTTTTACAACTTATGAGAAGGTAGAAACGATTCCGCTGATCATCATTAAAAAGGACAATAACAGAGAAACCTATGACCGTTCCAAGATCGAAGCAGGTGTTTTGCGTGCCTGCCATAAAAGACCGATCAGTGCTGCACAGATCACACAGCTTGTGGACGAAGTGGAGACGGAAATCTTCAACCGTGAGGAAAAGGAAGTGCCAAGTGCTGTGATCGGAGAACTGGTCATGGATAAACTGAAAAATTTAGAGGCGGTTGCCTATGTGCGTTTTGCCTCTGTCTACCGTGAATTTAAAGATATCAATACCTTTATGGATGAACTGAAAAAGGTGCTGAAATAAGCTAAATATACAGCAGTTTATGCCGATATATAGGGTAGAAGAGATTCCATCTATGTGATGGGAAAGAAAGGCAGGTGTGGACAGATGACAATTGACAGTGTTTATCAATACGGCAGTTATTATCAAAATTACAGGCCGGAGATCAAACAGGTTTCCGTTGATGAAGTAAAGCAGCAGGACAGTCAGCAGATACAGGCTGCGCAGGAAGACATCTCCACACTGCAGCAGGAATACAGACGGCAGGAAGATACAGGAAGCCGTAGTGCGGATCTTGAAAATATTTCGCTGACATTCCGTAAAAATGATACATATGACTACATCGGTAAAGATGCGAGCCTTGAAAATCTGGATATGATGAGTGCAATTTCCGATATGCAGAAGGATAAGGTTTTAGAGCAGTATCAGTATTTCGTAAAGCCAAAGGATGTATTGCTTTCGGATGCAGATGGTACCGTGATCCAAAAATAAATGCAAATGTAAATAAAAGACACCTTTCAGGGTGTCTTTTTTAGGGAGAAATTATGCTGCAATGTTTTTACCCGGACTCCTATCAGGATTCCGCTTATTCCATTGATTATGAAAAACTGCGGATGCAGGGCTATGAAGCGATCATATATGATATTGATAATACACTTGTATGCCATGGTGCACCGGCAGATGAGCGAAGCATCGCACTGATCGAACGGCTGAAGGGGCTTGGTTTTTCCATTATGCTGCTTTCTAACAATAAGGAGCCGCGTGTCAAAAGCTTTAATGATCAGGTGCATGTCAGCTATATTTATAAAGCAGGAAAACCAAATCCGAAAAATTATGAAGCTGCCATGGTCAGAATGGGCAGCAACCGCAAAAATACAGTCTTTATCGGAGATCAGATCTTTACAGATATCTGGGGTGCCAAGAAGGCAGGGATTTATTCTATTTTAGTAAAGCCGATCGATAAAAAGGAAGAAATACAGATCGTATTAAAACGATATCTGGAAAAACCGATCCTGTATTTTTATCAGAAAAAGGTACGAAAGGAAGAAAATGGATGCAGATAGACGGAAAAACAAAGACCTGTGGACTGATCGGAGATCCGGTCGCCCATACATTATCGCCGGTGATCCACAATACACTGGCACAGACGCGCGGAGATGACCTTGTGTATGTTCCGCTGCGGGTAGAAGCGGAGAATGTCCAAAAGGCAGTAGAAGGGGCGTATGCCTTGTCTCTTACGGGACTGAACGTCACTGTACCGCATAAAAGTGCTGTCATCCCTTATCTGGTGGACATCGATCCACTGGCGGAAAAGATCGGCGCAGTCAATACGCTGGTCAGACAGGAGGGCGGCTTTAAAGGCTATAATACCGATATGCCGGGGCTTCTGCGCGCCATGCAGTCAGAAGGGATCACAGTGAAGGGGCAGAGCGTTCTTCTGCTTGGCGCAGGCGGTGCAGCGAGAGCGGTAGCATTTCTCTGTATGAGCGAGGGGGCAAAGGAGATCCTTTTGTATAACAGAACCGTAGAGAAAGCGGAGCGTGTGGCAGAGGAGGCAGAGGCTGCATTCGGCAGAAGCTGTATCCGTGTGATCTCCAAAGAAGAGCTTCTGCAGCTTACAGGAAGCTATCTGGCAATCCAGTGTACAAGCGTTGGGCTGTATCCGAACGTGAATGATGTGGTCGTGCAGGAGGAGGCATTGTATGAGAAAATCCATACTGGGGTGGATCTCATTTACAGACCATATGAAACAATGTTCATGAAGAAGGTAAAAGCACACGGCGGGAAGACGATGAACGGGCTGAAAATGCTGCTGTATCAGGGCATCATCGCCTATGAGCTGTGGAATAAATGTGAGGTACCGGAAGAAACCGCTGCCCACATTTTACAAAAGATGAAGGAAGAGTTGGGAATCCATGAGTAATATTATTTTGATCGGTTATATGGGCTGTGGAAAGAGCACCATTGGGAAGAAGCTGTCCTATGCTGTCAGAAAACCGTATGTGGATACGGACAAGCTGATCGAGACAAAAGAGAAAAAGACGATCAGCATGATCTTCAGTGAGCAGGGGGAAGAAGCGTTCCGGGAAATGGAAACAGAATGCATTAAAAGTCTGTTTGCACAAAAACAGGAGCATGTGATCGCGGTCGGCGGCGGACTTCCGCTGCGCAGCCGGAACAGGGCACTTTTGAAAAAACTTGGAACCGTCATATATCTGCGGGCAAAGCCGGAGACGATATATGAAAGACTGAAAACAGATACAACAAGACCGCTTCTGCAGTGTGCGGATCCAAAGGAGCGGATCAGCCGGATGCTTTCACAGCGTGCCCCGGTTTACGAAGAGGCGGCGACATATGTTGTAGATGTGGATGATAAGAGCTTTGAACAGATCATAAAAGAAATCAAGGAGAAAACAAATGAAACTATTAGTCATTAACGGACCGAATCTGAATTTCCTGGGCATCAGGGAACCGGAAGTATACGGAACCGAAACGTATGCGGATCTTGTTGCCATGATCCGGAAAAAGGCAGAAGAAGTGAATTGTGAGATCGAAGTATTCCAGAGCAATCATGAGGGGGCGATCATAGACAGGATCCAGGCAGCATACAGTGACGGTACACAGGGGATCGTGATCAATCCGGGCGCGTTTACCCATTACAGCTATGCGATCCATGATGCACTGCAGTCGATCACAACCATGCCAAAGGTGGAGATCCATATTTCGGACATCACCAAAAGAGAGGGCTTCCGGGCCATATCCGTGACAAAACCGGCATGTGATGACCAGATTTACGGCAAAGGATTTGCGGGCTATCTGATCGCAATCGACAGAGTACTAGCCCTTGTGTAAAGTTTTGTAAAATTATGCTTGCATTTTGAAATAGTAGTATGGTATAATCATTTTCGGCGGTTGAAATAAACCGCCGGAAAATTACATATAGGGGAATAGTACAGCGGTAGTGCGGCGGTCTCCAAAACCGTTAACGGGGGTTCGATTCCCTCTTCCCCTGCTACATAAAACAACTACTTAAGATCCGTCTTAAGTAGTTGTTTTACTGTGCGGATAGAGCAATATCTATTGTCAATCCATGGAAAATACAGTAAAATAGAAATCCAGGGGTTAGTAATAAAACAGAATGAATGGAGAGATGAATATGGCAAAAAAGTATGATGTAATTATTATCGGTGCAGGACCGGGTGGTATTTTCTGCGCTTATGAACTGATGGAAAAGAAACCGGATTTGAAGGTTTTAATGATAGAAAAAGGGCGCAGCATTGAAAAGAGAACATGCCCGAAGCGTGTGACAAAGCAGTGTGTAGGCTGTAAGCCATGCTCTATTACAACAGGTTTTGCGGGAGCAGGCGCATTCTCAGATGGTAAACTTTCCCTTTCTCCTGATGTGGGCGGTAATCTGCCTGAGATTTTAGGTTATGATGAGACTGTCAGGCTGATCCATGAATCAGATAATATTTATCTGAAATTCGGCGCTGATAAGAATGTATATGGTATCGATAAGGAAAAGGAAATCCGTGAAATCCGCCGGAAAGCCATCAATGCCAACTTAAAGCTGGTAGAATGTCCGATCCGTCATCTGGGAACAGAGGAAGGATATAAGATCTACGGTAAGCTGCAGAAGCATTTAGAGGAATGCGGCGTAGAACTGTTATTCAATACCATGGTGGAAAAGATCATCGTGGAAGATGGCAAGGCTGTTGGTGTCACAACAGATAAGGGCGAGACTTATCAGGCAGACGAGATCGTATCCGCTGTCGGCAGAGAAGGTGCTGACTGGTTTAAGGATAAATGTGAAGAGGTTGGTATCGAAACAACACCGGGTACAGTTGATATTGGTGTCCGCGTTGAGGTCCGTGATGAGGTTATGCAGTTCTTAAACGAGAACCTGTATGAAGCAAAACTGATCTACCATACACCTACTTTTGACGACAAGGTGCGTACATTCTGTACCAATCCGTCCGGTGAGGTGGCAACAGAGTATTATGAAAATGGACTTGCCGTTGTAAACGGTCATGCTTATAAGTCAAAAGATTATAAGACAAACAATACGAACTTTGCGATCCTGGTATCCAAGAATTTTACAAAGCCGTTTAAGACACCGATCGAATATGGTAAACATATTGCGCAGCTTTCCAATATGCTGTGCGGCGGAAAAATCTTAGTGCAGACGTTCGGTGATTTCAGACGAGGCAGAAGAACTACGGAAGAGCGTCTCTGCAGAAGAAATGTAATCCCTACTTTAAAGGATGCGGTTCCGGGCGATCTTTCCCTCGTATTCCCGCATCGTATCATGGTGGATATCGAGGAAATGATTCTGGCACTGGATAAAGTAACACCGGGTCTTGCAGCAGATGAAACACTGCTTTACGGTGTAGAAGTAAAATTCTACTCCAATAAGGTAGTTGTCAATAAAGATTTTGAAACAAGTGTGGCAGGACTGCGTGCCATCGGAGACGGTGCAGGTGTGACCCGCGGTCTGCAGCAGGCATCCGCAAACGGTATCAGCGTAGCAAGAAGTATCCTGCGCAAGATGGATGAAAACTAATATGCAGAAAAGCAATCGATGGAGAAAACCGGGGCTTTTACTTGTCCTGGGACTTATGCTTTTACTGACTGCCTGTGGGAAAAAGCAGGCAGATGGCAAAACAAAAATCGTACTGACGACAGGGTTTTCCGAAAATGAAGTTTTCAGGATCGGAAGCAGTAGCTGTGACAGATCAGAGGTCATGGTATATCTGACGAATATGCAGAACCAGTATGAAGCGGTATACGGCGATCAGATCTGGAGCCGCAGCATAGACGGGGAGACGCTGGAAGATAAGGTAAAGAATGTTGTGCTGGCACGACTGGCACAGATCAAAACAATGAATCTTCTGGCAGAGAGCAGGCAGGTAACGCTATCTGAGGAGGAAGAGACGGCGGTACTCTCTGCGGCAGAGACATATTTTTCTTCCCTGAATGATACAGAAGTGGAAAAACTTGGTCTGACCGAGAAAAAAACGCAGGACATGTACCGGGAATATGCACTTGCCAATAAAATCTATGATCTGATCATTCAGGATACCAATCCGGAGATCAGTGATGATGAAGCAAGGACAGTGACGCTGGAGCAGATCATGATCAAGACATATTCTCAGGATGGAGACGGTAACAGAACGCCTTATACGGATGCAAGTAAGGCACTTGCAAAGCAACGTGCGGAAAATATTCTGCGTAAGCTCCAGAGCGGAGAAGATTTTGATACACTGGCGCAGACCTACAATGAAGAGTCAACGATCACGGTATCTTTTGGAAAGGGTGAAAAGCCAAAGACACTGGAGGATGCAGCCTTTAACCTGGGAAATGGGGAAATCAGTTCCCTGATCGAGACAGATGACGGATATTATATTCTGAAATGTATCTCAACACTGGACAGAGAGCAGACAGATGCCAATAAGCAGAAGATCATGGAAAAGAGAAAGGAAGAAGCTTTCTCACAGATCTATGATGAATTTCTGCAGACACAGATCAGGAATCTGAATGAAAAGCTCTGGAAGGATATCTCCTTTATCCATGACGAGGCAGTGACGACCAAGACATTTTTTGATGTTTACAATGAAAAACTGGGCAGTTTATAAAAGTTTTAGAAATATGAAAATGCCCATTTTATCAGCATTAGAATGAATTATTAGCACTCATTTAAAATGAGTGCTAATTTTTTCTTGACTTTTAAATGTGGGAGGACTACACTGGATAACAGGGAAAACTGAAGTAAGAAAGGAATGTGATAGTTATGGCACAGACACATGGTTCACTGTCTATTAACAGTGAAAATATTTTTCCTATTATTAAGAAATGGCTTTATTCCGATCATGATATTTTTTATCGTGAACTTATCTCAAACGGTTGTGATGCGATCACAAAACTGAAAAAGCTGGAAATGATGGGAGAGTACGAGCTTCCGGAAGGATATAAGGATCAGATCAAGGTTGTACTCGATCCAAAGGCAAAAACGATCCAGATCATCGATAATGGTCTTGGTATGACAGAGGAAGAGGTAGATGAATACATCAACCAGATCGCATTTTCCGGTGCAACTGATTTCATAGAAAAGTACAAAGATAAGACAAATGAGGATCAGATCATCGGTCATTTCGGACTTGGATTTTATTCCGCATTTATGGTTTCCGACAAGGTAACGATCGATACATTGTCCTATAAGAAGGACGCAAAGCCGGTCCACTGGGAATGTGACGGCGGCAGCGAATTCGATATGGAAGATGGCGACTGGGATCAGGTCGGTACAAAGATCACACTGTATCTGAATGAGGACTGCCTGGAATTCTGTAACGAATACAAGGCAAAAGAAGTTATTAAAAAATACTGTTCTTTCATGCCAACAGAAATTTATGTCAGCAAGGCAGAAGAAACAGAAGTACAGATCATCAAACCGGAAGAAAAGCTGGACAGCGATGAAGTTGTGGAAGAATTTGAAGATGAAGTAAAGATCCCGGCAAAGGATGGAGAGCCTGAAAAGACAGAAAAGGTGAAAAAGCTCCGTATCAAAAAGCGTCCGGAACTGATGAATGATACACATCCGCTTTGGACAAAACATCCAAATGAATGCACCAGAGAAGAGTACATTGACTTCTACCGTAAAGTATTCATGGATTACAAGGAGCCACTGTTCTGGATCCATCTGAACATGGATTATCCGTTTAACCTGAAAGGTATTTTATACTTCCCGAAGATCAATATGGAATACGAATCAATCGAGGGAACGATCAAGCTGTATAACAATCAGGTATTTATCGCAGATAATATCAAGGAAGTCATTCCGGAATTTCTGATGCTCTTAAAGGGTGTTATCGACTGCCCGGATCTGCCGCTGAATGTATCCCGTTCCGCACTGCAGAATGATGGATTTGTCAAGAAGATCTCAGAGTACATTGCCAAGAAGGTGGCAGACAAGCTTTCCGGTATGTGCAAGACTGATAAAGAAGAGTATGAGAAATATTGGGACGATATCAGCCCGTTCATTAAATTCGGCTGCTTAAAGGATGATAAGTTCTGCGAAAAGATGAATGATTATATCCTGTTCAAGAATCTGGACGGCAATTACGAGACATTACCGGAATGCCTTGAGACAAAACCGATCGACAGTGAAGAAGAAAAGGCAACGGATGAGAATGGCAATCAGGTAGAAGCTGAGGTAGTAGATGCAGACGCAGATGCTGAAAAAGCAGAGAATAAAGAAGAACCGAAAGAAAAGATCATCTACTATGTAACGGATGAACAGCAGCAGAGCCAGTACATCAACATGTTCAAACAGGCAAAGATGGATGCGGTTATTTTGACACACAGCATTGATCAGCCGTTTGTATCACAGCTGGAGAGCAAGAATCCGAATGTGAAATT
>DJNY01000052.1:930-5888 GCA_002441865.1 Lachnospiraceae bacterium UBA6452 | reverse complement strand
GAAAAACGGCTCAGATGCATCATGATCGTGGAAAGTGCACTTAAAAACTCGATCAGATAGTCTCTGTCCGCCACGGAATCCATACTGTTCATCGTCGGGCCTTCAAAACCGAGCAGCGATGCGGTATATTCCCTGTCAAGCGGATAGGTCGTACCTGCAAGTGCACCGCTTCCGAGCGGGCAGTAATTCATCCGCTTATAAATATCCGCCATACGGCTTCTGTCACGCCTGAACATTTCAAAATAAGCACCCATATGATGTGCCAGTGTGATCGGCTGCGCCTTCTGCAGATGGGTAAAGCCCGGCATATAAGTCTCCGTATTTTCTTTCATAATGGCAAGAAGCTCTGTCAGAAGATCCTTTAAAAGGGCATCGACATTTGAGATCTCATCTCTGGTATAAAGCTTCATATCCAGTGCTACCTGATCGTTTCTGCTTCTGCCTGTATGCAGCTTCTTTCCCGCATCTCCGATCCTGTCGATCAGATTCGCCTCGACAAAGCTGTGAATATCTTCATAGGCACTTGTGATCTGCAGCTTTCCAGCATCCACATCTTCCCGGATCCCGGTCAGTCCTTTTACGATCGCATCCTTTTCTTCCTCTGTCAGGATCTTCTGCTTCGCAAGCATTACGGTATGTGCAATGCTGCCCTCGATATCCTGATGAAAAAACTTCTGATCGAATGAGATCGATGCATTAAAATTGTATACAAGCTGGTCTGTATCCTTTGTAAAGCGACCGCCCCAAAGCTGTGCCATTTGTCTTACCTCCGTATTTCCTGTATGAATGTAAAATTCAAATTTAATTTTAATCAAAAATAACTTTGTTTGCAATACCTTTCTATGCTTTTCGGCAGAATTATTCTTTTTCCGGTGCTCACCTTTCCTTCTTTGCACACATATCCTAATAAAAAAGAAGTGGCAGGATCTGTGTCTTGTTATTATTAGAATGCAACAATCTATCTTTTTCCTATCACACCCATACAGGAGAGATTCCTGTTATAAAATCTGTCAATTTCCAGATCCATAAAGGCGAATTTGTTTCCATTGTAGGGCCAAGTGGCTGCGGCAAATCCACGCTGCTCGGTCTTTTAACCGGTATATTAAAGCCTGAAGAAGGCGAGATCAAGATCCACTACAAACAGGAAGCGCAGTCTTTTTACGGTTATATGCTGCAGCAGGATCATCTGCTCGAATGGTACGATATCTGGGATAATGTCTGTCTGGGGCCCAAGATCAATCATTGCCTGGATGCAGCCTGCAGGGAATATCTGCATACGCTGCTTACGCGCTATCAGCTTGATGCTTTTGCCCATAAAAAACCATCCCAGTTATCCGGCGGTATGCGTCAGCGTGCAGCCCTGATCCGCACACTTGCCATGAAACCCGAACTTTTATATCTGGATGAACCATTCAGTGCCCTGGATTACCAGACACGTCTGAATGCGGCAGATGATATTGGCAAGATCATACAAAAGGAAGGAAAAACAGCCGTTCTCGTTACACATGACATTGGAGAAGCCATCAGTCTGTCCAGCCGTGTACTCGTTCTGAGTAAGCGTCCGGCAACGATCATAAAGGAATTCGTTCTTCCTTTCCAGAATATGGAGCTTTCTCCTCTGGAAATACGGAATCTGCCTGAATTTTCTACTTATTTCAATCTTATATGGAAGGAGCTTAATACGACATGAGCCAGAACCAGCTTCTCTTTTTACAGGCTGAAAAAAAGAGAAAGCTCCTGATCCGTATCGCGCGTGTTCTCGTGCTGCTCGGTTTTCTCTCATTATGGGAAATTTCCGCAAGATGCGGTCTTATCGATGTCTTTTTTTACAGCAGCCCGACAAGGATCGCCAGGTGCTTTCTAGAAATGACAAAAGAAAATCAGTTGTTTATGCATATTGGTGTGAGTTTATACGAAACGATCCTGAGTTTTTTCATCATCATGCTCGGATCTGTGCTGATTGCCTCCCTGCTCTGGCGGTTTCAGACACTGTCCAGTGTTGTGGAACCGGTTTTTGTGCTTCTCAATTCCCTGCCAAAGTCAGCACTTGCGCCGCTTATCATCGTCTGGCTCGGAACAGGGATCCGGACGATTGTGATCGCAGGTATTTCCGTTGCGATCTTCGGCTGTATTATCAATCTGTATACCTGTTTTAAAAACACTGATCCTGAAAAACAAAAGCTGATCCGCATTCTCGGCGGAAAAAAACGGCATATCTTTTTTATGGTCGTTCTGCCCGCCGCCCGCGAAACGATTCTGAGCAACATGAAGGTCAATATCGGTCTTGCGCTTGTTGGCGTTATGATCGGTGAATTTTTAGCTGCCAGACGCGGCCTTGGCTATCTGATCATTTATGCCAGCCAGGTCTTTAAACTCGACTGGCTGATCCTGTGTATCCTGATCCTCTGTTTTATTGCCGTCTGTCTGTACAGTCTGATCCAGATGATTGAACGACGGCTCAGCGCAAAAGCCTGAACAATATCGTATGATATGGACATGAAAAAACCTCAGACATGGTAACATGACTGAGGCTACATAAAAGCTGAAAATGGGACTCGAACCCACGACCCCTTCATTACGAGTGAAGTGCTCTACCAACTGAGCTATTTCAGCTTACATCCTGTAAACTTGCGCTTACAAAAATGTATTATATCGAAAACGGAAGCAGAATGCAACTGTTTTCTTTTTTATTTCTCCACTTCCTGATCAAAGTGCACATCCAGCTGATTAAACGGTATCTCAATGCCGTTCGCATCATAAGCAAGCTTCACCTTTTCCAGCAGTCTGCCACGTGCAGGCCAAAAGTCCTCATTTCTGACATAGCAGCGTATGATCAGCTCTACTGCCGAATCTCCCAGGTTATTCACAAAAACATCCTGTTCCTTCTCTTTCAGGCAGGCAGGATCCGATGCAAGCTCCTGCAGAGCGATCTCCTTTGCCTTTTTCAGATCTGCCGTATAGGAAATACCGACAGAAAGATCCAGGCGGCGTACTTCTGTTGCGGTTACATTGGTCAGCGATGTATTGGCAAGAGTACCATTCGGCAGAATGATCACTTTATCATCCGGTGTCAGCAGCTTTGTATAAAAAAGCTGGATTTCCCTGACGGTTCCTTCATTTCCCTTGTTATCTTCAATGATATAATCGCCAACACGGAACGGCTTTAACAGCAGGATCAACACACCTCCCGCAAAGTTGGAAAGACTTCCCTGCAGGGCAAGACCGAGCGCCACACCGGCAGAACCAACCACTGCCACGACACTGGTCGCATCCAGCCCAAAACCTGATGCGATCATAAAGATCAGCACAATGTATAAAACCGCTTTTATCAGAGAATCCAGAAACTGGATCACACCCAGATCCGCATTCGCCCTTTTCAGGGACTTTTTGACGATCCGGCGGATCAGCCTGATCACCTGCACGCCCACAAAGAAGAAAACAAGTGCAAGCACAACCCGGATTCCGAGATTCAGTGCTTTTTGCGGGAGCTCATTCAGGTATTGCTCCACAAGACCGATCTTTTCCGTCACATCTGTCGGAACAGCGTCATTAACAGCATTTGTCACATCTGCGACTGCATTGTCCATCACTTCTGTTACTGTATCATTCATTTTTCTTACCTCTGTTATTTTCTGTCATGGCAAATGATCTTACAGGAATTTTGCTTCTTCTTTTACCTTTTCACTTTCCTGTTTCCGTTTTAATGCCTCTTCTTCCAGCTCGCGTGCTTCTTTTTCCAGTTCTTCCGCATATTTGGCTTCTTCCATAGCACGTTTCAGGGCTTCTTTGGCCTCTTCCTGTGCCCGTTTTGCCTGTTCCTTGGCTTCATCTGCCAGCCTTCTTGCCTCAGACTCCGCTGCTTTTGCCTGCTTGAGTTTTTCCTGTTCCAGCTTTCTCTGTCTTTCTTCTTCCTTCAGACGTTCGATCTCAGCCTTTTCCTTTGCTGTAAAAGGTGTATAGCTGAATATCTGCGTGCTTAACGCTGGCATTTTGATACGGATGCTGTTTTCTCTGCCATCGCACTCATCTTCCTTTGATGCAATGGCTCTTACATTGATATCATTTTCTCCACCGAACTTGCGGGCATCGGAATTCAGGATTTCCTTATACTTGCCCGGATACGGAACACCGATCTTATACTCTGTCCTGTTTTCATTGGCAAAGTTGCAGACAACCAGCAGAGTATCTTTCTCCTTAGCCGCTTTCCGCAGAAATACGATAACATTTTCATTTGCGGAAATATTATTGATCCATTCAAATCCATCCGGATCATTATCCTCTGCATATAAAGCAGGGTATTCTCTGTACATGCTGTTCAGCTTCCTGACATATTCCTGCATCTGTTTATGCTGGTCATACTGCAAAAGCTCCCATTCCACACTTCTGTTTTCATTCCATTCATCAAACTCCGCAATATCCTGACCCATAAATAACAGCTTTTTGCCCGGATGTGCCATCATAAAGCCGTAGGCTGCACGCAGGTTTTTAAACTTATCCGGAATCTCGCCCGGCATTTTGCCGATCATGGAAGATTTGCCATGCACAACTTCATCATGGGAAAGTACCAGTATGAACTTTTCACTGTATGCATAGATCATGCTGAAAGTCAGTTCGCCGTGGTGCTGCCCTCTGAAATAAGGATCCAGATGCATATAGCCTGTAAAATCATTCATCCAGCCCATATTCCACTTCAGGTCAAAACCAAGTCCGTCTTTTTCGACAGGCTCTGTTACTTTCGGCCATGCAGTGGATTCTTCCGCGATCGTGATAACGCCGTCCTTCTGTTTATGGATCACACTGTTCAGGTGCTTCAAAAATTCGATTGCTTCCAGATTTTCCTTTCCGCCGTAAATATTCGGGATCCATTCGCCTTCATTCTTTCCGTAATCCAGATAGAGCATGGATGCCACTGCATCCATACGGATTCCGTCCGCATGGAATACGTTGATCCAGAACAG
>DJNY01000052.1:0-776 GCA_002441865.1 Lachnospiraceae bacterium UBA6452 | reverse complement strand
GTTCCGTCAAAGGCTGCCAGTCCCTGTTCATCCTTCGGGAAATGCGCCGGAACCCAGTCCAGGATAACACCGATTCCATGCTTATGCATCTCATTCATGAAGAACATAAAGTCTTCCGGTGAGCCATAACGGGCAGTCGGTGCATAATACCCAATTACCTGATAGCCCCAGGAGGCATCCAGCGGATGCTCCATAACCGGCATCAGCTCAATATGTGTATAGCCCATTTCTTTGACATAAGAAATGATCTTTGGTGCCAGTTCTCTGTAATTCACATAAGAGCCGTCTTCGCCTCTCGCAAAGGAGCCGAGATATATTTCATAAACGGAAATTGCTTCTTTTTCCGGTTTGAAGTTCTTTCTGCAGGCCAGCCAGCTTTCATCCGACCATTTGAACCTGGAAAGATCTGCTACAACAGAAGCCGTATTCGGGCGGAGCTGTGCCTGGTTTCCGTAAGGATCCGCCTTTAAAAAGGTCTTTCCGCCTTTTAATTTGATCTCATATTTATAGTTATCTCCGACATTGGCACAGGGAATAAAGATTTCAAAAATACCGCTGTCCCACAGGCGGCGCATCTGATGGAATCTGCCGTCCCATCCGTTGAAATCACCTACAACACTGACGCGCATGGCATTTGGTGCCCAGACCGCAAAGTGAACACCGGAAATACCATTGATCTTCATCGGATGTGCTCCCAGAATATCGTACACATTGTAATGAATTCCATGATTGAATTTTTCTGTATCCTTTTTGGTGATCACAGGTTCAAAACAATA
>DJNY01000047.1:3276-7288 GCA_002441865.1 Lachnospiraceae bacterium UBA6452 | reverse complement strand
TAAAAAGAAGATCCGGGTTATTTTTGAAGTAAAGCCGACAAATTTTCCGATGGTCATGCTGGATCCGGTCAGGTGGAAGCAGATCATTATGAATATCATGCAGAATTCCATTCAGTACGGGAGGGATAATGGCTTTACCCGGTGCGAGGTGAATGCGGAGCTGATGGCGCCTGGCTGGGAGATGGTAACCATGCGGTTTACAGATGACGGGCCTGGTATGGGAGAAGAATTTCAGCGGACGGTCTTTCAGGATTTTGTCTGTTATGACGAAGAAAACAGAGGCAGTGGGCTGGGACTTCCGCTTGTACAGCATATTGTAAAAAATATGGGGGGAAAGATGCAGCTTTCCAGCAGACTGGGAGAAGGAACAGCTGTGACTGTCCGGATACCCGTGCGGTCGGCTGATAAATCGGATTATGAAAATGCAAAGCAGATGGAACATATGATCCGCCATCTGGGAAAAACGGATTTCTCAAAAATCAGGGTACTTGTCGTAGATGACAGCTGGATCAACCGTGAACTTATGCGTGTTCTTCTGGAACGGATCGGTGTTCAGGTGGAAACTGCAGAAGACGGGCAGCAGGCGATCGGGAAATTGCTGACATCCGATACCGGTTATTATCAGGTTGTTTTTATGGATATCCAGATGCCTAACAAAGACGGACTGGAAGCAACAATGGAGATCCGTAAGATGGAAAGACAGGATCTGTCCGATATTACGATCATTGCCGTGACGGCGCATGCTTTCAGAAATGACAGGCTGCGTATACTGGAGGCCGGAATGGACTATCACATGGCTCTTCCGCTCAACCAGATGGAGCTGACGGAAATCCTTGCAAGAGAACTGCTCGAAACCGATTTGCGGAAAGAATCCGAAGTACGCGGCTTCCGGATCATAAAATGACAGGTGTCAAGAAAAAATACTTGACACCTCATTTCTGCTGTAGTATGATACTTCATGCGTGGCAGGTGAAACTATGGAAAAAATCGTTGAACAGGGACTTTTATATGATTTCTACGGAGATCTTCTGACGGAGCATCAGAGAGCTGTTTATGAAGATGCGGTCTATAATGATATGTCTCTCTCCGAGCTCGCGGACGCCTATGAAGTATCCAGACAGGGCATACATGATTTATTAAAGCGGTGTGATAAAATACTGCTTGGTTATGAAGAAAAGCTTCACCTGGTCGAAAAGTTTACAAAGATCAAGGGACTTCTGCACGACATGAAAGAAACAGAGCAGTTATCCGAGATACACAGGATCGCAGATGAGATTTTAGAGGAGCTATAATACATGGCATTTGAAAGTTTAACTGAAAAACTGCAGAACGTATTTAAAAATCTCCGTAGCAAAGGCCGTCTGACAGAAGAAGATGTTAAGGCAGCTCTGAAAGAAGTCAAGATGGCGCTTTTGGAAGCCGATGTAAACTTCAAGGTTGTAAAGCAGTTCATCAAGACAGTAGAAGAGAGAGCTATTGGTGCAGATGTCATGAATGGTCTGAATCCCGGTCAGATGGTGATCAAGATCGTAAATGAAGAACTGATCGCACTGATGGGAAGCGAGCCTGCTGAAATACAGCTTCAGCCTGGTAAAGCCATTACGGTTCTGATGATGTGTGGTCTGCAGGGTGCAGGTAAGACAACGACAACTGCAAAGCTTGCAGGAAAGTTTAAGCAAAAAGGCAAAAAATGTCTTCTGGTAGCATGTGATGTATACAGACCGGCGGCGATCAAACAGCTGCAGGTCAACGGAGAAAAGCAGGGCGTGGATGTCTTTTCCATGGGAGAGAACCAGAGCCCGGTTGATATCGCAAAAGCAGCACTGGAGCATGCACAGAAGAATGGACATAATCTGGTGATCCTTGATACTGCCGGTCGTCTGCATATTGATGAGCAGATGATGACAGAGCTGAAAGAGATCAAAGAAAACGTAGAAGTGCATCAGACGATTCTTGTTGTCGATGTCATGACCGGTCAGGATGCGGTCAATGTCGCAAAAGAGTTCGATGAAAAAGTCGGGATCGACGGCGTGATCCTGTCCAAGATGGACGGTGATTCCAGAGGCGGCGCAGCATTATCTGTTAAGGCTGTGACCGGTAAGCCGATCTTCTACGCAGGTATGGGTGAAAAGCTTTCTGATCTGGAACAGTTTTATCCGGATCGTATGGCGAATAGAATCCTCGGAATGGGTGATGTGCTGACACTGATCGAAAAGGCGCAGGAAAGCATGGACATCGACGAGGAAAAAGAAAAACAGATGGCTGCCAAGATGAAGAAAGGGAAATTCGATTTTGAGGATTACCTGGAAAGCATGAAGCAGATGCGTAAAATGGGAGGTCTTTCTTCTATTTTGAGCATGATGCCCGGTATGGGGATCAGCGGTGCAGATCTGGAAGGTGCCATTGATGAAAAGCAGATGGCGCGTATGGAAGCAATCGTTCTTTCCATGACAGTTGAGGAAAGGCAGAATCCGAAGCTCTTAAATCCAAGCAGAAAGCACAGGATCGCGAAGGGCGCAGGAGTGGACATTGCAGTTGTAAACCGTTTCATCAAGCAGTTTGAGCAGAGCCAGAAGATGATGAAGCAGCTTCCCGGTATGATGGGAGGCAAAAAGGGTCGCAGGGGATTCGGCGGCTTTGGCGGTATGAAATTACCATTTTAATTTATATATATAAGAAATGTGTAGTTTCCCGGATCGGGTAATCCGGTACGGGTTTCAAAAAGAAAAACATCCGGACAGGATGAGGTTTATGTGGAGGAAAAAGAAATGGCAGTAAAAATCAGATTAAGAAGAATGGGACAGAAGAAGGCTCCTTACTACAGAATCATTGTAGCAGATTCCAGAGCACCTAGAGATGGCAGATTCATCGAGGAGATCGGTACTTTTGATCCTAACACAGATCCAAGCACATGCAAAGTAAATGAGGAGTTAGCTAAGAAATGGCTTGCAACTGGCGCACAGCCAACTGCAGCAGTTAACAAGATCTTCAAACAGGCTGGCATCCAGAAATAATTGCTAGTTTTGTCATGACACTTTGGAGGTGTGGATTATGAAAGAATTAGTGGAAGTAATCGCTAAAGCTCTTGTTGACAATCCTGACGAAGTGGTAGTAACAGAAAAAGAAGAAGGTAAGAATGTAACGATCGAACTTCATGTTGCTGCTTCCGATATGGGCAAGGTCATTGGAAAACAGGGAAGAATTGCAAAAGCAATCCGTTCTGTAGTCAAGGCAGCCTCTTTAGGAGACAATAAGAAAGTGGATGTGGAAATCATCTGATAAGTACGTGAATCAATGAGCAGAATGAGAGTATCATTCTGCTCTGTTCATATCATGAGAAACTTACGGAGTTTTCATGATAGAAACGAGGAAAACAAATGGAAGATTTATTACAGGTAGGAGCCATTACACAGACGCATGGCATCCGGGGAGAAGTGAAAGTGTTTCCGCTGACAGATGATGTCAGCCGGTTTAAAAAGGGGATCAGCCTGATCCTGGATCTGGGACGGGAAAAACGGGATCTGGAAGTGGAGTCGGTTAAGTTTTTTAAACAGTATGTGATCTTGAAATTTAAAGGATATGACAATATCAATGAGATAGAGAAATTTGTGAAGAAAAATCTGTATGTAACGAGAGAAAATGCAGTAAAGCTGAAAAAGGATGAGTATTTTATTGCGGATCTGATCGGCATGACAGTGATTAAGGAAGATGGTACAGAGCTTGGCAGTATCAGTGATGTATTGCAGACTGGTGCAAACGATGTGTATGTCGTGGCACTGGCAGATGGCGGTGAAGTGCTGCTTCCGGCGATCAAGGACTGTATTCTCTCCGTGGACATGGAACAGAGAACGATGCAGGTGCATGTACTGCCGGGACTGATCGATGAGAGCAAATAATGAAATGTCCTGAAAGCTGAACAGGATAAGAAACAGACTGGTAATAGGCCGGGAGAACGTTTGTGTTTGTAAACAGACATAAATGCTTCCCGGCTTTTTATGTAATAGGAAACTTC
>DJNY01000047.1:0-3186 GCA_002441865.1 Lachnospiraceae bacterium UBA6452 | reverse complement strand
CCGCAGGCGCAAGAATGTGCCAAGGCACATTCTTTGTTCCAAAATGTCATTCCAAACAGATATTTTAACAAGATTTTATATTTGGTGTTGACAAGAATAGTTGTCAGTGCTATATTCAATATATGACAAAAAAAATTGTCAAAATGAATATGAAAATTGTCACAATGATAAAAATACTTGTCATAATGAATGATAGGAAAGGAGAATGGAAACATGCCGCTCAGGAATCATTTAAAAGAATACCGGGTCCGGCTGGATGTGAACCAGCAGCAGATGGGACAGCTGGTCGGGACATCGAGACAGACGATCAGCCAGATCGAGCGCGGGGATTACTCTCCGTCGGTCACACTGGCGCTCAAGATCGCAAAGGTATGTAACGCAAAGGTAGAAGATATTTTTCAGTATGAAGAAGAGAAAGAAGAGGAATAGGGTATGAAAACAGAAAATGAAATGATGACAAAAGAACAGGAAAACATACAGCAGAATAAAAAGGCAAAGGGACCGTTTATTGCCATTTTATGTTGCGCCTGCCTGCTGGGCGGCCTTTTGGGCGGCTTTGGTACGTGGCTGCAAAGCGGATATGATAAAGAAAAGATGGCAGCATGGCTGGGAGAACGGATCGGAACGATTGCCGGAAACGGACTGCCGGTGCTGATGCTGATCGCTTCCGCCCTTTCTTTTGGTTATATGGCATGGGCACTCAAAAAGAGCAAAGAAGAATGGAAACAGGCACAGAATTACGATGATGAAGCGTTTGAAATATGGAATGAAAAGTCTGATAAGCGGATCGGAACAGGACTGAATCTCATTTCTTTTGTAACAATTTTCAATTATTTCAGTTTTTCAGTTTCTTTTTACGCAGATATTTATTATGATGGAATGAGTCATCTGATGCTGTTGCTTGCACTCATCATGCTGATTGTAACAATTGCTGTATCGGTTACACAGCAGAAAAATGCAGTGGACTTTTTAAAGCTTGTCAATCCGGAAAAATCAGGCAGTGTATATGATGTGAAGTTCCAGAAAAAGTGGATTGAAAGCTGTGATGAAATGGAACAGCAGATGATCTATAAAGCCGCATTTCATGCGTATAAAGTAACGAATTACCTTTGTCTTGCCTTATGGACGGTGTTTACCGTGCTTGCTATGGTGCTGAAGATCAGCCTCTGGCCGGTGACGATCGTATCTGCAATCTGGCTGACGATGGCAGTTTCTTATGCGGTAGAAAGCGGAAGGCTTTCCAAATCGCAGAACGGAGCCGGAAATGCAGCCGGTGGAAACCCACTGTCATTTTAAATGTCATGCCGGAAAGGATATCAATATGAAATTTCACATTTTAACTTTATTCCCTGAAATGGTGGAACAGGGACTCAACACAAGTATTATCGGAAGGGCTGCGGCGAAGGGACTGCTTTCTATCAACGCGGTCAATATCCGGGATTACACGACAGAAAAACACGGAAAAGTAGATGATTATCCGTATGGCGGCGGAGCAGGCATGCTCATGCAGGCACAGCCTGTTTATGATGCCTGTATGGCGGTAAAGGGAGACAAACCGACCAGAGTGATCTATATGACACCGCAGGGACAGACGTTTACACAGGAAAAGGCGCAGGAGCTTTCGCAGGAAGAGGAACTTATTTTCCTCTGCGGCCATTATGAGGGCATTGACGAAAGGGTACTGGAAGAAGTTGTCACGGACTATCTTTCCATCGGCGATTATGTGCTGACGGGCGGTGAACTTCCGGCAATGGTCATGATCGATACGATCTCCCGTCTTGTACCGGGTGTGCTCAATAATGAAGACAGTGCACAGACAGAATCTTTTGCAGACGGCCTTTTGGAATATCCGCAGTATTCCAGACCGGAAGAATGGCATGGAAAGAAAGTACCGCCGATCCTTTTGTCGGGGCATCATGCCAATGTGGAAAAGTGGCGTCTGGAACAGTCCATGGAACGGACGAAGGAAAGACGGCCGGATCTGTGGGAAAGGTGGCTGGAAAAGCATGATAACAGTAGAAAATCTCACTAAAAAATTTACCAGAACAGTGCAGCCTGACGAAGCGGAAAGCGGGCAGGCAAAGCACAAGAAAAAACAGACAAAGAAAGAAGAATTTTATGCGGTGGATCATATATCGTTTTCTGTCGGACAGGGAGAGATCGTCGGTATATTAGGACCGAACGGAGCCGGTAAGACAACGCTCCTCCGGATGCTCGGTACACTGATGGAGCCGACGGAAGGACGTGTGATCCTGACGGACGAAGCCGGAAATCAGATGACAGATCCGGTGCAGATCAAGCAGAACATCGGTTATCTTTCCGGCAATACAAAGCTGTATCACAGGCTTTCTACGCGCGAAATGCTCCGTATGCTGGGCGAGATCTACGGAATGTCAAAGGAAGCCGTGGAAAAACGGATAGAAGAGATCATACAGGTGCTGGATATGGGCCCGTTTATCGATAACCGCATTGAAAAGCTTTCAACCGGACAGACGCAGCGTGCCTCGATCGCCCGCTGCCTGATCCATTCCCCTGCTATTTACATATTTGACGAACCGACACTCGGCCTGGATATTCTGAGTGCGGATGCGATCGTTACCTTTATGAAACAGCAGAAGGAAAAAGGAAAGACTGTACTGTATTCCACGCATTATCTGGAGGAGGCACAGTTTTTATGTGACCGGATCATTATGATCGACAAAGGAAGGATCATGATCGAAGGAAGTCCTGCGGAGATCATGGAAAAGACGCAGACGGGGTCGCTCAGGGAGGCCTTTGGCAGGCTGTATATGGGTAGATAGATGAGGAAAAAGGAGACAGTATGAATCCAAATAAAATAAAAGCG
Source organism: Lachnospiraceae bacterium UBA6452 (assembly GCA_002441865.1). GTDB lineage: Bacteria > Bacillota > Clostridia > Lachnospirales > Lachnospiraceae > CAG-194. The sequence continues at coordinate 341 of DJNY01000047.1, read as the reverse complement.
CTCTTAAAAAGAGAACTGACAGATATATTCCGGGATAAAAAGACTTTATGTATGATGGTGCTCCTGCCGCTCCTTCTATATCCGCTGATGATCGTCGGTATGACACTTCTGCTTTCTGCGATCACACAGTCACAGGAGGAGACAACATATCAGGTGGCATTTGCAGATCTGGGACAGGAGCGGGAGCAGACGTTGACAGATCTGCTGGAAAAGGACGGTGACACCTTTTCTTATCAGATCAGTGTGGAATCTTTTGATGCACAGGATAAAACAATAGAACAGGCACTCAAGGATGGAGATTATGATGCAGTGCTTTCTTATGAGGAAGGACAGAAAAATCC
>DJNY01000086.1:12523-16492 GCA_002441865.1 Lachnospiraceae bacterium UBA6452 | reverse complement strand
CAGGAAGAGCTTGGTCTTTCCATGACGATCAATCCGGAATATGCAGCAGCAACGGAAATTGCACGTATCCTGCGTTTCCCGTCAGCGATCAAGATCGACACATTTTCAAAAGGAAGGGTGGAGCTGATCAAATTTCTTGTACCGGAAAATTCGCCGATCGATAACTGCAGCCTGATCGATATATCCCATAAGATCAAAACAGATGTCCTCGTCTGTGCAGTAGAACGTAAGGATGAGGTTGTGATCCCAAACGGCAGTTTTGTCATCAGGGCAGGCGATACGATCAGTATTGTAGCAAGTCCGACAAAGGCAAGGGATTTTATCAAAGAGATCGGTGTCCGGGCGCATCAGGTTGGCAATGCCATGATCGTCGGCGGCGGAACAATGGCGTATTATCTGGCTGAACAGCTTCTCAGTATGGGCATCCATGTCAAGATCATTGAGCGTGATGAAGAACGCTGCGAACAGCTTTCAGAGCTCCTTCCGAAAGCTGTGATCATTCACGGAGATGCAACAAACCAGAATATTTTACTGGAAGAGGGCATCCAGAACAGCGAAGCATTTGTGTCATTGACAGGTATTGATGAAGGGAATATTTTTCTGTCCCTGTTTGCGCAGAGCTGTTCCAAGGCAAAAGTCATCACCAAGATCAACCGGATTTCTTTTGGAGATATTATCAATGACTTTCAGCTTGGCAGTCTGATCTATCCGAAATTTATTACGTCAGAATATATTACAAGATATGTACGTGCCATGCAGAATTCACTTGGCAGTAATGTGGAAACACTGTATCATCTGATCGAGAATAAGGTAGAAGCATTGGAGTTCCATATCCATGAGGGCGCACCTGTTGTGGATATTGCGCTGGAGGATCTGCCGATCCGGGATAACACATTGATTGCCTGCATCAACCATGCGGGAACGATCATCAGGCCGAACGGCAAAACAAAGATCAGTGTTGGGGATACGGTTATTATCATTACAACACATAAAGGGCTTGGAGATATTAAGGATATTTTACAGAAATAGCCTGGAGGGACATTATGAATCACGCAGTTATTCGTCATATTATAGGACTTATTTTATTGTTTGAATCTGCATTTCTGCTGCTGCCGTGTATGGTGGCGGTGATCTACCGGGAAAAGCAGGGACTGTCTTATCTGGCAGTTGCGTTTATCTGTCTGGTGATCGGTTTTTTGCTGACAAGAAGAAAAACAGAGAATCAGATGTTTTATGCAAAGGAAGGCTTTGTGATCGTAGCACTGAGCTGGATCGTGATGAGTTTTTTCGGTGCAATGCCATATTACCTGAGCGGAGATATCCCGGATGTTTCACAGGCATTATTTGAAGCTGTTTCCGGTTTTACGACAACAGGAGCAAGTACGCTGGGAAGTGTGGAGGTATTGAGCCATTGTACCCTTGTCTGGCGTGCTTTTACGATCTGGATCGGTGGTATGGGTGTTATTGTATTTCTGCTGGCGGTCCTGCCTTTGACGGGTGGTTACAATATGCACCTGATGCGTGCGGAAAGTCCGGGACCTTCTGTCGGGAAACTGGTGCCTAAGGTAAGAGAAACGGCAAAGATCCTGTATCTGATCTACATTTCTCTGACGGTGATAGAAATCGTACTTTATATATTGGCAGGCATGCCTGTGTTTGATGCGGTTACGACCGGGTTTTCAACAGCCGGAACCGGTGGATTCGGCATCTGGAATGACAGTATGGGATCGTATTCTACAGTATTACAGATACTGATCACGGTATTTATGATCCTGTTTGGTGTGAATTTTAACTTCTACTATTACCTGCTCGGTAAAGAAAAGAAAGAAGCCTTCAGGATGGAAGAGGTGCGCTGGTATTTTACGATCATTGTTGTGGCAGCACTTATCATTACCTTTGATATCAGAGGCATGTTCGACAATATCGGAACAGCATTGCAACAGGCATTTTTCCAGGTTGGATCCATTATTACGACAACCGGTTTTTCAACTACGGATTTTAATCTTTGGCCGCAGGTATCAAGAACGATTCTTGTGCTCCTGACTTTTTTAGGCGCCTGTGCAGGTTCTACGGGCGGTGGTATGAAGGTGTCCAGACTGATGATCCTTGTGAAGTCGGTCAGACAGGAGATCGCCTATTTTATCCATCCGCGCAGCGTAAAAGTCATTAAGATGGATCAGAAAGCAATCGACAAGAGCACGGTAAGAGGTGTCCATGCATTTTTTGTAACATATGTGATGATCATAGTGTTATCCGTTTTTCTGATCTCCTTTAACGGGCTGGATCTGGTAACAAATTTCACAGCCGTTGTGACGGCATTTAATAATGTAGGTCCGGGTCTGGAGCTGGTAGGTCCGGCGGGAAATTTCGGATGCTTTTCAGATTTTTCACAGTATGTGCTGATGTTTGATATGCTGGCAGGCAGACTGGAGCTGTTCCCGATCCTGTTATTATTTACGCCGGCAGTTTGGAAGAAGAATTAAAAGCACAGAGGATGGATGAGGAGAACAATGGGTTACATTGGTAAGAAACAAGAGAGGATCAATAAAAAAGACGAGAAGATCATTAATACGGCATTCCGGATCTTTGTGGAGAAGAAGATCGAGCCGGTAACGATCACGGAAATCGCAGAAGAAGCAGGTGTAGGAAGAGCAACGGTGTTCCGCCACTATCCGACAAAGGTGGATCTGGTCATTGCTGTCTGCAGTGCCAAATGGAAAGAATATCTGGATGAGCTGGATGAAAAACGTCCGATCATTTCCGTAAAGGAGATTCCGGCGATCGACAGACTGATATTTACACTGGACAGTTACATAGACATGTATCAGAACCATAAGGATCTGCTGCAATACAATGACAATTTCAATCACTTTGTAAGCCATTCCGGTGGCGTGGAAACAGCGGGAATGCTGGCAGATTTTCATGCCTCTTTATATTCGGTTGATACCCGCTTGCATATGATGTATAAAAAGGCGCAGGAAGACCATACATTCCGGACGGATATCCCGGAGGATGAATTCATGCGTGTGACTGTGCATACGATGATGACTGCCTGTGCCTATTATGCAGGTGGCTTTATCTGGGGGTCGGAAAAGAATAAGGATTATACCCCGGAACTTTTGCGTGTGAAGGAAATGATACTGAATTATGTGCAAGTCAATGCATAGAAAAGTAGATCCACAGCATTTGCGGGCAGGTGCTGTGGATTTTTTGGAGACGAAAATATGAAAAAGAAAACAATAAGCACAGTCTGTGCGCTGATATGTCTGACCGTTTTAGTGATAGCATGTGCCAGAAATATATATCATATGCGTCAGAATAATGTGGCAGATACAGAAACAGGTGCACAAACAGATACAACAAACGAGGAAAGCAAAACAGAAGAGACAGATAAGCCACAAGAGACAGATAAGTCGCAAGAGACAGAAAAAGAAAATACAGCTGTGGAAACGGACGCAGAAAAACAATATCATGAATTTATGAACGGAACAGGTTCCTTAATGACCGCAGAAAGATTCCGGGAAGACGACAGTGAATATAACAGTGAATATAACAGTGACGGTTTACTGTATGGAGAATACACCTGTTCGGAACTGAAAGAGAATATTGAAAAGCTGGAATATACGACATCGGAGATAAAGTATGCCATAGCGGATCTGAATGGTGACGGAGAAAAAGAGCTGGCACTGCAGTTTGCATCCACGGAAGACAGTGGTGAAAACTGGGTAGGGATCATCCGGCGTAAAGAGGGGAAGCTGGAGCTGACATATTCTTATGAGTATGGATACAGAACAGAGGCAACCCTGTATGAAAACGGACTTCTGGCGATCGGTGGTTCCTGGGGCGCAGGTGCATATGGAATGGATTATTACCGGTTTGATGAAAACTGTGAGGCAGACCGGCTGTTTTCAGACAATCTTTATATCGGATCCTTTGCAACGCAGATTGCCTATGATCTGCAGACGGATC
>DJNY01000086.1:0-12490 GCA_002441865.1 Lachnospiraceae bacterium UBA6452 | reverse complement strand
AGTGAAGTCCTGGATCCTGCGGGAGACAGTGATTTACTGACGGAATCAAGGCTGGAGGTTTCTGAGTACATTCCGGCAGAAAAAAACGGAAAAGGTGTGAAGCTTTACGCCAGTGGTTACAGTGAAGATGCAGGCGTGAAGGCAGCGGAAGAAAAAATGCTGCAGGATCTGGCTGCGCAGGGAGCAGAACTCATTTCCGGTGATGAAATGGATCGGCTTTGCAGTATTGAGACAGGAACAGAGGTTAGATGGGAAATTCCTTGACTTTTCGCGCTGTAAAGTTTACTATTTAGAATAGCCTGTATCCGCGAATCGGCGGATATATAAAATTATACAAGCAAAGAGGGTAAAGAGATGGCAATTCCATACAATCACAGAGAAATTGAAGAAAAATGGCGTAAGGAATGGGAAGCTCATCCGGTCAATGTTAATGATGGCAAAAAGCCGAAATATTATTGCCTTGATATGTTTCCGTATCCTTCCGGAAACGGACTACATGTAGGACACTGGAGAGGATATGTTATTTCCGATGTCTGGAGCCGTTATAAAATGTTAAACGGTGGTCATTACATCATTCATCCGATGGGATGGGATGCATTTGGTCTGCCGGCTGAAAACTATGCGATCAAGATGGGCGTACATCCTGCAAAATCAACTGCACAGAATATAGCCAACATCAAGAGACAGATCAACCAGATCGCAGCATTATACGACTGGGATATGGAAGTAAATACAACAGATCCGAAATTCTATAAATGGACACAGTGGATCTTTGTACAGATGTTTAAAAACGGACTGGCTTACGAAAAGGAAATGCCGATCAACTGGTGCCCTTCCTGTAAGACAGGCCTGGCAAACGAGGAAGTTGTCAACGGTAAATGTGAGCGCTGCGGTGCTGACGTAACGAAGAAGAATCTGAAACAGTGGATGCTCCGCATTACAAAATATGCAGATCGTCTTCTGGAAGATCTTGATAAGCTTGACTGGCCGGAAAAGGTTAAGAAGATGCAGACAGAATGGATCGGCCGTTCTTATGGTGCAGAGGTTGACTTCAAGGTAGATGGCAGAGATGATGTGATCACTGTCTATACAACAAGACCTGATACACTGCACGGTGCAACTTTTATGGTACTTTCACCGGAGCATAAGCTGGCACAGAGCCTTGCAACGCCTGAAAATGCAGATGCTGTTGCAAAATATATTGCAGAAGCTGCAAACAAGTCCAATGTAGACCGTATGCAGAGCAAGGAAAAAACCGGTGTATTCACCGGCTCTTATGCAGTCAATCCTTTAAACGGAGCACTTGTTCCGATCTGGCTGTCTGACTATGTACTTGCCGATTATGGTACCGGTGCGATCATGTGTGTACCTGCACATGATGACAGAGACTTTGAATTTGCAAAGAAATTTAACATTCCGATCATCCAGGTTATTGCCAAGGACGGTAAGGAAATTGAAAATATGACAGAGGCTTATACAGAAGCAGCCGGTACAATGATCAATTCCGGTGAGTGGAACGGTATGGAATCTTCCGTACTGAAGAAAGAAGCACCTGCCATGATCGAGAAGATGGGCTTTGGACGTAAAACAACCAATTACAAGCTCCGTGACTGGGTATTCTCCCGTCAGCGTTACTGGGGCGAACCGATCCCGATCGTACACTGCCCGAAATGTGGTGCGGTTCCGGTTCCGGAAGATCAGCTTCCGTTACTTCTGCCGGAGGTAGAGTCTTACCAGCCGACAGGAACAGGTGAATCACCGCTGGCAGATATCACAGACTGGGTCAACACAACATGTCCTTGCTGTGGTGCTCCTGCAAAGCGTGAGACAAATACAATGCCGCAGTGGGCAGGATCTTCCTGGTACTTCCTGCGTTATGTGGATAACAAAAATGACAAAGAGCTTGTCAGCAAAGAAAAAGCAGACAAGTATCTGCCGGTTGATATGTATATCGGTGGTGTAGAGCATGCGGTACTGCATCTGCTTTACTCCAGATTCTATACAAAGTTCCTGTATGATATCGGTGTGATCGACTTTGATGAGCCATTCAAGAAGCTGTTCAACCAGGGTATGGTCTGCGGACGTGATAAAGTAACCGGCGCAGCAACAAAGATGAGTAAGTCCCTCGGAAATATCGTATCACCGGATGATATCGTCCGTGATTACGGTTGTGATGCACTGCGTCTGTATGAACTGTTCATCGGACCACCGGAACTGGATTCTATCTGGGACGACAGAGGAATCGAAGGTATCTATAGATTTATCACAAGATTCTGGAACCTTGTTATGGATAATAAAGACAAAGGTGTTGCAGAGACAAAAGAATCTGTAAAACTGCGTCATAAGATGGTTTACGATATCACACAGCGTCTGGAAACATTCAGCCTGAATACCGTAATTTCCGGATTCATGGAATACAACAACAAGATGATCGAGATGGCTAAGAAGGATGGCATCGATAAGGAAACCTTAAAGACTGCAGTTGTCCTGATCGCTCCGTTTGCACCACATCTCGGAGAAGAACTGTGGAGACAGCTTGGTGAAACTGATTCCGTATTCCATACAACATGGCCAAGTGCGGATGCAGATGCCATGAAAGATGATGAGCTCGAGATCGCAGTCCAGATCAACGGTAAGACAAAGACTGTTGTAAAGGTTCCGGCCGAAGTTGCAAAGGAAGATGCCATTGCAGCAGGTAAAGAGGCGCTCGGCGATAAACTTGCAGGCACGATCGTAAAAGAGATCTATGTACCGGGCAAGATCATCAACATCGTAGTAAAGCCAAACTAATGAATGAGTAATTGGTGAATGATAAAAGATCCTGAATCACATATAGTAAGCAATCGATAGTGTAGACGACTGAGATTTGCAAAGCACTTGCAGCGCGTAGAGACCACCACGCATTTTGGTGGCTGGAGCGCGTGCAAGATGTGCTTTACAAATCGCAAGGTAGTCAAACGTGATTGCGTCTATATGTGATCAGGATCTATTTTTAATTTTTATGTCATTACATCTGAAACATCGCCAGCACCTTATTCATTTTCTGCATTTCTTCCTCGCTGCTGTACTCCTTTAATACTGTGATCAGCAGTTCGATCTCTTCCTTTGAAAAATTAACAGGATGCTTTTTGGTACTTGTGGCAAGTGCCATCAGAAAAGGCAGTTTATCCTGATCGGAAAGTTCCTGCATTTCAAAAACAAGCTTTTGTAAAAACTCCAGTTTATGTGGGTCAATCTGATGCAGACGCTGGTCTGCCATCCATGTTTTGTTCGCCATTGGATGAAAAAGCCTCCTTAAATCGTTGATAGCTTTCTTTTTGCGCAGGAGAAAGCATAGAACCGAGGATGGATTCCATGGCGGAATTGTTATCGGATGTATGCTGCCCGGACATGGCAGGATCCACTGAGCCGGAATCAGATGCAGTTCCGGACATATGCTGCATGGCAGAAAAAATTTCAAACATATGGGAGAGTGCATCCGGATCAGCAGTATTTCCGTTTTCACTGAAAGGCATGGCATCCGGTGGAAGCATCTGCAGGATTGTCTGCATTTTCTCCATCATCTTCATGGACTGCTTCATCTGCCGGAGCTGGGAAAATAATTTTTTCTGCTGCTGGTTGCAAAATGGCATGGCACTGTCAAAAAATGTATCCAGTTTGTCTATCGCGATTGAAAAATCCCGTATTTTCGTATGGGGCAGGCGGGAAAGACAGTATTCCAGTTCGCGCATTTTGATCAGCGTGGCAGCAACAGGCTGCAGCTGAACAGACAACAGGGGGAGTGCCAGCTTTAAAAGCTGGATCTCATTTGTGGTATACAAAGTATCAAATGTCAGGATCGTATCATTATATTCCATAGAAGCCTCCGGTATATCTTATGCACTGACCTTCGGAATATGTCTTTCGCGCTCCAAAGGAATTTCCTATACAGTAAAAAAGGAGGCCGGAGCCCCCTTTTTATTGTCTGCATGATATTAGCAGAAAGAATTATTACCGCAGCAGTTGCAGAGGATCAGAAGAATGATGATCCATTCACAGCAGTTGTTGTCGCCGCCAAAGAATCCACCGTTACCGCATCCGCAGCCGTTATTGTTGTCACATCCGCCACAGCAGAATAACAGGATCAGGATCCAGATCCAGCTTCCGCAGCCATTATTTTTCTGTTCGCAGCATCCGCACTGACTAGCTGTTAATTCACTCATATAGGAGCCTCCAAATTGTTATTTATGCTTTATACTATGAAAAGCATGAAAAGGTGTGACAGAAATCTTGAATTTCTGACCGGATAAAGTTAAAATAGAAATCATGGATAACTATGTGATAAAAGAACTGAAACGGAAATATGATCTGACAAAGGACGAGGATGTGCTTGCTTTATATGCAAAACTGCAGTCCGGGGAATATGATCTGTCAGGTGCAGAGGGCCGGAAGTTTGACGATGAAGTATATGAGCTGGCTATGCGGGCAAAGGAAAGACAGCGTCAGAATCGCGGCAGAAACAGAAAAAGAACAGCAGGAAGCGATAAAAAGGCAAAGAAAAAAAGCCGCAGAAAAGTAGTGGTACTGACCAGGGGAGAGCTTCGGGCAAGGAGACTTCTGACTGCGATTCTGGTCGTGGCTGCCATAGCCTGTCTGGCATATTTCGGATTTTATTATTATGATTCCTTCAAAGCACAGCAGCTTTCCATGCAGCTTACCGAGAAGAAAAATGATACTGCGGTGAGCCGGATGTACGGACAGACACAGACGGTTCAGGAGAATGCGGACGGACAGCAGATCACGCTGACTGTGCTGGATGAATATAAAAGCTTATATAATCAGAATAAAAATCTAATCGGATGGCTGAAAATAGCCGATACTAATATTGATTACCCTGTCATGCAGACAGAGGACAATGCATATTATCTGGATCATAATATCAATCAGGAGGAGGACAAGAACGGTACCTTGTTTTTGGACTGTGCCTGTGATATTGTGGAGCCGAGCACGAATTTTATTATATACGGGCACAATATGCGTTCCGGAAATATGTTCGGAAATCTGGATAAATATAAATCGGAGTCTTATTATAAGGATCATCCGCTGATCCAGTTTGATACCATTTATGAAAAAGGTACCTATCAGGTCATGTATGCGTTTATGTCCCATATTTATAAAGAGGATGAGATCGCATTTAAGTATTACCAGTTTATTGACGCCGCATCGGAGCAGGAATTTGACTCCGATATGCGGAGCATGCAGGAAATGGCATTGTACGATACCAGTGTGACAGCACAGTACGGAGATCATCTTCTGACGTTGTCTACCTGCGATTATGAAGAAAGTGACGGACGCTTTGTCGTTGTGGCAAAGCGCGTGCAATAGATTTTGAAGTAAAGAGGAGAATAAAATGGCTAAGACAAATCATAAAAAGAAAACAAAGAAGATGGGAAGAAGCCGGATAAGACGGGCTGTGATGGGAACGCTTTCCGCGATCCTGATGATCTCTGCGATCATTGTAGCACTGGTTCCGATCCCGGAATCCCGTGCGGATTCCGATCCGACGGATCTGATTGCAGCGGCGACAGCCAATCCGGATGCGTACATACCTGTTTATACGAATACGGGAAATTATCCGGTATATGCCAGCGGTGACGGCAATTTCAGGGCCGCATACGGAAGCAACGGCGGTTCTATGACAGGTGTCATTGTATATTATGACCAGAACAACGTCATTTCCGGGGCAACATTGGAAATCCCGGATGATATGCCGGCATTTTTGTATAATAAAGACATAAGCAGTTATATTGCTGTAAATGACAGAAGAGAGTTTTTATTCTATACATCACAGGAAGCGGCAGATGCCGTTTATGATGAAGACGGTGCACTGGTGAGTCCGGCGCAGAACCAGATCCTTTCTCCGTGTACCTATGATACACAGGGCGCATGGCAGGGCACGCAGCTTTATGTGGTACCTGGCGCAGCACTTGGCAATGTGGAAATTGTTTCAGGCAATACGGTTTCTTTTGCGGCAAGTAACCAGTTGATCATACCGGTACAGTATATCGGCAGCACCAGATACGAAGTGGATTTAAACAATGTGACTTCGGATGGTGTGGACGGACAGTATGTAAATGATGGAGCAGGTGTCTTTGAAGGTGCTACCAACTTCTCCAGCCTGGTTGTACCGGAGCGTATCCTTGCGATCGGTAACAATGCGTTTAAAGGCTGTCAGATGCAGTCTGTTAAGATTGAAAACGGAGTTAACAGTATCGGTAATTATGCATTCCAGAACTGTAACCAGCTGACAACCATTGATTTTACGGAGCCGACCAACTTAAAGGAAATCGGCGATTATGCCTTTGCGGGCTGTACTTATCTTGGTGCGGTCAAGGTACCGGATCAGGTAACAAAACTCGGAAATTATTGCTTTAAAGACTGTACAAACCTGACAGCGATCAATATTAACGGTGTCAGTGATGACGGCAATACTTCCCTGACAACGATCGGTAACGGCCTGTTTTACAACTGTATTTCCCTTTCGCAGGTTGTATTCCCGGAGCGTGTCAGCAATATAGACAGTGTACATTATACCTGCTATGGCTGCAGCAGCATGACCTATCTGGGGCTGCCAAACAATGCAGGCTCTACGGATCAGATTTTCAAATATGATAATGTAACAGGTTGTAACAGCCTTGATACGGTAAAGGTTCCGGCAAGAGATCTGAAGCTCGATTGTGGCTGCGCTGCCAATACAGGAAGTGGTTACGACAATATTTATACGGGCGGAAAAGATATTTTCAGCAGTGAGAATCTGGGTAAGAATTCAGCATTTGAAGGAGACTATGAAGTCAGCGACCAGTTCTGCATTCTTGCATACTCCCAGTCTTATGCGCATACTTATACGCAGAAACATGACCTGGCATTCGGTTATCTGGACAGTGGTTATGTAGGCTGGTATGAAAAGATCGTAGACGGTTATGCATTCTGCGTCAATGAAAGCAACGAGCTGATCCGTTTTGAAAAAAAGGATGGTGATGGCAGTAATGTTATCATTCCGGATAATATTGCAAAATACCATGTATCACGGATCGCAAGAGATACTTTCCAGAACAATACGGATATCAAGTATCTGTATATTCCGGCGTCTGTATCATCTATCGATGCCAATGCATTTTCCGGCTGTACTTCGCTCCGTACCGTCAAGTTTGACAATGCAGCTTCCCTGCAGCAGATCGGGCAGGATGCATTCAAGACAGGCGTGACTCTTGCAGATGTGGATAAAAACGGAGACGGTGTTCCGGAGGAAAATCTTTGCTTTATCGGTGATATTTCTTCTACAAGTGTTCCGTTCACCTATGCCATGAGCACGGCAAACAACTATAACGCACCATCTGCACCGACGCAGTATATCAGATATTGCAGCGACTTCCCACAGAATCTGCAGATCCAGCTTGTTGTGAAGAAAAATGCCAATACCAATGAGATCGAATCAGCAACACCGATGCTTGTCGGCGTTCCGACGGAAGATCAGTTAAAAGGAAACGGAAGCTACAGTTTAAGTACCTATACAGGAAACAGTAAATATGTCCGTACGCAGCAGGAAGAAAATGATATTGTTGCAAGTGCAAACAGTAAATACAGAAATAATCTGAACAATCCGGATGCGGCGATCGACCTGACGGAAGAAGAGCAGGGTGTTATTGACGCTGTATATCATGTACATGTACCGGATGGAGTTACAGCTCTGAAAGATGATCTGTTCCAGAATAATACGGCTGTACAGAGTGTGATCTTAGATACGGTGACAGAGATCCCGGATCAGGAGTTCGATGGCTGTACGAGTCTGAAGACGTTTATTATGAATGAGAGTGGTGCGGACGGCGGAGAAGTGATCGGAAAACGCGCTTTCAATAATTGTACCGCTTTAACGGAAGTAACATTACCGGGGACGGTCAGCACTTTTACAGAAGTACCGTTTGCGGGCTGTAAGGAGCTTACGGATGTCGGATTTACGTCACCGGGCGGATATGCCTGTGCTGACGGTCTGCTCTGCAGCATAGATGGCAGTGGCAACAGAATCGGCGTGGTAGAATGTTTAGAGTCAAGAGGTATTAAGATCGGCGCTTCCAAGCTCAGTTCTTCAGAGCTTGCAGGAATTACGGACATTGCCCCTTGTGCATTCCAGAATTGTACCGGTATCAGAGAGGCATATCTGGATGAAGTGGATACAACACTGATTCCGGACTACTGCTTTGACGGTGCCTCGCAGCTTTACTATTGCAGCCTGTCCGATTCCGTAAAGAGGATCGGTAAATATGCATTCCGTAACACCGCACTTTCCACGATCCGTATTCCGGGCAGCGTGCAGTCTATCGATGATGAAGCCTTCATAACAGATGACGGCGCGGGAAATGTCAACTATATCCAGGGGCTTACCGTACAGTGCGAGGAAGACAGCCCTGCTTACTGGTATTGTGATGATAAGGATGGTATTACCGCAGAGACCTATTCCAAGACCTATACGGTTACATTCCTTGACTGGGATGGTTATGTGTTAAAGACGCAGGTTGTCAACAGCGGCGCCAGTGCGGATGCACCTCGTGTGGAGAGAAAGGGCTATGTACTGACAGGCTGGACAAAAGACTTTACAAATGTCAGGGAAGATATTACAACGCAGGCGATTTATGAGCCTGATAATACAGCACCGATCGAAGGGTATTACTCTGTCGTCTTCCAGGATTATGATGGATTGTATACATGGGATACGCAGTATCTGCAGGAGGGCAGTTATCCGACAACGCCGTCCGTAACACCGACCAGAAAAGGCTACAAGTTCAGCTACTGGTCCCCGTCCAACTTTGCAACGATCGCAGTGACCGGTGATATGATCGTCAAGGCATATTATGTGGAAAATCCCAATGCCGGCGATGATGACAATAATAATGGAAATAACGGAAACAATAATAACGGAAATAACAACGGCGGCAATAACGCAACAGGAACAAGTTATACGGTTACGTTTGTGGACTATGACGGAAGTGTACTGGATACCCAGATCATTGCAAGCGGAAGCTGCCCGGCAGCAACAAATGTAACACCGACCAGAAAAGGCTACACCTTTACAACATGGTCACCGTCCAACTATACTTCTGTTCCGGTCACGGGCAATCTGACTGTCACGGCTCTTTACAAAAAAGGAACAGCATCGACGGGAGACAGCGGAACAGGTGATATTTCCTCCGATACAACCAAGGGAAATACGAATAACGGCAATACAAATAACAGCGGAAGCGGTAACAAGGGCAATAATGCCGGAACAGCAACAGCTTCGCCGAAACCGACGGCGACCGCTAAAAACGGAACAGCGGCTGTTGCAAACCGGAATGGCAGTGTCAGCAGCAATACGGTAAACAGACGGCCGAATGCATCCACAGGAAATACAAGAGTGGAAGTGACCAAATCGGGTATTTCCAACAGAGGACTTGTTTCTGCAACGGTATCTGGCTCCAATGATAACTTTGTGATCAAAATCTCTGACAGTGATGAGGCAAAGGATGCAGTGGAAAAGGCATTGCTTGCTTCTTACGGATCACTGGATGACCTGAAATATTTTGCAATGGATATCAGTCTGTATGATTCAACCGGAACGACAAAGATCGCAGATACAACAGGAATTACCGTTACAGTAACAATGCCGATCCCGGATGCGCTTGCAGGTTATGCAGGCAATAATAAGGCCGGTGCGGTCAATAACGGTGTCTTTGAAAAACTTGGATCCAGACTGCTGACGATCGATAATGTACCTTGCATTTCCTTTAATGCAACACATTTTTCTCCATATGCCATTTATGTGGAGACAAATAATCTGACACAGGCAGAGATCAGCGATGCGACACCAAAGACCGGTGACCCGATCCATCCAAAGTGGTTCCTGGCAATGGGTCTTGCACTGTTGTCCATTCTGTTGTTCTTTGCAAAAGGTTCAAAAAATAAGGTAGTAAAAGTGATCGAATGAAAAAATACGGAAAAAAAGTAATCGGTGTCATACTGATGGTGCTTGCCATCGTACTGACCCAGATCCCGTTGCCTGTTTTGGAGGCAACGAGCGCAACTGCAGATTTTGAAAGGGATGGAGATACGCTCATCCATTATACAGGCACAGCTTCGGCTGTGTCTGTTCCTGCCGGGATAAAAGAAATTGCACCGGAGGCGTTTGCGGATCAGAACGGTATTTCAAAAGTTTATATCCCATCCTCCGTGGAAAAGATCGGGGAAGGTGCTTTTCGTAACTGTACCAATCTGAAAGAAGTATCTTTGTCGGACGGCCTTACCGCGATCGAAAGCGGTGCTTTTGCTGGTTGTAGTTCTTTGTCCGGGTTTACCCTGCCAAAGACACTGGAAACGATCGGTGCAGGTGTTTTTTCAGGTGATACGGCTCTGAAATCGGTCGATATAGGAAAAAATCCACTGTTTTCTTATGTTGATGGCGTTTTATATGACAGAGATCAGACAAAGCTGATCGAGGTTATGCCGGGCAGGGAAGCAGAAACATTAAATATGCCGACAACGGTAACAGATATTGAACGATATGCATTCTGGGGACAGACCTATTTAAAGGAGGTTACCTTATCTCCGAATCTGGGTGAGATACCGGAATATGCATTTTCTAACTGTACCAATCTGCAGAAGGTTTCTATTCCGTATTCTGTCCGGAAGATCGCGGCAAAGGCATTTGAAAACTGCATAAATCTGGGCAATGTGACAATCCCGCCATCTGTGACAACGATCCATGACACGGCATTCGATGGCTGCGATAATCTGAAGATCCAGGCAGAGGATGACAGTGCAGCGCAGACCTTTGAACAGGAAAGACAGAAAAACCAGACAGTGTCTGCCATGCTGCAGGATGATGTGGCTGTCGGCAATTTTTATAATAAGCAGGATGCGGAAGAAGAGACTTCGGCAGTATCCGGAAACAGTACAGCATCCGGTGACTATGATGTCAATCATCCGGCTGATGTTTCCAATCTGGATGTCACAAAGTATTATGCCAATGATCCGTCTTCTGTACTGGGGAAAACAAGGATCGTACAAAATCAGGCAGTTGTAATGATGGACCCAAAGGTAGAAGAAAACAAACAGGAAGCAGAACCGGCTGAAGAGAAAAACTATGAACTGCTGGATGATATTTCACAGGATAAGGTAAAGATCAAACAATATTATCAGGATCAGTCTCTTGCTATGCAGGAGTTACCTGCAGTTACGGAAATTGGAGATTTTGCTTTTGCAAGAAGCTCCCTGCAGGGCATTTTAATGCCGGACGGACTGCAAAAGATCGGTTATGGTGCATTTTATCATTGTGATGACCTGACGGATGTGGAGATCCCGTCATCAGTCAGTGTGATAGAGCCTGAAGCTTTTTCCAAAACACCATATCTGGAAAACTGGCTTGTGGGAACGGGAGATGATTATCTGATCGTCGGAGACGGGATTCTGCTGGCATATCGCGGGGATAAAAGCAGTATTTCCATTCCGGACGGAGTGAAAAAAATTGCAAGCGGCGTATTTTCCGGACACACGGAGCTGACATGGGTGAATTTTCCGGCTTCCATGACAGAGATCGGGGAAGAAGCATTTTCCGGCTGCACGTTTCTGGAGAAGCTGACAGGTGGAGATAATATCCAAAAGATCAAAGACCGGGCATTTCTTGGCTGTCCGCTGGCTGAGATCAATATTGGGGCGCAGGTAAAAGAGATCGGTCTTGGGGCTTACCAGAATACAGGTGCGCAGGCAGTAGTATTCGAGGGGGAAAGTTTACCGACGCTTTCTTTTGAAAAGACAGCAACCAGACTGGACAATGCGGATCTGCGCAGCATGGCATTTGATGGTGTGGAGACAGCGGTGATCGATCCGTATGTGAAAGGCTGTAAAGATACGATCCTGGATCAGCGGTATCTGGGCTTCCGCGGACTTGTGATCTCTCCGACAGGCGCAGGCACCGCAAAAGTGCGGTATTGTACACTGGAGCCAGATGCACAGAAGCTGGTGGAAATCCCTGCAACCGTCAAAGCCGGGGATACGGTTTATACACTGACCGGTGCAGATGCGGATGCATTTTCTGCTTATGAGACAGTTTCAGACTGGTCAGACGGAGAACTGGCAGGTATTACATTACCGCCGGCACTTGGCAGTATTTCAGATTATGAAACGGATCTGTTCGCAGACCAGATTGTTGATCAGACAGGAAGCACCGATACACAAAACAGTACGGGAACAACTGATACGACAGGAAATACACAGAGTACCGCACAGACAGGTAATACAGCTGGAAGCACACAGGATACAGCACAGGATAGCAGCGGGGCAGATACTGCAAATACAGTGGTACTTGATGAATCCGCATATCCGAATGCGTCACTGATCCGGGCAGATGTCCGGGATGACACAGAGGGCTTCCGCCTGCTTGTCAATACCGATGCCGATGCCCAGAAAAAGCTGACAGATGCAG
>DJNY01000151.1 GCA_002441865.1 Lachnospiraceae bacterium UBA6452 | reverse complement strand
GACAGCAGGAAAAATTGGTTGCCTTTGAGCAACGGGAAGAAGAAAGACAGCTCTTCCTGAACAAATGGCTGGAAAGGTGCAGATAAAATGTGTTATACTGTAGTCGCGCAGACAGGAGCATATGAAGCCCGGATCTGCGTGAATGCTTAAAAACATGTAACACTGGAACGCAAGAGGATCAAATGATGAAGAAAATACAAAAAGCAGCAAGCATCCTGCTGCTTTTCTTACTTTGCGGCTGTGGCAATGCAGCTACGCAGACGGGAACAACAGAGCAGGTAACAACGGAGACCGTCAGTGCGGATAATGCCTATGCAGATCTGGCAGACAGTCTGGATACAGCGGTGGTAGAAAAAGTAGATCAGGAAGGCGGCTATATCACCTTCTGGAACAGTACGGTACAAAAGAGCTATACGCTCAGCTATGATCACGCAACAGGGATCAAGAGCAGACATGGAGAAGAACTTGTCGCAGGACAACTGCAGAGCGGCGATCTGGTACAGGTAACTTTTCAGAAAGATACCAAAAAGTGCAAAAACATCTGGCTGGATGATACAGCGGTGGTGACAGAGCAGGTCAGAAATTTCAGTATCAATCATGCAGCACATACCATGGAGATCGGTGGGGAGCAATATACACTTTCCGATGGCGCTGTTGTGTTATCACAGGGAAAAGTAATGACGCTGATGGATATCAATACGGTGGATACGCTGCGGGTAACGCGTGTTGACCACAGCATAGAAAGTATTGTGATCACAAACGGACACGGTTATGTCAGACTGCTTGGCGCAGATGCCTTTGAAGGCGGCTGGGTAGAATTTGGACAATCCATTATTAAAAAGGTAGAAAAGGACATGCTTCTGGTCATTCCGGAGGGCAGTTATGATATGCTGATCTCCCATGGCAGCAATGTGGGAACAAAGCAGGTGGAAGTAAAGGCAAATGAGGAAGTACAGGTTGATGTATCGGATCTTGCCCGGACAGAAGAAAATAAAAAAGGTGGGATTGTATTTACTATTTCTCCGTCATCTGCGTATCTGACGATCGATGGAATGGATACGGATTACAGTGAAGTGGTATATCTGCCGTATGGTATCCACCAGATGACCTGCAAGGCAGAGGGCTATAAGACGATCACACAGTATATCAAGGTCGGAGACGAAATGGCAAACATCAATATTGAGATGGAGAAAGGATCTGATGATACGGATGCATCTTCTGTCAGCAGTAATACCGTTACCGCAAGCAGCAGCGGCTATCAGGTCTATATTGATGCGCCGCAGGGCGGAGAGCTTTATGTGAATGGAAAATATATCGGTCTGATCCCGGCCAGCTTTGATAAAAAGAGCGGCTCCTATACGGTATCTATCCGGAAAAGCGGCTATATTACGAGAAGCTATTCCCTGCAGGTAGATGACAGTGAGAAGGATGTGCATTATTCTTTCTCTGAACTGGAGTCATCCACGGCGGCGATAGATGCGGCAAATGCTGCGGCAGATGCTGCACTGGCAGGCGTGCAGTAAAACGGGCACGCATGATGAAAAGGAGAAAAAATGCTGAAGGAACGACCGGATTATCTGGATAAAGAAAAAAGAGACTTTGCGGATCTGAAGGAGATCGTGGCAGCACTTCGTTCGGAAGATGGCTGTCCATGGGACCGTAAGCAGACACATGGCAGTATGCGGATCTGTGTGCTGGAGGAAGCGGCAGAGACTGTAGATGCGATCGAGCTTCTGGAAAAAGAACAGAATCCGGATGCCCTGCGGGAAGAGCTGGGAGACCTGCTTCTGCAGGTGATGCTGCAGTCGCGTCTGGCAGAAGAAGAGGGATATTTCACTGTGGAAGACGTGGTGGAGGATATCAGCCGGAAAATGATACGCCGCCATCCGCATGTATTTGGTGAAACGATCACAGGACCGGATGGACAGCCCCTGAGGGAGTGGAGCCAGATAAAGGCATGGGAAAAACAGCAGATGACATATCAGGAAAATACGCGCCGTAAAAAACGGAGGAAAAAACTGGTGCGGATACTTGACCGGCTCCTCAGCTTGTAAAAACTTCGGGAAATGGCTAAAAAAGGGCATTTTCGCCTTGACAAAGGATATAAAAAAGGATATAAATAGTATTAGGCATTTTCTGAGAGAAAAGTCAAATGAAACAAAAAACAATACTCAGTAAGAGGAGGAGTTCAAATGAACAAAGCAGAATTAGTAGCAGCTATGGCTGAACAGGCTGGATTATCAAAGAAAGACGCAGAAGCAGCTTTAAAGGCATTCACAGATGTTGTTTCTGACGAATTAAAGAATGGTGGAAAGGTTCAGTTAGTAGGTTTCGGTACTTTCGAAGTATCTGAAAGAGCTGCAAGAGAAGGAAGAAATCCTCAGAGTGGTGAAGTGATGAAGATCGCTGCTTCTAAAGCTCCTAAGTTCAAAGCTGGTAAGGCTTTAAAGGATTTAGTAAACGCTTAATTCAAATTGAACATGAAAAGATAAATGGGATATATGATATCATATATCCCATTTATTTTTTGCTTTTTTTATTTAACCGGTTTCACACCGGCTTTTTCTTTTGCCATAGCCCAGGCACGTTTGAATACGCCCTGTTTCTTTGGTGGCTCAGCCTGTTTGTTTCCGCGGAGTCCTTTGACATCAAGAATGTAAATACCGCTGACGGATGCTTTTACTTCTTTCTTGACCGGAACCTTGTCGAAAATCTTTTCATCACATACAAGTGACATGATCTGTGGACCAATCTTTGCTTTTACGATCGGCAGTTTGGAACCGCGCATAAGCTTTGGAGTCTGATCGATCACCATCTGTGGGAGCCCTGAATCTTTAATCTTCATACGTTTCTTATCAATGATCAGCATGGAGACGGTCTGCTTGGCAGCTTCCATCTGCTCCTGCTGTTCTGCCTGTTTTTTCTGCGCTTTTTTGCCCAGAAAATAGAGAACAGCGATAACTATGATCAGAACCGCAAGAATGACCAGAAGTACAATACTAAGTGTGCTCATCTTATCCTCCTTAGGGTGCTAAAAACTAGAAAATATTGTAACATTCTTTTGCTTTCAGCGCAATAGCCCTGTTTAAGTTATGAATTCTTTATGAATTTTTGGTGTAGAGTTTCCCACTTGAAAGAAATGTGTTAAGATAGTAGATGCGAAGCGCAGAAAAGGAGAATATTATGAAAAAGAAAATCTTAACAATCATGCTGGCAGCCTGTATGGTGACAGCTTTGACCGCCTGCGGTTCTTCCAAGGACGAAGGACAGAGCCAGGATACAACTGAGGTTTCCGGAAACGGGATCATTTCCACAAAGGATTACAATCCGGATGATTATGTGAAGCTCGGTGACTATGAAGGTATTACGGTAAATACAGATGTGTACACTTATACCGATGCGGACGTAGATGCCCAGTTTAACAAAGAGATCAATTACTATGTGGAATATATGGATGCTTATGATTACACACCGACGGATAAGCAGAACGTAGAAACAGGAGATACAGTCAATATTGATTATACGGGAACCAGGGATGGCGTTGCTTTTGACGGTGGTACAGCGCAGGGTGCACATCTGAAGATCGGTTCCGGCAAATTTATTGATGGATTTGAGGACGGGCTGATCGGACATACTGTGGGAGAAACAGTTGATCTGAATCTGACATTCCCGGAGAATTATTCCAATACGGATCTGGCAGGTGCAGCAGTCGTTTTTGAAGTAAAGATCAATTCTATTGACGAAGGCAGGATGCCTGAGATCAATGATGCACTGATCGCAAAACTGAATCTGGGATATGATACGGTGGATGCGTACAGACAGAATGTGGAAGATTATCTGAAAAATGCCTGTGACGAGAAAAACAGTGATGCGAAGAAGAGTGCGGTATGGAATGCGGTTTATGCAACCTGTGAAGTATCTGATGCACCGCAGGAACTTGTTGATGATATCAAGACACGTATTGCAGCAAATGCACAGTCTTATGCAGATTATTATAAAGTAGATCTGTCAACCTTTATTACAAATTATATGGGGCTGACAGAGGAAGAATATGAGAAGCAGACAGCGGAATCCGCAGCAGAGTCTGCAAAAGAGAAACTTGCGATCGCAGCAATCGCAAAGAAGGCAGGAATCAGTCTTTCCGATGACGATATCAGGGCAGCGGCTGAAGAAGAGTACAGTGACTACGGATATGATTCCGCAGATGCACTTCTTTCTGCAATCGGAAAGGGCGCTTATTATGATTATGTACTTGCCGATCGCGTCAATGAATATCTGATCGATCAGGTTACAATTGTAGAAAATGATCCAATCTCTATTACAGAGACAGATTCTGCAACAGCAGATACCGCAGAGGAAGATGTAGAGGACGAACTGCAGGAAGAAGAAACGGTTTCGGGCGGAGATGCTGCATTGACAGATACAGCCGAAACAGAGATTGAGGCTGAAACAGAAGAATAAACATTTGGGAAAATTGGTGAAAAGATGCAAAAGAGAGTATGCTGTATCCTGCTTAGTATAATAATGCTTATGGAAATAGTAGTTCCCGTCAGGGCAACTACTATTTCGGGTGTCAAGAAAGAACAACAGAAGACACAGAATAATCTGAACAGCGTGAACCAGCAGATCAGTGCGATCCAGAGCAATCAGGCGCAGGCACAGGAACAGCTGGATCAGCTCAGTGACCAGCTTGTGGATATCCTGACCAGTATTGATATCTGTCAGGATGAGATCGCAGTCAAGGAAAAAGAGATCGAGCAGGCAAAAAAGGATTATGAGGATGCCCAGAAAAAAGAAGATGACCAGTATGCTTCGATGAAAAAGCGGATCCAGTTTATGTATGAACAGGGAGACAGTGCTTATCTGCAGGTACTTCTGGAATCCCAGAATTATGCGGATATGGTAAATAAGGCAGATTACATTGAAAGCCTGTATGAGTATGACAAGCAGCTTCTGTCCGATTATGTGGAAAGCAAAAACCAGGTAGCGGAGCTGAAGGGCAGACTGGAAGA
>DJNY01000075.1 GCA_002441865.1 Lachnospiraceae bacterium UBA6452 | reverse complement strand
TGATCGTTTCTGCACGGGTCAGTGCCTGACTCTTTCTCACACTTCTGTAATTTTTCAGCCCCGCGGTAAAGGCAGCGGAGATCAATACCAAAGGAACCCATATGGCAGATAAGAGACTTTCTCTGCTCTGGAACAGGACAGGATCAAAGAAAAACTGCAGAATATAGTAGGCCGGTACGGAAACAAGCAGTGTGATCAGGGAAAACCACAATGCGATTTTATTTTTATCGGAGGGAACTCCGCCGACCACCTTACCGGTCTGCCCGTTTACCAGGATCGTATAGGAATCACCTTCATAGGTAAATACCATAAACCAGACAGGTAGAAGCGCATAGGCTTCTTTTTCGAAAGAACAGGCAGGATTGCTTTTCAGTGTCTGACATTCCTTTGCCATGATGTCATCATACAGAAGTTTATTAAACCGGTCTCTGGCACGTCTTTTCGCTATATTGCGCAGTGTGTAATCGCTGTCATCCTGCAGGTCTGCGTAGAAACCGGAAAGATAGCCTGCCTGAAAATTGATCAGGTCGGCAGTGTAAAACGGTTCCAGCTTTTCCGTGATCTCATTTGGTATTTTTTTGGAAGCGTCTACCGGTATTTCCTGAAAAGAAGCAACCGCTTCCCGGTAGAAATCATAGGTAACAGAGGTTTTCTCGCCCTTCCTGTTTTTTTCTTCAAATTTTCCGCGGATGATCTGTCTGTCCTTATAAAGCATATCATACAGATAGTAAGGGACATAAATGCCACGCAAAAGATCTGCCTTGAAATATTTCAGCTCCTTTGGGATAAAATGCCCTTTGAAAAATTTTTCACGGATACTGGCGACAGCATATTCCTTCGTGATCTTGAAAGGAATGATGTAATCGGGCTTCCGCGTCCTGGCGATCCTCTCAAATACGATCGTTGGCTGCCCGCAGTACGGACAGTAGCTGGCAACCTCCGTCTGATTCAGGTAAAGCTCGCCGCTGCAGCTGCTGCAGTGATAGAGAGACATGTCCATTGTCTCATTTTCCGGCGTAAAGACAGCCTGCCCGATTGCTTCGTCCGGTTTCTTTCCGGCAGAAACCGCCTGCATTTTTGCATATTCTTTTTCTTCTTCCGTATCTTCCACATCAAACATACTGGAGCAGTATTCACAGACCATGCGCCTGATATCTGCATCGTATTTTAATGCACCCCCACACAGTTTACATTTTGTTATCATAAGAATTCCTCGCTTTTGTTATTACTGCCGCCCATCCGGCGGAATAACCCCACAACATATGTATGGTTTCATTATAGCAAATATGCCGGACTGCCGCAATTTATATTACCGGAAATCGCCGTGCCTGCGCACTTTTGCAACTTTTATAACCTGTAGTTATGAAAAGGATAGAAAACCGCTATATGTTATAACATTGACAATAAAAAGGCAGAGTGCTAGGCTGACGCTGTAAAAAACAGATACAGAAAGAAGGGAATCGCCAAGAGGGCGAAGAGTATGAATGGATTAGTAATTGTTTTGATCGGCATTGTGGCACTTGCAGCCGGATATTTGTTGTATGGACGCTGGCTTGCAAAAAAATGGGGCATTGACCCGAATGCGAAAACACCGGCTTACACACATGAGGATGGACAGGATTATGTACCGTCTTCCAAGTTTACGGTATTTGCCCACCAGTTTTCTTCCATCGCAGGAGCAGGACCAGTAACGGGCCCGATTTTAGCATCTGTTTTCGGATGGGTTCCGGTGCTTCTGTGGCTTGTGATCGGCGGACTGTTCTTCGGTGCTGTACAGGATTTTGGTGCTTTATACGCTTCTGTAAAGAACGAAGGCAAGTCAATGGGTATGATCATTGAGAAGTATATCGGAAAAACAGGCAGAAAGCTGTTTATGTTGTTCTGCTGGTTATTTACCTTACTTGTTATCGCAGCCTTTACCGATATGGTGGCAGGCACCTTTGTGGCAAAGGGTGTTGCAGATATGGCAGCAGATACCGCGTATGCAAATGCGGCAGCAGCTTCCATTTCCATGCTGTTCATTGTAGTGGCAGTGATCTTCGGTCTGATCCAGAAAAAGGTCGGAACGATGAAAGAATGGGTACGTGCAGTAGTTGCGGTTGCACTTCTGGTTGTTATGTTTGCGGTCGGTATGCATCTTCCGATCTATGCGACAAAATCTGCATGGATCTACATCATCATGGCTTACCTGTTTTTAGCATCCGTTATGCCGATGTGGCTTCTGATGCAGCCAAGAGATTATATGACAACATTTATGCTGCTCGGTATGATCATTGGTGCGGTATTGGGTGTACTTGTAGCACATCCGGACATGCAGCTGAATGCATTTAATGGATTTAACGTCGGTGGAAACTATCTGTTCCCCACACTGTTTGTCACGATCGCCTGCGGTGCGGTTTCCGGATTCCACTCTCTGGTATCCTCCGGTACTTCCTCCAAGACGATCAGTAATGAAAAGGATATGCCAATGGTAGGGTATGGTGCCATGGTAGTGGAATCATTGCTTGGTATCATTTCACTGGTTGTTGTCGGCGCTGTTGCTGTCAACGGAACAAAACCGGATGGAACACCGTTTGCAATCTTTTCAAGCGGTGTTGCAGGCTTTCTGGAAAAGATGGGACTTCCGGTGCAGCTTGCAACCGTGTTTATGACGATGTGCGTTTCCGCACTTGCCCTGACATCACTTGATTCCGTAGCAAGAATCGGACGTATGTCATTCCAGGAGCTGTTTTACGGTGATACAACAGATTCTGCCAAAATGCCGGGCTGGCAGAAGCTTCTGACCAATAAATATTTTGCAACCGTCATTACCTTATTCTTTGGTTACCTGCTGACACTTGGCGGTTATAACAATGTATGGCCTCTGTTTGGTTCTGCGAACCAGCTGCTGGCTGCACTTGTACTGATCGCACTTGCCGTATTCTTAAAGACAACGGGCAGAACAGGCTGGACATTATATATCCCGATGTTCACAATGCTGGCAGTTACCTTTACTGCACTTGTCCAGAAGACGATCGCCCTGATCAGAAACATGGCAGCAGGACAGGCAACCTTCCTGGTAGACGGTCTGCAGTTCATCGTTGCGATCCTTCTGATGGTACTTGGTGTCATGGTCGCACTGAGCTGTCTGAAGAAATTATTTACGACAAAAAAAGAAGTATAAATTTCCTCTTGCATTTTTAGAGGAATGGGACTATAACAGTGGTGGAACAAGAGAAACGAAACGCCATCTTGTATATGACATTCCGCAAACATCCCTGTGTTCTCAATTTGTATGGATGGAGGAAAAGACAAATGAATACTTTTAAAGTGCAAAAAAGAGACATGGAAACAAAGGCAAAGAAACTGAGAAGAGAAGGCTATGTAACAGGCAATCTTTTCGGAAAAGAGATCGAAGGCTCTGTTCTTTTGAAGATTGAAAGAAAAGAAGCCGAGAGAATGCAGCGTGAGTGCATGAAGGGCAGTCAGGTTATGCTGGATCTGGAAGGTCAGAGTTATGATGTACTGATCAAGGAAATGGATTATGACCCTGTAAAGAACATGCTGATGGAAATCGATTTTCAGGCGCTTGTCAGTGATGAAAAGGTACATTCCGTAGCAGAGATCATTCTGCACAACAAGGAAAAAGTCATTGGCGGTATTGTAGAAGAACTTTTAACAGAAGTTGCTTATAAGGCACTTCCAAAGGATCTGGTCGAGAAAGTTGAGATCGACTGCAGTGATCTTCATGTAGGAGATACCTTAAAGGTTTCTGATCTTGCGATCGCAAAGAACCGGAATATTGATATTACCACACATCTGGATACACCTGTTTTGAACGTTATCGTGGCACGTTCCGCAGAGGATGATGAGGAAGCAGCAGATGAAGATGCTGCAGAAGAAACAAAATAACAAAGCGTTTCTTATGATAGAAAGAAAGCATGAGAGTGAGGATGTCCGTTATGGATATCCTCACTTTTGCATCACTTGAATTTTATTGCCAGAAACAGCAGATTCGCTTATAATAAATACGACAATGATGCAGAAGGTAGCAGGGCAATGAACAAAGTATATGACATCACCAAAAAAAGACTATTACATAACAACGTCAGAACATTCCTGATCATTTTGCTGGTTCTTCTGATGGCATTGCTAGGTCTGTATGGCACATACAGCCTGCTGCTTTCCAACGCACGTAAGATGGGGCATGAGCTGGTAAAGAGTTATACGGCGGATGAGGAACGTAATATTGCCGTATACCGGGCTTTTATAGAGATGAGCGAATATTATCTCGAAGAGCTGCAACAGGAAAATGATAACCAGGCTTCCCTGCAGGAAAAGATGGAGGCCTTTTTAACAACTACAGCAGGCAGGATAGAGGATGATACTCTTGCCTGCTATGCTGTTGTCCGGGGAAAAATTGCCGTAGCATGCGGCAATGGAAAAACAGATGATTTTGATCTGGCCCAGGACTGGTATCAGGAGATCAGGGCAGCAGACGGAGAAGTGCTTTTTACGGACGAACTGCCCGGTGACCAGAAGGATACGATCATGGCCGGTATGGTCAATCCGCAGACAGATAATGCAATCCTGATGAAGATCACACGCCGTGATTTTGATGCGGTGCATGAAGACATCAGACTGCCTGCAGGAGGTGCGTATTATTTATGTGATGCAAAAGGAAATCTGTTGTACTATGATGCGCCTTTTGCGGTAGATGAAAAGAAGATGGAGCAGTATGCCGCATCCATCTGGCAGGAGATCAATGACGGAAATCTGGCGGAGACCGGAGATGATATTGTTGATCTGAACGGAGAAAGAAGAGGTGTTTACCATAACAGTGTCAGCAATGGCTGGCTCTGTATCATGACAATCCCGCATGCAACGGTACTTAGCGGATTTAAAACCATTATCACTGTATACAGCGCGGCGCTTGGTATAGCCTTTTGCGTTGTGCTGCTGATGGGGCTGCATGATATTCTGATGAACAGACGTGCGGTAAAAAGCAGCCAGATCATAAATGCGCTTTGTGATACCTTCTACGCGGTCTATCGGATCAATTTAAAAGAAGGCAGCTACCAGATGATCAAGGGATCAACGGAGATGCAGGCGTATCTGCCGCCGGAAGGCAGCTATGAGGAAATGATGACGGGCTTTGACCAGGTTGTGGCAAAGGAGCTGGCGGAGGAATTACAGAAATCATTTTCGCTTTCCCATATCCGTCAGCTGGCGAAAGAAAAGGTGCGGAACTATGGCGGCGATTTTCTCCGTATGATGAACGGAGAAGAAAAATGGGTCAACATCAGCTTTATTTTAAGTGATGCCCTCGGAGAAGAGGAAGCGATTCTGGCATTTCGGCAGATCGATATTGAAAAGCGCAGGCAGCTGGAGCATACAAGGATTCTGGAAGAAGCGCTGGAAGCAGCGGATGCAAGTGAAAAATCACAGCATCAGTTTTTCTCCAACATGAGCCATGAAATGCGGACACCGCTGAATATCATACTGGGCATGAACGAGCTTGCAATGCGCACGGAATGCAGTCCATCCCAGCGCCTTGATTACCAGCATAAGATTGAAAATGCCGCAAAAGAGATTCTGGGACTGATCAACAATATCCTGCATATCTCAAAGGTGGAAAATGCACTGATGCCGCTGGATAAAAAGGTTTTCAATATCCGGGAAGAATTTTTACAGATCGTACAGCCGTTTGCGGATACTGCCAGACGAGAAGAAAAACAATTTGAGATCCGGACAGATATCATGGATGAAAGTGTGGTTGGCGATACTTTAAAGCTGACACAGATTTTAAACAATCTTCTTTCCAATGCATTGCAGTTTACGGAAAAGGGAGACAGGATCAGCGTCACCATGCGCCAGGCAGGCACCGGCGTGGATAATTATATTTTTATTATAGAAGATACAGGTATTGGCATGTCTGAGGATTTCCTGCCTAAAATTTTTGAACCGTATACACAGGAAAACAGATTTGCAGACCGGAGCGGATCCGGAAACGGCTTTGGCATGACGATCGTGAGAAATCTGGTAACGCAGAAAAATGGTCATATCGGGATCGAGAGCAAAGCCGGAGAAGGTACACGGGTAGTTGTTACGCTTCCTTTCCGGAAGGATACAAAAGCAGTTGATATTGAAGAGGATACAGCAGGAAGCTGTCTGCGGGATCTGCGTATCATGGTCGTGGATGATATAGATATGAACAGGGAACTTTTATGTGAGCTGCTGGAGGATGAAGGTGCCATCGTGACACCTGCAGAGGATGGGAAACAGGCAGTAGACCTCTTTCAAAAGGCTGAGCTGTTCTCCTATGATGTGATCATCATGGACAGACAAATGCCTGTGATGGACGGCTGTCAGGCAGCAGCTGCGATCCGCAGGCTGGAACGTGCTGATGCCAGATGGGTATTTATCATAGCGCTGACCGCCAATTCGGATGCGGATGATGTTACAGAAACCGTGCAGGCAGGAATGGATGCCCATCTGACGAAACCGGCGGATGTGAAGAAGATCAGCCTGACCATCAGCAGACTGCTTATGGCGCGGGAAAAAGGAAATATAACGGATATTTGATGAATCCCGACTGTTTTTGTAGAAATACAGGGGTTTATGTGCTACTATTAAAGATGAAATGACTTAAAAAGGAGAAAATCCATGACAGTAAAAGAATGTTATGCGCAAATGGGAGCGGATTATGAGGAAGTGCTTGGCAGACTGGGCAGTGAGGCACTGGTAAAACGCTTTGCGCTGAAATTTTTAAATGATAAGAGCTTTTCCGAGCTGGAACAGGGACTGCAGGACGGAGATGCGGAAAATGCATTCAGAGGTGCACATACGCTAAAGGGTGTCTGCTCCAATCTGGCTTTCAAAGAATTGTATGAGGTCAGTGCAGCGCTGACGGAAAAGCTGCGTGGCAGAGAGGTCGCCGGAAGTGAAGATCTGTTTGAACAGGTAAAAGCATCTTATCAGAAGCATGTAGAAGCAATTCAGCAATTGGCACAGGAAGCATAGACTTACCTGACAGGGAGGGTTATATAATGACATTACAGGAGTTTTACGACAAGACAGGTGGAGATTATGAAGAGGTTCTGGACCGGCTCAGAAAGCCGGAGCGTATCAGGAAGTATCTGAAGCTTTTTGAAGAAGATGATAATTACGAAAAACTTCGTTCTGCTGTCCGGTCAAAAGACTGTAAAACAGCATTTGAAGCGTCCCATAATTTAAAAGGTGCATGCCTGAATCTGGGGCTGGAAAACCTGCGGGAGGCTGCATCAACGATCTGTGAAGAGTACAGACATGGAAATCCGGGACCGGATGTAGAGAAACAGCTTGCAGATGTGACAGATGCCTATATGCAGGCTATGGTATGTATAAAGGAGCTTGCATGAGTGGTGGGACCGAAAGGGTATATTCAAAAAATCAATTAGAACAGATCACGTTGGGGGAGCAGGAAGGCCTGGATACTTCCTGTTATGCGGATCCTTCGTTTAATGCAATGCAGATGTTGCAGATCCGTCTGGGACTGAAGTCCGGCGTTGCGGTAGAAAAATATACAAATCCGGCTTATGTTTCTTTTCAGATGGAGGAGATCAGAAGAGGACTGGAAGAGGGGCTTGACACTTCTTTATATGATAATGTAAAAATTCCCTATGAAAAAATGAAACAGATCCGGGAAGGGCTGGAACAGGGCATTGATCTGTCACAGTACCTTGCACTTCCTGCGGATATGCTGGAGGTACTCAGAAAGGCAATTGCAGCAAAGGTCAATATCATGCCTTATGTGAAGGAAGGATATATTCCGGAACAGCTGGAGGAGATCATTCCTGCCATGCAGAAGGGACTGGAGATCCGGAAATATTTAAAACCCACTCTGCGTGGTGTGGCGATCCATGAGATCGCAGAAGGTCTGGAGATGGGGCTGGATGTTTCTATTTATGCCAGAGAAGATCTGGACTGGAGACAGATGAAGCAGATCCGTCTTGGTCTGGAAAACCGTGTGGATATCAGCCGCTATGATAACCATTATTTTAACTGGAGGCAGATGCGCCAGATCCGTCTTGGACTGGAGGAAGGTATCGATGTATCCGGTTATGCCAATCTGATGTATACGGCGGCAGATATGGAACGCCTGCGGCTGAAAGCGGAAAAGGATTTCGTGGGGGATCTTCTGGCAGATGCGCAGCCAAAGAAGATGGATGGTGTCTTTGCGGTTGTGATCGATGCGGATGAAATGACCGCCTGCCTTGTATACAGTAAGCAGGAAGAAACCTATACCTATGAGGAAATTGTAGATATCCTTGAGCGGAACAGTGTCAGAAGAGGCTATCGGGAGAATGCGATCCGGCGGATCGCCGAAGGCAAAGCAGAAGAAGGCGAGGTTATAACAGTTGCACAGGGACAACCTGCTACGGACGGAAAAGATGGCTATTATGAATATTTCTTCCGGACAGAGGTAGCACGTACACCAAAACATCTGGCAGACGGTAGTGTGGATTATCAGGATGTGGAATGGTTCGAGATCGTGCAGGAGAATCAGAAGATCGTGGAATATCACAATGCACAGAGCGGTATTCCGGGCTATACGGTAACGGGCAGGATCGTTCCGGCGCACAGAGGAAAAGAAAAGCGGATGCTGCACGGAAAAGGCTTTCATTTGTCGAAAGACCGCATGCGTTATTATTCTTCCATGACAGGACGTATTGAGCTGAAAGGCGAAGAACTCGTGATCAGCCGCCTGTATATTTTTGATGAAGTGACGATGGCGACAGGCAATGTCGATGTGGACGGTAACGTTTATGTCAAGGGCAATGTCGGCAGTAATACCGTGATCAAGGCAACAGAGGATATTGCGGTCGATGGCTTTATCGAATCCGCTTATCTGGAAAGCCGGGCAAATATTTTCCTGCGCCGGGGTATGAATGCTGCAGGAAACGGACTGGTCAGAGCCGGAAAATCTGTCTGCGGTAAGTTCTTTGAGTCTGTCCGCGTGGAAGCGGGGGAAAATATCTATTGTAACTATTCCATGGATGCCATGTTGTGGGCAAACGGACTGATCGTGCTCTCCGGTGAAAAAGGAACGCTTCTGGGCGGAAGTGCCAGAGCGGTTGGTGGCATCAGGATCTATAATGCGGGTAATCAGGTCGGTGTTCCTACTTATATCAAAATGGGCGCAGATGAATCACTGCATAACGCAGTTTATACGATCGAGACAAGAGTCAACAATGTGGAGAAAGAACTGCGGGCTCTGCAGAACGGTCTGCGGGAATATCAGGGAAAATATCCGCCGGAGGTACGGAATACCATGGACATTTTCCTGAAACTGGAAAATGCGATCTATACAAAAGAAGAAGAATATAAACAGCTTCTGGATAATCAGACTGCACTGAATGAACAGCTCAAGAAGGCATCAGAAGCAACAGGTATTATCAGAGGAAGACTCTATGGAGGCGTCACGATAGAAATCGACGGTGCAAAATGGGCAGCGAAACAGGTTGATGATGTTGTAGTCCGTAAGGTGAATAACCGGGTTGCAATTTATAAGAACTAGAGAAAGGGCTAAAATGAAAAAGATACTGATAGTCGATGATGTGAAAATGAACAGAGTCATGATCGAGGAAATGCTGGAGGACAGCTATGAGATCGAGCAGGCAGACGGTGGAATGGCAGCTATTATGATATTAAAAGCGCGCTATGAAGAGTTTGGATGTGTGCTTCTGGATCTGGTTATGCCGGGCGTGGATGGCTTTACGGTTCTGGAAGTGATGCAGAAGCAGAAATGGATCGAAAAAGTTCCGGTGATCGTTATCAGCGGAGAAAATTCCAAAGATACGGAAAACAGAAGCCTTGATCTTGGCGCATCCGATTTTATCAGAAAACCTTTTGATGAGTCGACAGTCAGACGAAGAGTACGAAATATCGTAGACCTGTATGATTACAGACGCAAAATGGACATGAAAGTGGAGAAACAGGAAGAAGCACTCCATGATCAGTATGAGCTTCTGCTCAAGCAGTCGAAGCGGATCCAGCAGAACAATGAAAAAATTATCGAAATCCTCGGTACTGTCGTAGAATACCGTGATCTGGAAAGCGGCGAACATATCCAGCGTGTCAAAGGCTTTACGGAGATCCTCGCAAATGAAGCCATGAAGGAATATCCGGAATATGGGCTGACGCCGGAACAGATCAGGCAGATCGTCGCAGCAAGCTCCCTGCATGATGTGGGTAAAATTACAATTCCGGACAGTATTTTGTTAAAGCCCGGTAAACTGACCAAAGAAGAATTCGACTATATGAAATCCCATACCACAAGAGGATCTGAGCTTTTGCAGCAGATCAGCGGTGCGTGGGACGATGCGTTCGGCGATGTCTGTTATGATATCTGCCGCCACCATCATGAAAAATATGACGGGCGCGGTTATCCGGACGGCTTAAAGGGAGAAGAGATTCCTTTATCCGCCCAGATCGTATCTATCGCGGATTCTTACGATGCACTGGTATCTGAGCGTGTTTACAAGAGCGCCTATACACCGGAGCAGGCGTTCCACATGATCATTTCCGGAGAATGTGGTGTGTTCTCACCGAAGCTGCTGGAGTGTTTCCGCAATGTCAGAAGTAAATTTGAGGCGCTTGCTGTGAAGCAGAGTGAAGAAGAACCGGATGATTAAAGTGTGACGAACAGGGGATTTTTTGCATATAATAAGAAAATGAAATAAATTCCCTAAAACCTATTGACATAGTAGGAAAAAGAGGATATAATCCAAAACAAGTTAAGCAAAGGAGGCGCAGACAATGAAAAATACAGTCAGCTATACAAGTTCATACATGTGTTGTTGCTGCATGACATGCCGGGTTTCAGATTGGCCGGGTGCTTCAGTTGACGCGCCTTGTTATACGATTTAAAGTATGAAGCCAACAGCCCGGAGAAAAAGCCTCCGGGCTGTTTTTGCGAGGCAAAACTCTATTGAAAGAGATTTGTACTAAATCGCAGTAAATAATGCTTACAAAAAAAGAAGAGGAGAAAAAATTATGAAAAATTGGAAGAAGGTTTTATCACTTGGACTCGCAGTTGCACTCAGCGTAGGTGTTTTAACAGGCTGCGGCAGCAAAGAAGAAACAGCAGCAGATGCATCTGCAACAGAGACTTCTGATGCAGCAGACAGTACAGCAGACGCTGCAAAGGGAAATGAAGTATTCCGTACCCTCGATGAGATCAAGGAGAGCGGAACGATCAATATCGGCGTATTCTCAGACAAAAACCCATTTGGTTATGTGGATGAAAATGGTGAATATCAGGGATATGATGTATATTTTGCAAACAGACTTGGCGAAGATCTTGGCGTAAAAGTAAATTTCGTATCCACAGAAGCTGCTAACAGAATTGAATATCTGCAGACCGGTAAGGTAGATATCATCCTGGCAAACTTCACAGTTACAGATGAAAGAAAAGAAGAAGTTGATTTTGCACTTCCTTATATGAACGTAGCACTTGGTGTTGTATCCAGAAATGACAATGTGATCGAAAGCCTTGACAACTGGAATCCTGATGATTCCATCATTGTTATCTCCGGTACAACAGCAGAAACTTATCTGATCGAAAATTATCCGGATATCCCGCTGCAGAAGTTTGATTCTTACGCAACTGCAAAGGAAGCATTTGAAAACGGAACATCTGTTGCATGGGCAAACGATAATACAGAAGTTATCGCATTCTCTCTGCAGAATGATGGTTATACAGTAGGTATTCCTTCTCTCGGAAGTGCAGATACGATCGCACCTGCAGTGACAAAAGGTAATACAACACTTCTTGACTGGATCAACGATGAGATCAAGAGCCTTGGAGAAGAAAACTTCTTCCATGCTGACTATGAAGCAACTCTGACAGATACTTACGGATCTGAATATGAAGACAGCTTAGTTGTAGAAGGCGGCGTAACAGACGCAGAATAACTTTACGATAGAAAAGAAATGGTGTAGAATAAACTCCGGCAGACGCATTAAGGCATTTGCCGGAGATTTTGTTGAAAGGAGAACGCGTTTCATGAATTGGGAGTTTATCGGTAAATACTTACCGCTGTATGAACGGGCGGCTGTATTGACCGTGAAAATAGGACTCATTGGAATCGCTTTCGCTATTTTGGTGGGGCTGCTATGTGCAGCAATTCAATATTATAAAGTACCGGTCGCAAGACAGATCGTAGCAGTCTATGTGGAGATCAGCAGAAATACACCGCTTCTGGTACAGTTATTCTTTATTTATTATGGATTTCCGAAGATCGGGATCAGACTGACGCCGGAGGTGTGTGGTGTGATCGGTCTGGCATTTTTAGGAGGAAGCTATATGGCAGAGGCTTTCCGGAGCGGACTGGAATCCATAGAGCCGATCCAGAGAGAATCAGCGGTCAGTCTTGGCATGAACCATCGCCAGACATTTCAATATGTGATCCTGCCACAGGCAATTTCCATCAGTGTACCTGCATTTGTGGCCAATGTGATCTTCTTATTAAAAGAAACCAGCGTATTCAGCGCTATCAGCCTGATGGATCTGATGTTTACCGCAAAGGATCTGATCGGTCTTTACTATAAAACAACGGAGAGTTTATTTTTACTGGTCGTTTTCTATCTGATCATTCTGCTTCCGGTATCAATTCTGGGCACTCTGTTAGAGAGGAGGCTGCGTTATGCCGGATTTGGGGATTGACGTATTATTTAAGGGTACCAATATGCTGCGTCTTTTAGGCGGTCTCTGGGTTGCTGCAAGGATCAGCCTGATCTCGATCGTGATCAGTATGCCACTCGGTATTTTAGTCGGTGCACTCATGACAATGAAAAATAAGATAGTCAGAGCGGTCTGCCGTGTTTATCTGGAGATCATCCGTATCATGCCACAGCTTGTACTGCTGTTTATCGTATACTTCGGTACAACAAGAGCGCTTGGCTGGAATCTGTCCGGTGAAGTCGCTTCCGTGATCGTATTTACCCTCTGGGGTACAGCGGAAATGGCGGATCTGGTACGGGGTGCCCTGATCAGTATTCCGAAACACCAGTATGAAAGTGCGGAGGCACTTGGCTTATCAAAAATACAGACTTATATTTACATTATCATACCGCAGACAGTCAGACGCCTGATCCCGCTTTCCATCAATCTGATCACGCGTATGATCAAAACGACATCACTTGTTCTGATGATCGGTGTTGTAGAGATGCTGAAGGTGGCACAGCAGATCATTGAGGCAAATCGTATGACGAGTCCGAATGCTGCATTTGGCGTATTTTTAGTTGTATTTTTATTATATTTCCTCGTATGCTGGCCGATCAGCATGCTTGCAAAATATCTGGAAAAGAAATGGAGATAAATCATGGCAGATACACTTTTAAAGGTAGAAAATCTGGTAAAAGAATATGACGGACAACGCATTCTGGACGGCATTGACCTGACGCTTGCACAGGGCGAGGTTGTCGTTGTGGTAGGACCGAGTGGCTGCGGGAAAAGTACACTGCTCCGCTGTATCAATGCACTGGAGCCTGTGCAGGACGGAACGATCAGCCTGCATGGCAAAGATATCCGCAAGGGAAGTAAAAATATTACAGAAATGCGGCAGAAGATCGGAATGGTATTCCAGAGTTATGAGCTGTTTCCACATCTGACGGTGCTTGACAACATTACCCTATCCCCTGTGAAGGTGCAGAAGCGGAAAAAGGATGAGGTAAAAGCAGAGGCT
The DNA here is from genome assembly GCA_002441865.1 of Lachnospiraceae bacterium UBA6452. Taxonomy (GTDB): domain Bacteria; phylum Bacillota; class Clostridia; order Lachnospirales; family Lachnospiraceae; genus CAG-194. The sequence continues at coordinate 2,801 of DJNY01000075.1, read as the reverse complement.
ATGGAACTTCTGCAGAGAGTCGGACTGGCAGATAAGGCAGGCAGTTATCCGAGACAGCTTTCCGGTGGTCAGAAGCAGCGTGTGGCAATCGTACGTGCACTCTGCATGCATCCGGAGATCCTTCTGTTTGATGAGGTAACGGCTGCGCTTGATCCGGAAATGGTGCGGGAAGTACTCGATGTTATGCTTGACCTTGCAAAGCAGGGCAAAACGATGATCATTGTCACCCATGAGATGCAGTTCGCAAAAGCAGTAGCAGACCGTGTCATTTTTATGGATCAGGGACAGATCGTGGAAGAAGCAAAGCCGGAGGAATTTTTTGATCATCCGAAGACAGAACGGGCAAAGCAATTTTTGAATGTATTTACATTTGAGCATGTGGAGAAGTAAGGCAGGAAGAAAGCAGATAGAAGCTTACTTGGACAGCATGTAGAACTGTATTTCCTGCATAAAAACAAGCGACAGAAAAATATATAGAAGAAAGATTGTGGTACAGATGATCAGCAAGAAGGAACGAATCAAAATCCAGACTTCAGAGACATTCCTGCTCAGCAGCCTTCTGGCATTATCGGGCGGCTTTCAGGATGCATATACGTATAATGTCAGAGACAAAGTATTCTCGAATGCACAGACCGGAAACGTCGTATTGATGAGCCAGCATCTGATGCAGGGTGAGTGGCAGCAGGCACTGCATTATTTGTTCCCGGTGCTTGCATTTGCCTTTGGCGTGCTGGTGGCGGAACAGATCGGTCATAAATACAAAGGCGCCAAAAGAATCCACTGGCGGCAGATCATAGTTGCTCTGGAAATCGTGCTTTTACTTGCAGTAGGCTTTATTCCGCAGGAATATAATATGCTGGCAACAATGCTTGTTTCCTTTACCTGCGCAATGCAGGTGCAGACCTTCCGTAAGGTAAATGGTTATGGCTATGCAAGCACGATGTGCATCGGGAATCTGCGAAGCGGAACAGAAAGTCTTTCTGTGTTCTTCCGGGAAAGAGAGCATAGCGCGCTTCGGAAGGCACTTCATTATTATGGGATCATTTTCATCTTTGCGATCGGTGCGGGACTTGGCGGTGTGCTGTCTCTGCGGATCGGCGTGCAGGCAATCTGGGGTTCCTGCATTCTGCTTGTGATCGTATGTGCGATGATGATCCGGGAACATCGGTAGTTTGTAATTGTTCAGAGCTGTGGAAATGAAGCCTGCGATCCGTATAAGCAGGAACTGGGGAAATCTGTAATAAACTGACTGTTTATGGACCAATTTTCGTGAATTTATATGACAGGTGTATGATAACAGGGATTGCGCCGTATAGTGCGATGCAATCCCTGTTGTTTTTGTGTTATGGCGACGAGGATAATGCATGCATTTAGTGACTGCTAATCATATTGAAATTCGCAGAATGCATTCCGTCTCTGTTAAATTCGCCCTAAATGCAGAATTCGTCGATTTTGCATGAAGCCATCCGGAGCGAACGGAATGATTTCATACATATTAGAGAATAATTGCCCAAAAGTATGAAGCCATCCGGCAAGTCTTTGCGTCTGTTCATACAAAAAAGCAAGACGCGCCCTAAAAGGACGAAAAAATGAAGTGGAAATGCCGCGGACAGATGGTATAATGAAACATAATATAGTTTGAAGTGTTCAAAATTCATACTTTCTCGGTAAAATAGGGAAAAAGTATGAAGAGGCAGAAAAACAATATAATTGTATTCATACGAATTTGCTAAAAAACATAAAAAGGATGAATGTCGTAAAAAGATAGGAAAAATATTCGTACAAAACAACATAAATAATAGAAAAGGTATGAAACAGAAAAACACAGAAGAGAATTCTGTGCATGTGGGAATTGCTATGGAAAATAAAGGGATTATGTTTGTGCTGGCATCAAAGCCATATCATGAGGTAAAAGAGCCGGGATATCGGACTATCATGATTGGGCAGGATCTGGCGGAAAAATACGAAGAAAAGAAAGATGGCAAATTTATTTCGCCGGCGAGTATTCTGGCTGAGGTGTGTAAAAAAGCAGAAGTGGAATATATCGGAATCTGCAGCTTCGACAGATATTTTGTGGATGCGGGCAGACTTCTTTCTATGAAAAAAATGCGGCAGCTGCTGGAGCAGACACCTGTCATTCTGGGGGAATATCCATGCCTCATGATAAAAAAGGAAGTCCTGGAGATTTTCCGTCAGTGGTATGAAGAAAACTATGGGCAAAATCCTGTATGGAATACCAATATGACAGCAGAAATAAAAGCATGGTTAGCTGAGAAACAGATTCCCTATGGGTATTTTCATACGGAAGAAATTGATACAAACCGCCTCCCTGCGATGTATGAACTGGTGAAAAATCTGACAGAAGACCTTGTGAAAAAGTATCAGCAGGGTAACTTTCTATATTTACCACCGATTGACCGGAAAGTAGGAAAGAACGGCAGAATGCCTGTCTGGATCTGCTGGTGGCAGGGGCTTTCCGAAGCCCCGGAGCTCGTACAGAAATGCATTGCACGTATGAAGAAAATGTTCGGAAATAAAGCAGACATACGGATCATTACATTTGATAATTACCAGCAGTATGTAGCATTCTCAGAAACGGTTGTGGAAAAATTCAACAAAGGATGTATTTCGATGACACATTTGTCCGATATTCTGCGCGCACAGCTTCTTTGCCGCTATGGAGGACTGTGGATAGATGCTACCTATTATATATGGGATGACAGATTTATTGATGCGCTCTGCCAGTTCCCGTTCTTTACACAGAAGCAGGGTGGTGAACTGAATGAACTGGATATTGTTTC
>DJNY01000154.1 GCA_002441865.1 Lachnospiraceae bacterium UBA6452 | reverse complement strand
AGAAACATGAGCGCACCGCGCACATCCTTTTTCTCTTCTACCTGCACGGCGATCTCCTGCGCTTTGCGCAGACTGATTCCTTTTACCTCTGCCAGCCGTTCCGGTTCTTCTTCGATAATACGCAGACTGTCATCTCCGAACCGTTTTACGATCCTGCCGGCAAGAGATTCACCAATGCCCTTGATCGCACCGCTTCCCAGATAACGGCGGATACTTTCTGCATCCGTCGGTTCAATGATCTCGTACTGCTGCATCTTAAACTGCTCGCCATAATTGGCATTGTATTCCGTTTTTCCGGTGATCCGCAGCATTGCACCCTGCACATCCCCCTGAAAAATACCGGTAACGATCAGTTCCTCTTCTTCATAATTTGTTGACAGCACACAATACCCGTTGCTCTCATTGTGGTAGATCACATGGTCTACAAATACCTCTAGTGTCTCCAAATTGTTTCCTTCCTCGCTATAAGACAAGACAAGGGCTGCTTTTGGCAGCCCTTTCCATTTTCTTTTCTTTTATACAGAACCTGTATTGCGCTTCATCTGCTCGTACAGCATCTGTGCAAGCCCCAGACTGTTCTGCTCTGTCGATTCCTTTGCCAGATCTGCGATCGCAGTGTCCTTGAAATAATCGACCATTGAATTGGAGGATTCATCCTCTCCGTCCAGACTTGTTGTTTTTATCATTTCCTTCATGACCTGTTCCATGAAATAAGATTCAAATTCTTTGCAGGCATCCATCAGTTCTTCATCTGTTGCCTGTGACATATCTTTTCCCTGCAGCTGCGAGATCTGATTTCCCGTAGCGGAACCTGCCGCTGTCTGGCTGTAATTCTGATACATGGCAGAAATATTACTGATATCCATACGCTACTCCTATCTTCTCAGGTTGTTAGCCTGTGACATCATTTCATCCGTTGCCTGAATTGCTTTGGAATTCATTTCATAGGCTCTCTGTGCCACGATCATATTTACCATTTCATCTACAACCTGAACATTAGAGCCTTCCAGATAGCCCTGATTCACTTTACTCTTTGTCAGTCCTGCTGTTGTGGCTTCATTCATAGCCTGCCCGCTTGCTGCGGAAACTGCATACAGGCTGCTGTCCATCTTTTCCAGGCCTGACGGATTCTGGAACTGGTAAAGCCCGATCCTGATGCCAAGCGACTGTGCATTATTAGTTGCATCCGGGTAACAGATTTCCCCGTCTCCCGTGATCGTTATGGAAGAAGTTATGTACTGGCTGGAATTAAAACTGATCTTATTTCCGTTGGAATCCAGAACCGGAAGTCCCGCTGTTGTTGTCAGAGTAATATTGCCATTATCGGTTGCCCACAGGAAATTACCGTTTCTTGTATAGTAAGTCTGACCGTCCTCTCCGCGTACTGCGAAAAAGCCCTTGCCTTCTATACCAAATGCGGAGGTAGATGTACTTTCCAGCATATTTCCCTGTGTGAACATTGTATTGATCGATGAATTGCGGACGCCAAGACCAACCTGTGCACCGACCGGCTTATTCTGTCCGTTTGCCGTCGTTGTCTTTGTCTGCATCGTCTGATAGAGCAGTGACTTAAACTCCGCTACATCTGTTTTGTAGCCGGTTGTATTGACATTTGCCAGATTGTTGGAAATCGTATCAAGATTTGTCTGTTGTGCGATCATGCCGGATGCGGCAGACCATAAACTTCTGACCATAGAAAAAAGCCTCCCTTATCTATCGGAGCTGACCAAGCTGGTTGGCAGCTATATCAAGTGTTCCGTCGATTGTCTGGATCACCTTCTGGTTTGTCTCGTAATTACGGGTAACAGAAATGAGCTCTACCATTTCATTGATGACCGTTACATTTGACTGTTCCAGATAGCCCGAGAAAACTTTTGCATCCGCCTGCTTACGGGCAGCTCCCTCCACCGGCTGATAGTAATTCTCACCAAAGTGCTCCAGATAATTATAATCTGTGAAATCTGCAATCTGCAGAGTCGCAACAGTCACACCGTTCTGTGTGATCGTACCGTTTTCATTGAAAACTGTTTCCTGCTGCGGATTCAGGCGGATATGCCGTCCGTTTGCATCAAGAACATAATCGCCATCCTTGGTGACCAGATCTCCGCTCTGATTCAAGATAAAGGATCCATCCCTTGTATATTTGACAGAGGTCTCTCCGGCTTTGTTGGTATATTCGCATGCGAAAAAACCATTACCGGAAAGCGCCAGATCAAACGGATTTTCCGTTGTCTGGAATGCCCCCTGTGTATAATCGGTATAATTTTCCCCGACCTTTGCGCCAAGGCTCAGACTGCCGATATGTCTGACATTGGTCGGATTTGACTGATCCTTGATATGATACGCAAGGACGTCATTAAATGCCTGTGTGGTGGCACCTTCTTTTTTGAAGCCTACGGTGGCAGAGTTCGCCAGATTATTTGTCAAAACATCCATTCTGTTCTGCTGGTTCAACATACCTGTGTATGCCGTATATAAACCTTTTACCATATGCTTCCTCCTATAATATGCAACTTTTAGATTTCATCCCTGTAGCCTGCAAGGAACTCAACATATTTGCCTGTTCCGATCGCTACGCAGGTCATCGGATCTTCTGCCGTCATCGTATTGATTCCGGTCTTTGCATAGATCAGATCTTCCAGACCTCTCAGAAGGCTTCCGCCTCCTGTCAGGACGATACCACGGTCTGCAATATCTGCAGCAAGTTCCGGTGGTGTTTTCTCCAGAACGCTGTGGATCGTATCGATGATCTGTGAAGTTGCTTCCTTTAATGCTTCTTCTGTTTCTTCGCTTGTTACCTTAACGGTACGAGGCAGACCTGTTACCAGATTACGTCCTCTGACTTCTACGGAATCTACTTCCGGTCTCTTATAAGCAGAGCCGATCTTGATCTTCAGATCTTCTGCTGTACGTTCACCGATCAGCAGATTGTGTTTCTTTCTCATATAACGGACAATGGCTTCATCAAAATCATCACCTGCGATCTTGATGGAAGCACTGACTACTGTACCACCTAAAGAAATAACTGCGATATCGGAAGTACCACCGCCGATATCAACGATCATATTGCCGCATGGCTTTGAAATATCAATACCCGCACCAATTGCAGCGGCAATCGGTTCCTCAATAATGGAAACCTCTCTTGCGCCTGCCTGATAGGTTGCATCTTCTACTGCTTTCTTTTCAACTTCCGTGACACCGCTCGGTACGCAGACAGCGATACGCGGCTTACGGAAAGACTTCTTTCCGAGTGCCTTCTGGATAAAATATTTCATCATTTTTTCCGTAACGGTATAATCTGAAATAACACCCTGGCGGAGTGGTCTGACTGCCACGATATTACCGGGTGTACGGCCCAGCATCAGTCTGGCATCCTCCCCGATTGCTTTAATTTTATTTGTATCACGATCAAAAGCGACTACGCTCGGCTCTTTCAATACAACGCCTTTACCTCTGATATATACGAGAATGCTGGCTGTTCCTAAATCAATTCCTATATCGGTATACTGCATTTTATATGCCCCTTTCTATGGTATCTGTTTCTATTATTTCATACGGACGATCCGGTTTACACACAAACCGGCGATCTGTTTTCAGTCTTTTTTACGGTATCTTATGACATACCGTGGATATTATAGCGCATTTCACTACCATTTTCAAAGGGTTTTCTGCAATTTGCTTTTTTTTTCGAATTCCTTAAGAAATTACTCTGTATTTATTATCGGCACATATGTCATTTATACTTAGGAATTTCATTTAAAATTTGCAGCTACCTGATTTCTTACTTATCACGTTCCAGCATTTTCTTCACATATATACCTGTATAAGAAGCCGGGTTTTCCGCCACTTCTTCCGGTGTTCCCTGCGCAATGACCGTTCCGCCCTTTTCGCCGCCTTCCGGTCCGATATCAATAATATGATCCGCCGTCTTGATCACATCCAGATTATGCTCGATCACCAGCACTGTGTTTCCGCCATCTGTCAGCTTCTGCAGGATCTCCACCAGCTTGTGTACATCCGCAAAATGCAGTCCTGTCGTCGGCTCATCCAGAATATAGATCGTGCGCCCCGTGCTGCGCTTGGAAAGCTCAGTTGCCAGCTTGATACGCTGTGCCTCACCACCTGATAAAGTTGTCGATGGCTG
>DJNY01000183.1:2515-8264 GCA_002441865.1 Lachnospiraceae bacterium UBA6452 | reverse complement strand
AAACGTGTGCAGATCGCAACACAACATTTTGCAGTATTCTATAATGGGACAGAGAAAAGACCGGAGAAAGAAGTGCTGAAACTTTCAGATGCATTTATCAATCAGACGGATACGCCCGAGATGGAACTGACAGTTATAGTATACAATATCAATCCGCATAATAATGCACAGCTTCTGGCAAAAAGCGAAGTACTTCATGGCTATATGATCTTCGTGAACCGTGTGCGGGAGAACTTGGATTGTCAGAAGAAGAGCGAACAGAACACGAGATTCCTGCCATCGGAATATGATGAGGCAGAACATGATGATACAGAACTTATGGACAATCTGGAAGTCGCCATTAATGAAGCAATTGATTACTGCGTGAAGAATCACATCATGGAGGAGTTTTTCAGAGAGAATAGGAGCGAGGTGACCAAAAGTATGGTACTTGATTATACATGGGAGCGGCGCGAGGAACTGATCCGCGCAGAAGAATATGAAGATGGAAAGCGTGAAGGCTATGTAGAGGGAGAGAAGCGTGGCAGAGCCGAGGGCGAGCGGGAAAGAGATCGCTTTTTGATCAATAGGTGGCTGCAAAAAGGAAAAACAGCAGCTGAAATTGCAGAAGATCTGGGTAAATCGAAAGAGTATGTAGAGAGCCTGATGTAAACCTTAACCTCATTAGTAAAAATTTTACATGTAATATAAAATGGAATTGTCAATGCTTTGCAGTAATGGTATAGTTATTGCAAAGCATATTTTCTTTTATCAAGTCTGTTGGATCGTAAGCTGTTTCCCTGACAGCACACAGCAATCCAATGTCTGAATCATATCTTATTTCAAGAAATTCATGCTTTATTCCACAAAAAATAAAGCAGGAGTTTCGGATAAATGAGATTGGAGCCATTTATTTGTAGATTTTATGTAATGCGATCCAGAGGATGGCAGCACTCCTGCGGCAAACAAAGGAGGTCTACCAAATGGCAGAGAAAAGAAAATTTTACGGAATGAGGAACGACTATATGTTCCATGCGGTGTTGCAGAAGAATGAAGGGGTACTTCGAAATCTTCTGGCAACGCTTATGGAGATTGATGAGGCAGAAATCGAGAACTGCCATATTGAAAATCCAATCGAGCTTGGCAAAGAAATCGAAGGAAAAGAGTGCATCATGGATGTCAAGCTTACGCTGAACAATGATAAAGTCATCAACATCGAGCTGCAGGTCTATAAGCAGACCCATTGGATAAACCGCTCACTTTTATATTGGGCAAGAGCCTATGACAATCTAAAGAGTGGACAAGGTTATGATATGCTGCTCCCGGCGTATCATATCGGAATCCTGGATTTTACACTGTTCGAAGATCATCCAAAGTTTATGGCGCAGTACCAGATCCTGGATGTGGAAGATGGCTATTTATATTCTGACAAGCTTTGTATAAAGGTGCTTGATCTGGCCCAGCTTGAGAGGGCAAAGCTGGAACCGGGAACTAATAAAAAGCTTCTGAAATGGGCAGGTATATTCAAAGCAGAGACTTTGGAAGAACTGGAGCAGCTGGCAAGCGGAGAGGAGGTATTCGAAAACATGGTTGTAACAATGAAAAAATTAAGCGAAGATGAAAAGATCCGTATGCAATGTGAGGCAAGAGAAGATTACGAAAGAAGCCTGCTTACCGAATATAACGCCGGAAAAAGTGAAGGAATAGAACAGGGAATAGCGTCTGAGCGCCGGAATACAGAAAAAGAACGTCAAAATACAGAGAGGGAACGTCAAAGAGCAGATGCCCTTGCTGCAGAGGTGGAACGACTGAAGGCACTTTTGAAATAATATCAAATGTCATTTGCTATACAGGATGACCAATATATAAAATGTTCAAAATGGAGCCGGATAGAAATATCCGGCCCTGATAAATTACATTTAATCTCTTCTGAATAAATCGCGTGTATAAACTTTATCTTTTACATCGTCAAGACAGGAATCATAGCGGTTGGCAATGATCGCATGGGATCGTGCTTTGAATGTTTCAAGATCATTGACAATCTCACTGCCAAAGAAGGTGTCACCGTTTTTTAAAGTTGGTTCATAGATGATGACTTTGGCACCTTTGGCCTTGATCCGTTTCATGACACCCTGGATAGAAGACTGACGGAAGTTATCAGAATGACTCTTCATGGTCAGACGGTATACACCGATCGTAACGTCTTTTTCAAGAGCGGAGCTGTATGTGTTGGAATGGTCATAGCCGTAGTAGCCTGCCATTTCCAGAACACGATCTGCAATGAAGTCTTTCCTTGTCTTATTACTTTCTACAATTGCACTCATCATGTTTTGCGGTACATCATTATAGTTGGCAAGGAGCTGCTTGGTATCTTTGGGCAGGCAGTAACCGCCGTATCCGAAGCTTGGGTTGTTGTAGTGCGTTCCGATACGTGGATCCAGACAGACACCATCGATAATATCTTCTGTATTCAGACCTTTCATCTCTGCATAAGTATCCAGCTCATTGAAGTAGGAAACGCGGAGTGCCAGATAGGTGTTAGCAAACAGTTTCACTGCTTCGGCTTCTGTAAATCCCATAAATAAAGTATCGATATTTTCTTTCAGTGCACCCTCCTGCAGAAGCGCGGCAAACTGATGGGATTTTTCAACCAGTCTTTCATCTTCTTTATCCGTCGATACGATGATACGGCTTGGATAAAGGTTATCATACAGTGCCTTGGATTCACGAAGGAATTCCGGGCTGAAGATAATATTCTTTGTATTGTATTTCTCACGAACGGATTTGGTAAATCCAACCGGGATTGTAGATTTAATGACCATGATCGCATCCGGGTTGACAGATAGTACAAGCTTGATGACATCTTCGACAAGAGAAGTATCAAAGTAGTTCATCTTGCTGTCGTAGTTTGTGGGCGTTGCGATCACAACGAAATCCGCATTTTTATAAGCTGCTGCACCATCCAGTGTTGCTGTCAGATCTAATTCTTTTTCTGCCAGATACTTTTCAATATAGTCGTCCTGAATTGGAGACTTGCGCATGTTAAGCATTTCTACTTTTTCCGGAATGACATCTACTGCCGTTACGTGGTTATGCTGTGCAAGCAGGGTTGCAATGGAAAGCCCCACATAACCTGTTCCAGCAACTGCGATGTTGAGGGGAGACGGAGATGGCAGCTTTTTGCTGGCTGCATTGATGAATACATCATCTACATCGAAACCAAGTACTTCACCCAGTGCTTCCAGTTGGGGGATAGAAGGATAGTAATCTTCCTGTTCCAGTCTTGAAAGCTGTGCTCTGTTAATGCCGGTTTTTTCTGCAAGCTGCGCCTGTGTCATTTTTGCTGCTTTTCTTTTTGTTTCAACGAGTTCGGCAAGAATTGCTGTGGATAGTTTTTTCATTTGAAAGTCTTTCATCCTTTCTTCAACTGTTATTATAAATAACATTATTTTGTGGCTGATTAAATATTGAAATCTTCTGTAGAATAGCACTATTAGACGAACTATGCAATAAATAATGATTAAAAAATATAGATTTTAGGTAAATGATACTGAAATGACAAATAAAAGTTAATAATAATAACAAAAAGGAGCCATACACCTTATGGTGTATCCGGCTCCTTGTTTTCTGACTCAAGACTGAGTTCATAAAGGTCTATCATGGTTGCCTCATCTTTCGTGGCAATTTCTGAAACCTTCACCCAGTTTTCTTCATCCGCCTGTGCCCAGATACAGGAGCACGGATGGTCGTTTTTATCCATCATCTGAAAAACTTTTGCGCCGTTTTTTAATGTCTTTACCAGACGGCAATTGTAATAGCCTTTATTTTGCATCAGATTGATAATGCCGTATTCAATACGGGCATCGCCTTCCAGCTTTGGTCTTCTCGGTAATTTGATCATGTTTGTTCTCCCCAATCAAAATATATTCTGTATGTTTTTTCAGTAGAAAACTACTGTAGCATATTATATAGGGAAACGGGGGAATGTGCAAGCCTTCCGGAAAGGAATAGATCCTTTTGCCGGGCACGCAGGTTGTCCCAAAACCGCTTTTATGTTAGACTGATCGCATAGATAAATGGAAACGTACAGGGAGGATTTTGTATGCTTCAAAATTCTGTCAAAGAGATAAAAGTAGCATTGTTCGATATGGATGGTCTGCTGATCGATTCGGAAAAGGTATATCGGGATTGCTGGATACAGGCTGCGAGGGAGCTGGGATATGCATTTGATGAGGGAAAGGCGCTTACGCTGCGGAGTCTGGATAAGACACTTGCCAATGAATTGTTTATCAGCTGGTATTCTGATGAAACTGCTTATGAATGTGTAAAAGCGCGGCGCAAAGAGATCATGAACAAAAAGATCGGGCAGGAGCCGCTGCAGGGTAAGCCGGGGGCACGCAGCCTGATACTAGAACTGGAAAAACGAGGGATAAAGGCGGTGGTTGTTACGGCTTCTCCGCAGAATCGGGCACGGATGCATCTGGGCAGTGTCGGACTGGATGGACTGTTTGAAACGATCATTACAACAGAAGCTGTGAAAAAAGGAAAGCCGTTTCCTGATGTATATTTGCATGCAGCGGGGAAAATGGGTGTCATGCCAAAAGAATGTCTGGCATTTGAAGATTCTCCAAATGGAGTAAAAAGTGCACATAAAGCAGGCTGCCGGACCGTTATGATCCCTGATCTGACACCGGTTACAGAAGAACTTATGCCTTATGTAGACTATGTGTATGACAGTCTTGCGGACCTTGCTTTGGAATTGCAGCAGTATCTGCCTGAAAGAAAGATAACAGATTGATTTACAGGGGAAGGATCATCGGAGAAACAAGAAATGGACGAGCAGACATGAATAGTGTATAATATATGAGTCCGTCGATGATCGCAAGATAGAATTTTCACAGGGACAGATTGAGGAGTAACATGAATACAAAGATAACTACAGAATCAAAAAAACATATATATCGTTTCTTCTGGCAGATACTTGTATCTGCGATCACGCTTCTTCCGTTTATTTATTTATGGAATATGGAATTAAATCCATTGCTTGGAAAAAGCTTCCTGCATAAGGGCAATATTTTGATGTGGGTTATCTATCTGGTGTTTTTATGGATCTTTATGTATGTGTTTAACGGATTCCAGATCGGTCTGGGCAGAAAGTCTCATCTGTATATCGGTCAGTGGATCGCCTATACCTGCTTAAATGTGGTGGAGATCATGATCACCATTCTGATGGTGGGACGGGTAAAATATATCGGCGTGATTCTTCTGACCTATGCGAAGTTATATGTGGTGCAGCTGGTTCTGTTGTTTCTGCTGACAAATTTTGGAACGGATCTTTACAGAAAAGTGATCCCGGCTTACCGGATGCTGAATATCACGGGGGCACACGAGAATAATTTGGATATCCGTCTTTCGGGATATCGGGCGAAATACAGATTTGATAAAACAATAAGCTGCAATGATAATATAGATGAAATCAAGGAGGCTGTTCTGCAATACGATGCGATCCTGTTGAATGATCTGCCGGATGAAGTCAGAAATCAGATTTTGAAATTCTGCTTTGAAAAAGGAAAGAGAGTTTATTTCCCACCAAAGATCTCGGATATCATCATCAAATCTTCGGATGAAATGAATCTGGTGGATACACCGCTATACATTTGTAAAAATACAGATATATCTCTGGCACAGCGCTTTTTAAAACGTATCATGGATATTGTGATCTCACTGACCGGTATTGTTCTGACATCGCCGCTCATGTTGATCACGGCGG
>DJNY01000183.1:651-2467 GCA_002441865.1 Lachnospiraceae bacterium UBA6452 | reverse complement strand
CGATCTATGCTTATGACAGAGGACCGGTTTTATACAAACAGGTGCGCTGTACAAAAGGAAACAGGGAATTTAAAATCTGTAAATTCCGCAGCATGGTCGTTAATGCGGAAAAGGATGGAAAAGCGCAGCTTGCCAAAGAAAATGACAGCCGTATTACACCGGTCGGAAAGATCATCCGCAGTATGAGAATTGATGAACTGCCGCAGTTTTTTAATATCTTAAAGGGCGATATGAGTGTGGTAGGTCCGCGTCCGGAACGTCCGGAGCTGATAGAGAAGAACTGTATGAAGATACCGGAATTTGCGTATCGTACCCGTGTGAAAGCAGGTCTCACCGGTTATGCACAGGTTTACGGGAAATATAATACATCCTTTATCGATAAACTCAAGCTGGATCTGATCTATGTCAGCAATTATTCTGTTCTGATGGATATCCATCTGATCTTTCTGACCTTGAAGATCATTTTTATCAAAGACAGTACAGAGGGCGTCTGAAATGAATGTAATATATGTAATATATATGTAAAAAAGAGGAAAAATCAATTTACATGTGTGAGCAGAGAATGCTAAAATAAATACAGTATCCGGCAGAGACCGGAAGAGAGGGAGGATACCATGAAAAATTTCAAGAAACAACTTATCATGGTTTTTGTATTTGCATTGTTTGCCGGTATGCTGTTTGCTCCGGTCAGTGCACAGGCAAAAACCAAAACAACCACTTATCAGTATGATAAGAAAAACGGAGTATGCAGCAGGACTGCAATGCGTGTGGCGCTCAACCAGCGTTATGAGAGTACGGATGTATTTCTGGCAAAAAACGGTGATTATGTAGCAAGCGTTAAGACAAACAGCCCGAATCTGATCGCAAAGGTCACGACAGTCAATACAACAAAACGTGCATACAGCGCACTTCTGAGTGACAATATTTCCGTAAGCTATTATAACCGTTCCGAGATCACATTCCTTGCAAAAGCAAAGGGCACCTATACCGCTACCGTTACGATCAAGGATAAAAACGGTAAAAAGAAATGCACGAAAAAGATCAAGATCTATGCCACAAATGACAGTTATCCGTTTGTAAGTGTATCATACGGCAAACAGTATCTGGCGAGTGGGACAAATACAACAAGTAAAAAAAGCGGAAAGTTATCTGTTAAAATGAATCCGACTTTCAAACTGAAGAGAGTGGATGTATGTAAATTTGCAGATAATGAAACATTGAAGGTTTCCAGGAAGAATGTAAACAACAAAACTATAAAGCTGGATATGTCTACCAAGTATCAGTTCAGTTATAAGTGGTCAGAAAGCGATACTTCCGAGAATATCGTGGACGTGAATTATCTGAATCCGGTAACGCCTGTCCGTGTGACAGTATATGATACTTTGTTAAAAACAACATTAACTTATAACTTTTATCTTGTATATGTGAAGTAAAGGAGAAGAGCTATGAATAAAAGAAAACTGATTTCTTTCGGAACAACACTTTTTCTGGCTGCTGCCCTTGTACTTGGCGTGCAGATACAGACAAATGCAGAAGAAACGCAGACTCATACTTATAAGCTGGAACAGTCCAAATGGTCTGACAGCAGAATGCGTTTAACAGAATATACAACTTATACCGAGACGTATTACGATGAATTGTATGATGCGGAGACGGATTCCTATGTAAAAACACCGTATACCTATGAGTATTCAGACGAAAATATAGCACTCGAATATGAAAAGAAGCATGAGTTTACGGTCGGTGTGGCAAACGTGAATTACAGTAACTACAGCTTCTACGGCGGTGGCGGCGGTAATTCACAGATTGATATATT
>DJNY01000183.1:0-627 GCA_002441865.1 Lachnospiraceae bacterium UBA6452 | reverse complement strand
TGATATATTCCAGGAAGGTTTTACAATCCGGAATGTAAGATCCAGCAATAAAAACATAAAAACAGCGCTGACTGCAACAAAACGATATAAATCATCTTATGCAGATTATATTTCAGACTATTATATTTCTTACTTTGCAAAGAAAGCCGGAACAGCAGTTGTATCCTTTGATGTGTACAGAGACGGCAAGTTTGTACAGACCTGTTCCATCTCTGTAACGGCAAAGGGTTTTGCAATCTACAAACCTGTCATTAAGAATGTGAAATACGCAGGCAAAGAGTTATATTATTATGATCCGTTTACCAATAAAACAAGTGGTAAGCTGAAGGTAACTCCTGCGAAAGGATATAAGATCGTGTCCATTGAGTATTCGACGGGATATAATTCCAAAACCGGTGATTACACCTATAAAAAGATCAAAAACAATGGCAAGATCAAATTGATCAAACAGCGCAAATATACAAGAAAGTATAATGAAGGAACAGAGTATGAGAGTCAGTCCGCATATAATTCTCTTTTCCCGGTAACACAGATCCGTATCACACTGCAGAACAAAAAGACAAAAGAAACGGTAGTGGATAACGAATATCTGTACACTTTAAACAGAAAATAAGAAATGCTTACAGG
>DJNY01000160.1 GCA_002441865.1 Lachnospiraceae bacterium UBA6452 | reverse complement strand
ATGATACCTTTGTGCTTTTACATCAATTCCGCAAGAAAACTCAAAAAACTCCCAAGCGCGAAATTGAACGAGCAAAAGCCGAACGCGATGATTACCTTGCCCGAAAGGCGAAACAAGTTTGCAATCCTGATTAAAAATGCGGTAAGAATCCTGCAATGCAGGATTCTTAAGATGAGAAGCAGGTGACATCAAAATTAGACATGAAAAAAGACTTCCCAGATGGACTGTGAAGAAAAGATGATATGAATATCGAATATCATGCAATTAAAGGCTTTAAACTCCGTATGTATTGATGTTTATGAATTTTATCCGCAACAAGTACGGTAACAAGCTGTGTGATTCCCGCGAGAAGTAAATCAGCATGAAGAGTTTTTTCATTCTGCGTTTTACGATTCGCAATGCAGAAACTATCTTTGAAATGGTTGATTGATTTTTCAACATTTACACGGATTTTGTAGGTGTCTTCCCATTCACGCGAGCCTCGTTCTACACCAGGATAGGCGCGGAGATTTTTCTCAGGATAAATATAAATCATTCGTCCGCAGGAAGAAGTGGTGCATGGATTATCACAGTGGCATTTACGATAAGTTTTTCCAGTATGCTTATCACGCATCCATTTCATTTTGGGGCATACAAATTTCATGGTAGGAAGTTTGCTTCTTAAATGAGATTTACTGCCTTCTCGTTTCATAGGAAGCGTAGAATCGTGTGGACAGCAGGGAATGCCATTTTCATTAACAGTGTAGTCAGTTCCTTCCATGGATAATTTTACCCGGAGAGGAATAAAAGCCTTACGAAATCCAATGTCTTCAAAAAGAGATTTATAGATTTCAATCGTATCAAAAGCAGCATCCCCAAGAAACGTCTTCGGCTCTATTAAAGGATGCTTTTTGAAAAAATCAATTAAAACAGGAAGCAGCGCTTTTGAGTCTGCAAGAGATTTATCCTCATCCGGAGAATCCGATTTCTTTTCTACAACAATATCAGGATGTGCATTTAGGAAATCTTTGTTGTAGAAAGATATGTCGCGGACAATGCCAAGTCCATTTGTGACGATACCGAATTTATAGGCATAACAGAAGTGACCGTTGATGTACATCTGCTGTATCGCCTGATTGGATGCAGCGTGAGTTGGCATGGAACCATAGGCTGCTTTGTAAGGATCGTAGGAATCATCAAGGTTATGGGATTTTTTAAAAGCCTTCAACTGTTTAATAATACGGTTGGCATACTTCGGATTATTTTCCATAACCCATGCTTCAATGCCGGAGGTATCGAAGATTGTCATGTCAGCAAGAGCCGGATTGAGTTTTTGGCATATCGGTTCGGTCAGATCAACAAGATGATCGAACATAGATTGTAAGTCCAATAAGAAATCCTGTTTAAAGCGAGTGAATTTTGAACCATCCGGTACAACATCAAAGCCACAGAAGTCACGCAGTTCCTGAGAGTATTTCAAGAACACAATCAGGAGCGTGTCAGTCGGGATTGAGAAAATACGCTGGAGCAGAAGTGCTTTGAGCATTGGATAAAGCTGGTGCTTGCGAGGTCTTCCGGTTTGGGCGTGAAAATGAGACACAAAAGAAACAGGAACAATTTCATCAAGGTTAATGGCGTCGTCAAGAAGAGAAAGAAACTGATATTTGTCGTTGTCGAATTTATTTTGACAATTTTCAAAAACTTCTGCCAAAGTGAGCTGCTTATGTGTTATCATATAGGTATATCTCCTTTAAGGTGGATTGGTATTTAGTTTCTAGCCAACTCTATTTTACCATAAACCTTGAGGAGATATTTTATTTTAACAACAAAAAATGCCGTATTTATGCGGCTTTTGGCGTTTCGCAAACGCCTAAAGTTTTTAGAAATTGCAAGGTGATATATTATACATAAGTGACCCCAGATGAGGACAAAACTTCAAAACACAGTATTGAGCGGACAGCGGAGCGGATTTTGAAGTAAAATCTTTATTTGGAGGAACATACAATGGACAAGTACATCTATAACAAGAAGAACGGGCTTTGGTATGAGTTACAGGGCGGCTACTATCTGCCCTGTCTGAAACTGCCAGAGGAAGGCGAAGTACATATCGGCATATGGGGACAACGGCACCGTCGGTATCTGAAAAACCATCACAGGGTGCGTTACATCAATCTGCTAACCAGCGACAAGCTGAACAGTTATCTTGCTGATATTGATCGGCAGACAGAAGCAATGTTTTCCCGGCTGGTAAAGCAGCTTTCCGAAAAAGAGGGCGTAACGGAAGCCCTCAAAGCGGAAAACCAAATGCTGTGGGTGCAGAGGATGAATAATATCCGCAGTGCTGCTATAGAAATCGTTTCGAGTGAGCTTATATATTGTTAATACTAAGCAAGAAAAGTCGCTGTCAACGAACGGCGGCTTTTCCTCTTCGGGTAGTATTCAGGAAGTCATAAAGTTCCGCTAGTAATGGAAGAAGCCAGTGTTTGCGGAAATGTCAGAATTTACGGAGGTAAAGTTTCAAATAACACTTGCCTTTTTTGTACCTGCCATGATATTATTAGTATGCATACTAAAGCGTTTGAACAGAGGTGGTATATTTGCGGAGAGACAGCAGTGAGACAAAGAGGAAAATATTGACCGTATGCGTCCGTCTCTTTCTGGAGCAGGGGTATAAAAACACCTCTGTCAGTCAGATCGTGGGCGAAGCAGGCGTGGCAAGGGGAAGCTATTTGAATCTGTTTCCTACCAAGGACAGAATTTTGCTGGAATTGACCGAAACGATGTTCGGCGG
>DJNY01000009.1 GCA_002441865.1 Lachnospiraceae bacterium UBA6452 | reverse complement strand
TTGTTTTGTTTTCGGTAATTTGGAAATACCAAGTCGTTCTGCAATTTCGCGTTTGACAGCTGTATATTTTTTCTCAGGGATCGGAAGTTCTGTTCCGTCCTGCAGTAGGAGCGCAAATCTGCGGACAGACTGCACATAGATCGGATTTACAAGATGCATGCTGTGTACACGGACAAAGATATCCGGGTATTCTCCGAAAATGCGGGATGGTGATTCTGTCGATTCAAAAGTGCCATCCAGTGTGTAGATCTTACTACCGCGTTTGTAGCTCTGGACACGGACGATCTGTTTATCCAGTAAGTATAGCTGCTGTTTGTGTTTGCCAAGCAGGGTGATATGCCTGCCATTTGGAGCAACGGTAAATTCCTGTGAAAACGGCAGTTCTGTAAAATGAACCGGATAAATCGTATCTCTGGTATCTGCAGGAATGGCATTGGAAATAAAACAGGTATGGATCAGATCATGGCTGATCCGCTTACCGGATTCTGTATGTTCAATATAGTGCTGCCAGGAAAATAAGATCCGTTGATTGCAGCGTACAACAGATTGATCCGGATAATGTGTGTCGACAATAAAGGTCAATAATACTTCACAATGCTGTTTTGTGGAATAAACGACAGAAGCTTGCATATCAAACACATCAAATGTCAGATCGTGATCTTCCATTGCAAACGTATCTGTTAAATTCTTTTTGCCACGGATCATCTGACCCTGCAGTGGCCCAATCCAGAGAATATCATCATCCATTGCTTCTTCAAAAGGTTTTATATTATTTTCATAATATTTTACTAAAATGTTAACTGAATTCTGCACGATTTTTCTGGTATCCATGCTGTATTTCCTTTCTTAAATAAGCTTTTTTTGCGTACTTATCTATTGTAGACAAGATTTCATGGAAATACAAGTTTTTTTGGAAGAACAATCCAGAAAGATCAATTTTGTACTAGCCTTGCGCATATTTTGTTAATTTGCTTCTTCGTTTGAGACTTTACCTGCTTTTTACTTGTGGATTTAAAGGAGGCACGATAGGATAATCATATAGAATACTTGTTTAAGGAGAGCATGGAAATGAAAAAGAGAAAAATACAAAAAGTACTGTTCATGATCATTTGTGTATTGTGGTTTGGTATTGCAGGCGGCAGACAGGTTTATGCACAGGAAGAAGATCTGACAAGCCAGGAGATGCAGGGAGCGGTTATGGTGTCGGAAACGACGGGTGGAACTCATGCATGGGGTGAGAACGATACACCGTTTATTGCAAAGATCGTACTTCGGTCAGACGGTCAGCTGACAGCGAAGATCCAGAAGACGACAAGCCAGAACTGGGGGCTGCTTGGCATGGATTTCAGTTTGTATGATGTGTCCGGCAGATGTTTGACAATATACCGGGATGAACTGAATGAAAGAACGACGGCACAGTGGAAATGCGGGCTTTCGGCAGGTACTTATTATATCAAAGAAGATATGACACTTTATTGTACGGGAGCGCAGACTTCTGCATACAGCTTTGATTTTCAGACCGGAGACAGCTTTGAAAAGGAATATAATAATACCAAGGAAACAGCAACAAAGATCCGGACGGACAAACTGTATACAGGGCAGCTTGGAGATGGTTTTTCCAATGTCGCCTCCGAGCGATACAGGGACATGTGCGATGTGTATCGGGTGGAACTGAAAAAAGGATGGACCTATCAGGTCAATATCGGACCACTGCAGAAGCTGGCACTTGCTTATCTTCTGGATAAAAATGCACAGCTCGGAAATTCCTGGAAGGATTACGGTACCAATAAGAATATTGTTGCGCCATACACAGGCACTTATTATATCCAGATTTTCAATTACAGTGATGACCAGTATGAATATACAGTAAATGTCAAAACCGTGGCACCGGCCGGGACTACACTTACCAAAGTAAAAAAGGGAAGTAAATCATTTACCGCAACATGGAAAAAGCAGAAGGTCAGCGGTTATGAGCTGTCTTATGCCACAAACAAGAAATTCAAAAAAGCAAAGACAAAGAAAATTGCAGCATCCAAGAAATCCGTAACAATCAAGAAACTGAAAAAGAATCAGAAATATTATGTGCGGATCCGTACCTGTCAGATGGTCAACGGTAAAAAATATACCTCCGCATGGTCAAAAGCTAAGACTGTAGTCGTAAAATAAAGCAAAATATATAGAAAATAATAAAAAATGTGGAATTATTATACATGTATACAATTATTCTCTTGTGCAAATAAAAATTATCGTTTATAATATTGCTTGGGCAATGGGGTCCATTTCATGTATATTATTAAACCAAAGGAGGACATTGAAAATGTCATATGTTGATGAAGTCATTGAACTGGTTATTGCAAAGAACCCAGCTCAGCCTGAATTCCACCAGGCAGTCAAAGAAGTATTGGAGTCTCTTCGTACAGTTGTAGAAGCAAACGAAGAAGAGTACAGAAAGAGTGCTTTATTAGAGAGATTAACAACACCGGAAAGAGTTATCATGTTCCGTGTTCCCTGGGTAGATGATAAGGGACAGGTTCAGGTAAACAACGGTTTCCGTGTACAGTTTAATAGTGCAATTGGACCTTACAAGGGTGGTCTTCGTTTCCATCCATCCGTAAACCTTGGTATTATCAAATTCTTAGGCTTTGAGCAGATCTTCAAGAACTCCTTAACAGGTCTTCCGATCGGCGGCGGTAAAGGTGGTTCTGATTTCGATCCTAAGGGCAAATCAGACAGAGAAGTTATGGCATTCTGCCAGAGCTTTATGACAGAGCTTTGCAAGCATATCGGAGCTGATACAGACGTTCCTGCCGGTGATATCGGTGTTGGCGGACGTGAGATCGGTTATATGTATGGTCAGTATAAGAGAATCCGCAACTTATATGAAGGCGTTTTAACAGGTAAGGGTCTTACATACGGCGGATCTTTAGCAAGAACAGAAGCTACAGGATATGGTTTATTATACTTAACAGAAGAAATGCTGAAATGCAACGGCAAGGACATCAAAGGCAAAACAATCGCTGTTTCAGGTGCCGGTAATGTTGCTATCTATGCAATCCAGAAAGCACAGCAGCTTGGTGCTAAGCCTGTTACATGTTCTGATTCTACAGGCTGGATCTATGATCCGGAAGGAATCGATGTAGCGCTTCTGAAGGAAGTCAAAGAAGTAAAACGTGCACGTCTGACAGAGTACGCTGCAGCAAGAAAGAGCGCAGAGTATCATGAGAAGCAGAACGGCGAGCATGGCGTATGGAATGTAAAATGCGATATCGCTCTTCCATGTGCAACACAGAACGAATTAAATCTGGACGATGCAAAGGCACTTGTTGCAAACGGATGCTTCGCAGTAGCTGAAGGTGCTAATATGCCTACTACATTAGAAGCTACACAGTATCTGCAGGAGAACGGAATTCTGTTCTGTCCAGGTAAAGCAAGTAACGCCGGCGGTGTTGCTACATCCGCTCTGGAAATGAGCCAGAACAGCGAGAGACTTTCCTGGACATTTGAAGAAGTTGATGCAAAACTGCAGGGTATCATGGTTAACATCTTCCACAATCTGGATGATGCTGCTAAGAAGTGCGGTCAGGAAGGCAACTACGTTGTAGGTGCTAACGTAGCCGGATTCTTAAAGGTTGCAGATGCTATGAAGGCTCAG
>DJNY01000094.1 GCA_002441865.1 Lachnospiraceae bacterium UBA6452 | reverse complement strand
ACTAAAATACATCTGCCTTCCGCATCCAGATAGGCAAGATCCTTTGTTTTGACATATCCGTTATCCAGCGTTTCCTTTGTCATTTCCGGATCATTATAATAACCTTCCATGACAATGTCTCCGCCCCAGGATAACAGTGCAGGGGTTTCTTCACTCACATCTTCCGGTCTGACCGTATTTCCGTTTTCATCCGTAAAACGGATTATGGAATTAACAGTCGGTCTGCCGATACAGCCCGGCTTATCATCCGCACTGTTAAAATCCAGAATACAGGAACAGCCTGCCTCGGAAGCCCCATAAAAATTATATAATCTCGTATTTGGCATCAGAGAAAGCAGATGCTTTTTATCTGCCTCTACCAGCGGTGCAGATCCAATCTGGATATAATCAAGCCGGCTTTCGTACTCTGCGAGCCTGTCACCGGACAGCTTGAAGATCATGCCGAGAGAAGCCGGCGAAAGTGCCATGGAGCTTGCCTGATATTTTTCCATCAGCTTCCAGAGTGTTCCGACAAATACCATGCCATCCATCAGGCAGACAGTTCCGCCGTTTACCAT
The DNA here is from genome assembly GCA_002441865.1 of Lachnospiraceae bacterium UBA6452. Taxonomy (GTDB): domain Bacteria; phylum Bacillota; class Clostridia; order Lachnospirales; family Lachnospiraceae; genus CAG-194. The sequence goes on along the minus strand of DJNY01000094.1, from coordinate 2,011 downwards.
ATCAGACTGGTATCTTCTGAGTCCGTAAGCATGATTGAGCGGCATCGGAATGATCTCCACATTATGCGGGCGCATATGGGTTCCGCCAATGACATTTTCCGCAACTGCAACATCATTGATGTGCCTGACTACAACACCTTTGGAGCGTCCGGTCGTTCCGGTCGTAAACAGGATCATGGAACGGCTTTCCGCCTTTGGCAGTTCACATTCTGCCGGCTCTGCGTCTGTCATCTGCTTTTCCAGCTCTTTTGCAGAGAAAAAGCGCATCCCCTCTGCCTCCACATCGGAGATCAGGGTTTTTGCCTCTACCTGCGCCGCGATTTCCTTCATACGCTCTGGCATGGTGGCTTTTTCCACCGGAATGGGAAGTGCCCCTATATACTGCAATGCAGAAAAAATTGTCAGATAATTGATATTCTGTGTACATTTCAAAATGACGTGTTCGTCCTTCTGAATGCCCGCATCCATCAGAACTGCTGCCATTTTCCGGATATTTGTAAAATATTGTTCATAGGTAACTGTTTTTCGCAGCTCACAAACCGCCAGCGTATCCGGCTGCGTTTCTGCATATTCACAGATATAATGTAAAATACTGTTTTTTCTCATTGTTTTCCTTCTCTCATACTAAAGCATTCTTTCAGGCTCTTTTTCTGTCCGGTCAGATTGTAAACCATCCATTCCGTAACAGAAGCCATGCGCTGACACTCATCAGGGCGATCACGATCACGGTCAGAAACAGACCCTTTTTGAACATATAGGCCGGCTTCAGTCCGTATCCGACCGGAACACTGCGGATAGAGGTTGGCAGGATATAGGACAGATTGACACCTATCGTTGCAATAAACACATAGGGGATCGGATCAACACCGATTCCGTTCATAACAGAAATGACGATTGGAATTGCCACCGCTGCAGTCGCTGTGTTGGAAGTCACATCCGAAAGCAGGATCGTAACCGTTATGATCACAAGTACCGTCAAAAATCCGCCTGTCAGGCCCATTTGGGATACATAATTGCCAATACAGACATCCGCTCCCGTCTTTGTCAGAAGCGTTCCGACTGCCAGACCACCGGCAAATATATACATGAGTGACCAATATACCTTACCCTGTACCGGTTTCCACCGCAGGATCCGTTCTCCCTTACTGTCTTTGAGCAGGAAAGAGAGCACCGCTGCAATGATAAATACATAGGCAGGCTTCAGTCCTGGCAAAACAGAGGCATACAGATTTCTGGTAAAGGCAAGCACGGTTGCGATCACAAAGATTGTCAGACAGGCAATCTCTTCTTTGCTCATCTTTCCCATCTCTTTCCGTACCTTTACAAAATATTCCTTACTGCCTTCCAGTCCCTCATGCTTTGGTTTGATCCAGATCAGATACAGACAGTTGGATACGATCAGCACAAGCATGATTGGTGCAAACTTAATGACCCAGTCCATATACATATATTCCTGCCCGGTCAGCTCCTGGATGTAATTCACCACGACCAGATTCATTGCGCCGCCCAGTGGAGAAGCCAGTCCTCCGATACCCGCGCCCCAGGCGATCGACATCAGGATGATCGATGCAGGTTCACTTTCGGATACCTTTTCGATTCCCAGATAACGCAGCATGGAAACAGCAACAGGTGTGATCGTTGCTGTGACAACTGCATTTGGCAGGATCGTGGAAAGCGCCGTGGAAAGCAGGAACCAGAACAGGATCTGCGTTGTCAGTGAGGTTCCCACAATACTCAGGAAAGCGCATGCCACTCTTTTGTCCAGTCCGACGATCTCCCATGATACGGTCAGGATCGAAGCTCCCAGAAGCAGCAGGATCGTCTCGGATGCATAATTTGCAATGACATCTTTCATATCCACCAGATTAAACAGGGCATTGACTGCGATCGGCAGAAATGCCGTCACTGCATAGTCCAGCGCTTCAGTGATCCACCAGTATGCCATCCAGAGCACCGTTCCGATCGCCGCACGCGACTGGAAGGTATCGAAGATGCTGTGTGGAAGCAGCCA
>DJNY01000170.1:8368-9653 GCA_002441865.1 Lachnospiraceae bacterium UBA6452 | reverse complement strand
GCTAACGGATTTCCCCTTTTATGGGATCTTTTTCAGATCAGGATATCTGCCTGATGCATATCTGCTTTCTGGTAACCGTATACGGTCAGTTTCCCCTGATTATCACATAAAGCAAGTAAGATTTCTTTGTAATCATGGAATCCCTGATTATGGATCCGGCGTGTGAGCCATATTTCATCTTTCCCGCTGTGCTTCAGATTGTGTGGAAGAAGCTTTCCATCCATAATGAGTACGGCTGATAACAGCGTCTGTTCCGGTGCAAGGGCAAGATCGCCCGGTGTGACCGGCCGGCTAGAGGCTTTGGGCAGAAAACTCAGTTTGCCGCTGGGCTCCATCATAATGACTTCCAATGTGGAAAGCTCAAAATAACCGCTCAATCGGGCAAGTGTCAGAAGCTCTGACAGATCCAGCCTTGCCTTTTTCAGGTTCTTTTCAAAGATCTGTCCATGGGAATACAGTGTGATCGGTTTGCCTGTAATGATGCGCCTGAGCTTGATGCTTTTGCCTGTGGCAAAGGATAAGAAAATGCCGCAAATGCCGTAGACGACCATGGCGGTAAAAGGCTGCCAGAAGCTCTGCTCCAGTGAAGTCGCCATTTCCGCGGCGATCGAACCGATCGTAATGCCGTTGATATAATCAAACATGCTCATTTCCGACATCTGCCGGTATCCCATGAGCTTGGTCAGGATAAAAAGAGTAATGATCGATCCGAAAGATAATAGAATAATATAAATAATTTCCTGCATAAAATCCGCTCCTTTGATATAGTCTGTTTTAGTCTGTGCAGGAAATGTTGAAATCATGTAAATTTAATATTTCCTTTATTGAAAAAGAAGTATCCGGAGTATATGATGTAATAAAAAGGAAAAGGTATTTACAGGAGGTAGAAACATGGATTTTTTGAATAAGCTGAGCGCAAAGGCAGGAGAAACTTTCCAGACGATCAAGGAAAGCGATGCCACAAAGAAAGCAAAAAACTACGCTGAGATTCCGGGACTTTCCCTGCAGGTCGGCAAGCAGGAGGGTATTGTAAAGAAAGCATATCAGGAGATCGGAGAAGCCTACTATCTGGCGCATAAGGACGATGTGGACAGCATCTACAGCGAACAGATGCAGACGATCACAGAAGCACTTGCAAAGATCGAAGAACTGAAAACAGAGATTGAAAACAAAAAGAAATCTCCATCAGATGCGGCAAAGAACGTTGCAGAGCCACACGAAGCGGAAGGCGCAGCTGTCGTTCCATCCACAGTCGTAGAGCCGGAAACTACAGAAACTTCTGAAG
>DJNY01000170.1:0-8282 GCA_002441865.1 Lachnospiraceae bacterium UBA6452 | reverse complement strand
AGATTATTAATGTTTAATGTTACTAAAAGTGAATACTCATAACGAAAAACAAAAACAGCTCCATAGTATATTAGGATGCGATAGCTGCAAATGCGTATTTCTACTTGGCTAAATGCTGGTGATGAATATGGTGCCACGACACGGATGTCGTGGCAGCGGATCTGAGACAGGATGTCGAATATCCGCGTGCCATATGAATGCCAGCATGTGCCTTAGTAGAAAAGCATGCGCAGCGTGCATCAAAATATACTAGGGAGCTGTTTCTTAATATTTCATATTATTTATTGCATAATCAATTAGTTTCAATTCTAATATTCATGCGCCTTATACTTTGCGATCGCAGCCTGGATACGATCACTTGGATTGAGCAGATCGCTGATGGATGCATCATGATTTAATGTATCGATGATGTAAGCAATGTATTTGCTCATATCACAGTTGATATAGTACGGACGCTCTAAAAGATCCGGTGTCTGGTATACAAGGTTGGTTGTCAGAACGCCTGCGATCAGACCATCTTCATAAGCGATATCAAATTTGGAAAGACCGTTTGTGAAAAGACCGAAGGTAGCGCAGATGAATACACGTTTTGCCTTACGGGCTTTCAGTTCTGCTGCAACTTCCAGAACGCTTTCACCGGAACTGATCATATCGTCGATAACGATCACATCTTTGCCTTCCACGCTGCTTCCCAAGAATTCATGTGCAACGATCGGGTTACGACCGTCCACGATCTGTGTATAATCACGTCTCTTATAGAACATACCCATATCAAGTCCAAGTACGTTTGCCATATAAATAGCACGTCCCATACCGCCTTCGTCAGGGCTGATGACCATCATATGATCGGAATCGATCGTGAGGTCTTTTACATGTTTCAGTAAGCCTTTGATAAACTGGTAAGTAGGAGAAACAGTTTCAAAACCGTTCAGCGGGATCGCGTTCTGTACACGGGGATCATGTGCGTCGAAAGTGATGATATTGTCAACGCCCATGTTGGTAAGCTCCTGCAGAGCCAGTGCACAGTCAAGGGATTCACGTGCTGTTCTCTTATGCTGTCTGCTTTCGTACAGGAATGGCATAATGACTGTGATACGACGTGCCTTTCCGCCGACAGCTGCGATAATTCTCTTTAAATCCTGATAATGGTCATCCGGAGACATATGATTTTCATGTCCGCAGAGAGAATAGGTCAGGCTGTAGTTGGCAACATCTACAAGCAGATACAGGTCGTTGCCTCGAACAGATTCTAAAATAACACCTTTTGCTTCACCGGATCCAAAACGCGGTACCTTTGCCTGCAGCAGGTAAGAACTTCTCTGATACCCTTTGAATGCAAGGCTGTCCTTGTGTTCATTTTCCCTTTCTGTACGCCAGTCAACCAGATACTGATCGACCTTCTCGCCAAGCTCCTGACAGCCTTTTAAGGCAATGATCCCGAGCGAACCGACGGGAATGGTTTCCAAGTTTCTCATTTCTTCACGTTTTGCCACGATGAAATATCCTCACTTTCTGCCTGATAATTTTTTTTGAATCCGGATATCGGAACCGGTAAATTTAAAAAGCTCATAATTACTGGTAATGCGGGAAAACAGTCTTTCCGAATAATGCTCGCTGAGTTCTTCCAGTGAAATGTTGCTGGAAATGATGGTGGATCTTTTGCGCAGATGCCTTTCATTTAAGATCGTGAAAAGCTCGGAAGCAACAAATCCGTTGGCAAGCTCTGTCCCGAGATCGTCAATGATCAGAAGATCGCATGCGTACAGATCCTGATAGAGCTGTGCAAGATTCTCACGATCCCTGGAACCGAAGGTGTATTCGGAAATTCTATCGAATAAAGAACAGGCACTGAAATAGAGAACACAGTAGCCTGCATCCAGTAATTCTTTTGCAATACAACAGGATAAAAACGATTTCCCGGTACCTACTGTACCATAAAAAAGCAGATTGTGGTAGTGGGAACTGAAATCTGATACAAATTTTCTGGCATTTTGCACGGCCTTCTCAAACCGCACCAGATCTTCACCCTGGTAGTAAGCAGTCGAAAGATGAGAAAAATTTTCAGTTTCCAGTAAATTCTCAAGACCTGACTGCTCATACAGATAATGTGCTATTTTCTGCTTCATGCAGTGGCACTTACTGTGATCCGGCAGATATCCTGTGTCATGACAGTCCGGACAGTCATAAACTGGCTCCAGATAATCGGCCGGATAGCCATGCTCCTTAAGCATCTGCTGCTTCTGTGCGGAAAGTGCGTGAAGCTGTTCCTTCATTTCATCAAGCGCCTGTTTATCGCCGCCAAGGAGTTTGCGCCCCTGCGCAATGCACAGACTGGAAATCTGCTGTTCCAGCTCCCGATAGGCAGGCAGTCTGGCATAAATCTCTTCCTTACGCTGCAGAAGGATATGGCGGTTTTTATTCTGTATTTTTTCGTAGTTGGCAGTGATCGCCTTAAACTGGGAATTTGTGATCATTAATTACTGAGAAGCTCCTTTTCTAAAGCATCGTAGTCATATTTGCGTTGTTTGAAATCATGAAAACTGTTTGTCTTTGCAGCAGTTGTCTGTTTCTTCTGGGAAAAAGCCTTGCTGGCGGCTTCTGCCTCTGAAAGGTTATGTATATTTTGTTTCAGCCAGCTTTTTAAAATGCCGTCTGTATATTCGATGCGGTTTTTATCCACAGCAAGAGCTGCTTTTTCGCAGGCTGCGAGGATCATGTCATGCGTGAAACCGTATTCCTTTTCCCAACGGTTTACAAAATCCGCTTCCTTTGCTGTTGGCGCGCCTGTCCGTCCGAGTGCGTTCATGACCGTGTAGACGATCTTATTGTACTTGTGGGACTGCTGTTTTGCCTGCTGGACAGTCGTGATCTTTTCTTCTGACCAGTTGATCGCAACCTTTTCGATATAGCGCATTTCCCGATGCCCTTTGCCAACACAGTATTCGATCAGATAATCGATCAGATCGGTCGAAAAATGCAGATCCTGATATAAGAAGATGATCGTCCTGATGTCAGGAACGGTCAGAACCCGTCCCAGATACTGTTCCGCGATAAAGATGATCTGGGATGCTTCTTCCTCCTGCTGGAAAGCAGCGACCTCATCCAGACTGTAGGAGGGTCTGCTCTTTGCCGGCTGTACTTCCGGTGCGGAAACCTTCTTTACTGCTTTAGGCTGCGGGGCTTCGGTGTAGGCTTCCTTTTGACTGACGGGAGCAGCGGGCGCGGAAGAAGCGCCGGACTGCATATGCAGGGCAAGGATCTCGCCGTTTTCGTCATATTCGATCCGTACCAGATTTTTCTTTTCCCAATAGGAAAGTGCACGGACGACATCCTTTTCTGTATGGTTAAACTTGTCTGCGATATCAGAGATGCTCGTAGGCAGATTGGCATGCATCATGCGCAGCAGATAAAGGTAGACTTTGATCTGCGCATCATTGGCATTTTCCATATACTCATCAATAAACTGATTGGATACGATCGTAGCATCACTATAATCATCTCTGTATATCGTAAGACGACTCATTTCATTCACCTGACCTTATTTTAATAGCAAAGGAAATTATAGCACAGACATTTTTAAAATGAAATAGCCATTTTTCTGCAAACCCTTGTAAATGCTGGGCTTGCGGGAAATGTGGACAATGTGGATAAGGTGGATAAGTTGTCCGCGCGCATGCTTTGTAAACCAGGAAAAGGTGTGATAGATTGTCGCTTTTTGACGCAGGCAGCAGGTGCTGCCATATAAAGGTTATGTAAACAAAATTATCCACATCTTTTTCTGTGAATTACACACCAAAAAATGTGGATAATGTGGATAAGTTATTTACCAAGCAGGTTTTCGCCGATTTTATAGACGTCTCCGGCGCCCATAGTTATCAACAGATCATTCGGCTCACAATTTTCCAATAAAAAGTTTTCAATCTGGTCAAAAGAAGGGAAATAGTCGCAAGGCGTTCCCAGTTTTTCGATTTCAGCCTGTAAGGTACGGGAGCTGATGCCAAGCGTATCCGTTTCTCTTGCTGCGTAAATATCAGCCAGTACTACATGGTCTGCAAGGGAAAGTGCTTTTGCAAATCCCGGCAGAAGTGCTTTGGTACGCGTGTAAGTATGCGGCTGGAAAACACACCAGAGCTTTTTATGCGGATAATTTTGCGCTGTTTTTAAGGTAGCGGTTATTTCTGTCGGGTGATGCGCATAATCATCTATTATAGTTGTCTCAAGAAGCTTGCCTTTGTACTGGAATCGTCTGTCAGTACCATTAAAATTTTTCAGTGCTTCACAGATCACTTCCGGAGCTCCGTCAAGCAGCAGATAGGCGATCGCGATCGCAGCCATGGAGTTGGAAATATTGTGGCAACCCGTCACACCGAGAGAAACGGGGAAAACAGTTTCTCTGTCATCCTTCTTTAAATGAATGCGGTAAGACCCGCGTGCCATGGCATCAAAGGTAACATCAGTTGCATAAACATCAAAATCTTCCGAAAAACCGTACGTGATCACACGACAGGGAAGATCGTGGGTGATCTCGGAAACATGTTCAATCTCGCCATTGATGACAAGCGTTCCGTCAGCGGGAAGCAGACACGCAAATTTACGGAATGAATTGCGGATATCCTGCAGATCCTTGAAAAAGTCCAGATGGTCGGCGTCGATATTCAGAATCGCGCTGATCTTTGGAAAAAAGCTTAAAAAGCTGTTTGTATACTCGCATGCTTCTGCGACAAAAAGCTCAGAACTTCCGATTCTGATATTACCACCAATATCTTTTAAAATACCGCCGATCGATAAAGTAGGATCTGTGTCCATTGCCAGCAGGATTTCGGACAACATGGATGTGGTCGTTGTTTTACCATGCGTTCCGCTGATGGCGATCGGTGTCTGATAGTTCTGCATGATTTCACCGAGCAGGACTGCTCTTGTCATACAGGGGATATTCTTTTTCTCTGCTTCCATGAGCTCGGGATTATCCGGATGGATCGCTGCTGTATAAACAACAAGCTGGATGTCATCCGTGATGTTGGAGGCACGCTGCCCATATTTTACGACAGCACCTTTTTGGATCAGATGCTTTGTCAGATCACTTTCTTTGGCATCGGAACCGCTGACACGGAATCCGCGGTCCAGTAAAATTTCAGCAAGACCGCTCATGCTGATACCGCCGATCCCGATAAAGTGGATGGCAATTGGTTTATTAAAATCGATTTGATACATAATGACACTTCCTATTAAAATATGTTTGATTGGATCAGAACCATTATACTCTAAAGAATATCATCTGCACAAGAGAGGGAATGAAAAATACAGATGCATTTTAGACAAATTTTACAAAAAAAGTGATAGATATTTTTTGGGGAAAATATAGAAAAGAAATTTTGTACAAAAAGCAGAAAAATAAAGGCGGATTATTTGACTTTTTGTACAAAATAAACTGAAAAAAGACGGATTTTATTTGTAAAAAACATTCACTTTATCATTATTATATGCTATAATCAAAATATCGATGAAACTGAAATGATAGATTTCGGAAAATATTGTGTAAAAAATCGATATTACACAAGTAAGGGGTGACAGTATGATCAAAAAAGAGATGATCGCCATGCTTTTAGCTGGAGGTCAGGGCAGCAGACTTGGTGTATTAACTGCGAAGGTTGCGAAACCAGCAGTAGCGTTTGGGGGAAAATACAGAATCATTGACTTTCCGCTTAGTAACTGCATTAATTCGGGAGTTGATACAGTAGGTGTTTTAACACAGTATCAGCCGCTTCGGTTAAATACACACATTGGAATTGGTATTCCGTGGGATCTGGATCGTAATATCGGCGGTGTTTCCGTACTTCCGCCATACGAGAAGAGCACAGATACGGAATGGTATACAGGAACGGCAAATGCCATCTATCAGAATATTGAGTATATGGACAGCTATAATCCGGATTATGTATTGATCCTTTCCGGAGATCATATTTATAAAATGGATTATGAGGTAATGCTGGATTATCATAAGGCAAAGGGTGCAGAGGTTACACTGGCTGCAATGCCTGTCCCGCTTGAGGAGGCCAAGAGATTTGGTATCCTGATCACAGACGAAGACCGTAAGATCAGCGAATTTGAAGAAAAACCGGCAAACCCACGAAGCAATCTTGCAAGTATGGGTATTTACATATTTAACTGGAAGACATTAAAGGAAGCACTGATTGCAAATGCATCCCAGCCGGCGCTTGACTTTGGTAAACACGTCATTCCGTATTGCCATTCCAACGGAGCTCCGTGCTATGCATACGAGTTCAATGGCTACTGGAAAGATGTAGGAACGCTGAATTCCTACTGGGAAGCAAATATGGAGCTGATCGACATCGTTCCGGAATTCAATCTGTATGAAGAATACTGGAAGATCTATACAAAGAGTGATATCCTGCCACCGCAGTATATCTCATCCGACAGTGAGATCGAGAAATGCATCATCGGTGAAGGTTCCCAGATTTACGGTAAAGTTTATAATTCCGTTATCGGCTGCGGCGTAACGATCGGTGCAGACACTGTTGTACGGGATTCTATCATTATGAATGAGACACAGATCGGTAAAGGCTGTGAACTGAATAAGGCAATCGTTGCGGAAAATGTTGAGATCGGTGACTATGTCAAGCTGGGCATCGGCGAAGAAGTAGACAACGAAACAGATCCGCATATTTATAATCATGGACTTGTCACAATAGGAGAAAAATCCGTGATTCCTTCCAAGGTAACGGTAGGTAAGAATTCTGTAGTATCCGGTATTACAACGGTTGAGGATTACACAGATTACTATCTTGGAAGCGGAAAAACTTTGATTAAGGCAGGTGACAGGTCATGAGAGCAATAGGAATTATCTTAGCAGGTGGAAACAATCACAGAATGAAAGAGCTGTCGCAGAAGCGTGCGATTGCTGCAATGCCTGTAGCGGGCAGTTACCGCAGTATCGATTTTGCCCTGAGTAATATGACAAATTCGCGCATTCAGCGTGTGGCAGTATTTACACAGTATAATGCGAGGAGTCTGAATGAGCATCTGAGCTCTTCCAAATGGTGGGATTTCGGTAGAAAACAGGGAGGCCTTTCTGTTTTTACACCTACCGTTACAAGTGAGAACAGTTCCTGGTACCGTGGAACAGCAGATGCGATCTACCAGAATCTGGATTTCCTGAAGGAAAGTCATGAGCCATATGTCGTGATCGCTTCCGGCGACTGCGTTTATAAAATGGATTATAATAAGGTACTGGAATATCATATCGCAAAGAAAGCTGATATTACGGTAGTATGCAAAGATATGCCAGCAGGCGAAAATGTAGACCGTTACGGTATCTTAAAGATGAATGAGGAAAGCCGTATCGAAGAGTTTGAAGAGAAACCGATCGTAGCAAATTCAAATACAATTTCCTGCGGTATTTATGTGATCCGTCGCCGTCAGCTCATTGAGCTGATCGAGAAGGCTGCTGAAGAAGGGCAGTATGATTTTGTAAAGGATATTCTGATCCGTTACAAGAATCTGAAGAGAATCTATGGCTATAAGATCCGGGATTACTGGAAAAACATTGCAACAGTAGAAGATTATTTCAATGCGAATATGGATTTCCTGAAGCCGGATGTCAGAGATTATTTCTTCCGTCAGTATCCGGATATCTACTCCAAAGTAGATGATCTTCCTCCTGCAAAATATAATGTGGGTGCGCAGATCAAGAACAGCCTGATCTCCAGCGGAAGCATCATCAACGGTACAGTAGAGAATTCAATCATCTTCAAGAAGGTATTTGTGGGAAGTAATTGTACTATTAAGAATTCCATCATCCTGAATGATGTTTATATCGGTGACAATACTTACATTGAGAATTGTATCGTGGAAAGCCATGATACGATCCATGCAAATTCTTACCATAAAGGGGAAAATGATATTAAGATCGTCATTGAGAAAAACGACCGCTATGTCATGTAGTTTATACTAAAATTCGATAAAGGGGGAATTTAAGATGAACATTACAGACGTTCGTGTACGCAAGATTGCAAAAGAAGGAAAGATGAAAGCAGTTGTTTCCATTACTTTGGACGATGTGTTTGTCGTACATGATATCAAAGTTATAGAAGGTGAAAAGGGAATGTTTATTGCGATGCCGAGCAAGAAAGCATCCGATGGAGAATACCGCGACATTGCCCATCCGATCAACTCCGAGACAAGAGACCATATGCAGAAGGTCATTCTTGAGGCATATGAAAAGTCGTTGTCAGAACCGGAAAAGGAATAAAAGAAGCAAAGAG
>DJNY01000222.1:4272-6240 GCA_002441865.1 Lachnospiraceae bacterium UBA6452 | reverse complement strand
CATACTTCTATGAATAAAAAAGGACATCTCCCGACCTGTAAAACTTACAGTTCAGGAATGTCCTCTTTCCCTATCAGTTTAATAAAACAAACATCTCAACATATACATTTTGTCCAAACTTTCGCTCCCTTACTATAACAATGAGCATACTCTTAGTTTCTTGCTTATAAACTACTCCACAATAGCATTCATTATCTCAATCTTAAGCGTTTCATTTTGCTCATATGTGCCGTCCATAATAGCTGTCATTATTTTATGAAGAAGCTCTTTACTTATCTTTCCTGCCGCAACATGATAACTGATATTTTCGGTAATCGACATAAAGTTTTTTGCAATTCCCATGTATCCATTAAATAATAGAAATTGTAACGATAATGTGATTGCAAGTCTTTTATTACCATCAGCAAAGCAATGAAATTCACAGGTGCAAAAGAATAAATGTGTCAGTTTATCCACAAATGTCGGGTAATATTCATCGTTTTGTATATGCTGCAAAACACTGTCAAGCTTTCCAATATCCAAAGATTCATAAGTTCCACCACCACTATATTGGATTGTCTTTTTATGTATTACCTCTGCTTGTTCAAGCGTTAAATAAATGATTCCGTCCATTTAGTCACGCTCCTTCAACCTGCGTAAAACTTCTTGATTTTCCTGCATCAATTTGTCCAATTCATCTCCAGCAGTGCCCAGAAATTTTTGATATTCATCTTTATCGAGAGGTTGTATATACTCTGATAATTGATAATGAAATGCATCCCTTAATGCCATATCACGACTTGCCATTTTCACTCGGCCACGCTGAATAAGTGGCTTCCACAAAGCCATATTTTCAAAACATCTAAAAATTTCTTCCGTTTCTTGTTGTGATAAAGTATGACCTACTTGCTCGTATTCACGTTTTATAGCATCAGCAAGCCCGCTCTCATAAGCTGCAATAATATCCAATATTTCGCTATAAAAAGTATCCCGAACCTTATCATTTGCTTTCAAATCCAAAATTTTCTTATATTCTTTTGCTTTTTCCTTAAATATACTTACATATATCATATCAGTAAAATGAGCATATTTGTATCGGTTATCTTCCACATAATTTTTTAACGCGTCCGTAAATTTCCTACGGTAATTATCTTCTTGTAAAGAGGAAAAAACAAAGTCTTTATCCCGCTGATTGATATATTTTGTTCCACCACCAGTTTTACGGTTAATAAGATCAATAACTATATCCAACATCAACTGTCGCAATGCCCTTGCTTTATCACTTTCAGATAAAAGCATAGCCATATTTAAAAATGCACGAAAATCAAATACTCCAAGCACTGTTGTCTTGGTAGGGACATAAATGTCCTTGCCAGAATCCTTTGCAGCTTCTAAAAAATCTTTTAACTTTTTCCCACGAAGCACCTGATAGCCATTTGCAGAAAGTTCTTCTCCATTTTGCTCCAAATAACGGCTAATTGTTCTTATATCAACTTTAAAAAAATTAGCTGTCATTTCACGAGTTACATAGACCTTACCATCCCATAAAATACCGTCTATTCCTGACTTTTTTTGTATTTCGTCTATTGCAATTTCATTATTTAATATATTTTGTCTGTCCAATCTCGAATTTGTCAAGTCTTTTGCCATGTTTATAACCTCCTGTCTAGCAAATTATGAAAATATCTTAAATTGTTTCAACACTTTCACAATCACTTTTTCCAGCGGACGCTGCGACCATTTTTCATTTTCCAACTTGGAAATATTGTAATTTTCTCTTTCAATAATATCATATTTTTGCTTTATCTGTGCAATGTATAAGTTGGTAACCTTCAAGCCACTATGCGTCAATACATAATCCATTATTTCCTCATAATTCACCTTACGCTCCGCAGATGTCAAATCCGTCTCATCCATATCAAACTTCACATGTTACTTCGCCTCATGGAGTTTGGACAGCAAACAAACCGTCTCCACATGCACGCTCAT
>DJNY01000222.1:0-4206 GCA_002441865.1 Lachnospiraceae bacterium UBA6452 | reverse complement strand
AATGCGGAGGTCGCGGGCAAGTGTTGCGCTGTCGCAACTGACATAAACAATGCGGTCAGGCTGCATCTTGAGCATGGTATCGAGGCACTTCTCGTCACAGCCCTTTCGTGGCGGATCCACCACGATCACATCAGGATGCGCCATCTCGCTCTCTTCCTGACTATTTTTCGCATACCAGTCCGGCAGTACCTCTTCTGCCTTTCCCACAAAGAATGTAGCATTTTCCATATGATTCAGGGCAGCATTTTTTCTGGCATCTCCGATTGCCTGTGGTACGATCTCTACGCCATAGACGGCTTTTGCCTTCTGTGCCAGAAATAAGGAGATCGTTCCGATCCCACAGTACAGATCCCAGACAGTCTCTTTTCCCTGCAGGTCAGCATAGGCTAACGCAGTTCCATACAGCTTCTTAGTCTGCACCGGATTGACCTGAAAAAAGGAAAGCGGTGAAATCTGAAATGCCACGTCTCCGATATAATCAGTAATATATGGCTTACCATAAAGGAGTCTGATCTCCTTTCCCATGATGACATTTGTATTTTCCTGATTGATACTGAGTGAGATCGATACGATCTGTTTTTCCGGCTCTTCTTCATGCTGCTCTTCCGTTCCATCAGCATTTTTCTGTATCCCATCAGATTTTCGCGTATTCTCACATAACTTCAGCTTTGTAAGTGCAGATATCAGTTCCTGCTCATGCGGCAGTTTCTTTCCATTGATCACTAGGCAGACCATGATCTCACCTGTCGTAAAGCCTGTCCGGATGAGTACATGGCGCACCAGCCCTCTGCCGCTTTCTTCCTGATAAGCAGAAATCTGGTACTGCTTCATGAAAGCAAGGATTTCCCGCAGGATCACACCATCCGTTTCTGCGCCGATACAGCAGTCTGTGCCCGGAATGATCGAATGTGTTCTGCCGGCGTAAAAGCCCGCAACCGGATTTCCATCTTTATCTACGCCAATCGGATATTGCGCCTTGTTACGATAATGATACGGATCTTCCATTCCGATAATAGGCTCCATCACGCTTTCGATCTCTTCCGCCGCGAATCCGCCGATGCGCTGCAGATTGCCAAATACCTTCTGCTGCTTGATCTGAAGCTGTTTGTCATAGGCAACTGCCTGCAGCTGACAACCACCACATGGCTTATAGATCGGGCAGCGCGGCTCTATGCGAAAAGGAGAAGGTACAAGTACCTTCTCACATCTTGCGTATGCATAATTCTTTTTTACTTTTGTCAGAAGTGCCAGAACTTTATCGCCCTGCACTGCATCCTTTACAAAGAGTGTGAATCCGTCGATCTTTCCGATGCCCTCGCCGGAAACACCCGTGTCTGTGATCTCAATTTCGACCTGACTGTTTTTCTTATATTCCATAAATGATCCTGTTTCTATCCTTCCTGATACATTTCATGCACGCACACAATTTTATAACAATTTTGTCGCTCTGACATTTGTTTCCAGCAGTCTGTTGTAGCCCAGCCAGCCTGTCTCGGATGTAGATTCCAGAAGTTCTGTGAATGTCTCCAGCTTTGCATCCGTATTATCCGCAAAATTCAGCGCAACTGCTTCCATCAGTGCAGGTTTTTTCGGAGAACCGTATTCCAGTTCACCGTGATGTGCTAAAATGCAGTGCTTCAGTTCGTTTAACAGATCTGTCGGGAAGCCATCGATCTGTGCTGCCTTTTCCCCTGTCATTTCACAGCCCATTACGATATGTCCGAGCAGATTACCGATATCCGTGTAATCATTTTCCGGAAAGCTGGAAAGCTCCTTTACCTTACCGATATCATGCAGCATTGCGGCTGTCAGAAGCAGATCACGCTTCAACATCGGATAAGCCCCGCAATAATAGTCACACAGCTTTGTCACACTGAGCGTATGCTCCAGTAAGCCACCGACAAATCCATGATGCACGGTTTTAGCTGCTGAGGAATTACGGAATACTTTTACAAACTCCTCATCCTCCACAAAAAAGCTTTGCAGAAGTGCCTTTAAATATGTATTTTCAATACTGTCAATGAACTTTATCAGCTCATGCATCATCTGATCGATATTCTTCTTGCTGACCGGCAGATAGTTAGCCGGATCATATTCGCCTTCCTGACAACGGCGCAGACGCTTTACATTGATCTGGTTTGCTCCCTGGAAAGAGGTTACCTCGCCGTAAATCTCGATATAATCCAGTGCATCGTAATCACCGATCCCCATGCTGTTCGGATCCCAGATCTTTGCATCGATCGTTCCCGTTTTGTCCTGCAGTACAGCAGTTTCATATGGCTTACCATTCTTGGTAGTTGCCAACTGCTTATGCTTGCAAAGATAAATGTCTGATACTCTGTCGCCTTCTTTATAATCCTGGATAAATTTCATTTTTCCGCTCCTATTCTGCTTCTTCTGCTGTAATTTCTAATATCACTTCTTTATATTCTGTTCCGTCAAACCGCATGACTGTCATTTCCACAACATTTTGCGGAGACAGGGACAGAATAACTGCTCTGTATTCTTTATAAGAGGAGATCAGATGATCCCCGATCTTGATAATGATATCTCCATTGGAGACACCCGCACGCATCGCCGGTGACTGTGAGACAACTTCCGTCACATAAGCACCATACGGTACACCCATTTCTTTATGGGCATCATCCGTTACATCGACACCTTTGATACCAAAATAAGCTCTTTTTTCATTATTGGACAGCTTTGCGATAAGTGTCTTGATATCCGATATGCCGAAAACCGTAAGCGGTTGTCCGGTGACACTTCCTGCCATAACGCCAAGCACCTTTCCTTCCAGATTGATCAGAACACCGCTCGGTGCTGTCCCCGTATTCAGATCGGTGGTCAGCAGATTATAAGATGCATCCGTCAGATTTAATCTGCCCTTATTGGCAGTGATCATACCATAACTGACGGAACCGTAAGTTCCCTGTGGTGCACCGATTGCGATCACCGGCTGACCAACGATCGCATCATCTCCCGAAATGCCCAGCTCGGCGATTCTGATCTCATCCATCGTTGCGGAATGGATCTCATCCTTGGAAACTGCGAGGATCGTAAGCCCCGTCTGACTGTCCTTCTGCTTGATATGAGCCTCCGTCATCTGCTTATCACAGAATCTGACATAATACTGGCTTGCATTTTCCATTGAACCGGTATCTGCCAGGATCAATAGCTCTGCAGTATTGTCCGCCAGGATCAGTCCCGCAGTCGTATTTTCATTTTCAAATGTCCCCTGCAGCCAGTCCTGCATCTCTGAAATGCCGATCACAGACACCATAAAATCCATGGAATCCTGTGCATAAGCATACAGTTCCTGATACAGCTGCTCATACTGGTCAATCCCCAACGCAGTTGTGGCGGACTGGATTGCTTCTTCCTTTGCCTCTTCCACTGCCGCCTCCTGCCTTTGTACTTCCTGCTGGGCAACGCTCTCCTCCGTCAAAAGCTCCTGGGGCTTTACCTCTTTCTTTTCCTCCGGGAATTCTACCTTGGAGATTTTTTCCGGATTGAGTATATTATTGATCACCGGCTCGAGCAGAAGAAAAGTAACGCACGCCACCAGACCGAATACAACAGCAAACGCGGCCGTCAGAACCGTCCTGCGCAGAAGTTTCTTTTTATTGACCGGCTTTTTCTTTATCGTTTCATGCACAAATTCATACTCTTTATCTTCCATTTACCACTCTTCTCCTTAGCTGTTACCAGCTTTCAGTATATCATTTTAAGGGTATTTCCACAAGAATCCTTGCATAGTAATTTTGCCCTGCCTGTGTTATACTTTGTGGATAAGGAGGCTATTATGAACCAGAAAGCATTACACACTCTTGAATACGATAAGATCATACGTTTATTGATAGATAAAGCAACATCAGATCCGGGGCGGAAAATGTGCGAAAATCTGCAGCCGGGCAACTCCATTTCGCAGATCGATCTGCGTCAGGAACAGACCGCAGCAGCACTTGACCGCCTGTTCAAAAAGGGCAGCATTTCCTTTGGTAACAACCACGATTTTTCCTATGCCTGCAAGCATCTTGCCATCGGCGGTTCTTTAAGCTGCACAGAGCTTCTGCAGATCGCCGGACAGCTTGAAAATGTCACGCGCATCAAAAGCTACGGACGTATGGAAAAAGAATATACCGACTGTCTTTCCGCTTTTTTTGATGAACTGGAACCTCTGACGAACATCCAGACAGAGATCAGACG
>DJNY01000164.1:2130-3749 GCA_002441865.1 Lachnospiraceae bacterium UBA6452 | reverse complement strand
GGCTTGACACCAAGTGCATCTGTATTCTGGAACAGACTCATAACCTGCTTATCGTCCAGCGGGATCTTTGTCGGATCTATTCCGGTCAGGTCCTGCAGCATACGGATCATGGTAGGATCATCGTGCCCGAGAATATCAAGCTTTAACAGGTTGTGGTCGATCTTATGGTAATCAAAATGTGTGGTTACGATATCCGTTGTCATATCATTTGCCGGATGCTGTACGGGTGTAAAGGAGTTGATCTCCTCGCCCAGCGGCAGTACAACGATACCGCCCGGATGCTGTCCGGTTGAACGTCTGACACCGGTACAGCCTTCTGCGATTCGTTCAATTTCACAGCGGCGCTTATGAATGCCACGCTCCTCATAATATTTCATCACATATCCATACGCTGTCTTTTCTGCCAGCGTACCGATCGTTCCGGCGCGGAATGTCTGCCCGTAACCGAAAATAACTTCTGTATATTTATGTGCCTTACTCTGATATTCCCCTGAGAAGTTCAGGTCGATATCCGGCTCCTTATCTCCCTTAAATCCAAGGAATGTTTCAAACGGAATATCAAAACCGTCCTTAACCAGCTTTTCGCCGCAGTTCGGACAGATCTTATCCGGCATATCACATCCTGCCTTACCGGCATATGCTTTAACCTCCGGCGAATCAAAATCATAATAGTGACATTTCTTACAATAATAATGCGGGCTTAAAGAATTAACCTCTGTAATTCCCGCCATATTGGCAACGAAGGAAGAACCTACGGAACCACGGGAACCAACCAGATATCCATCCTCCACTGATTTCCATACCAGCTTCTGCGCAATGATATACATAACGGCAAATCCGTTGGAAATAATGGAATGCAGTTCCTTTTCCAGTCGTTTTTCCACAATATCCGGCAATACCTCACCATAGATCTCATGCGCTCTCCGGTAGCAGATATCCGTCAGTGTCTGGTCACTGTTTTCAATGACAGGCGGACACTTATCCGGTCTGACCGGATCGATGGAATCTACCATATCCGCGATCAGGTTTGTGTTATCAATGACTACCTCCCGTGCCTTATCACTTCCCAAATATTCAAACTCCGCCAGCATTTCCTCCGTGGTACGCAGATATAACGGAGCCTGGGAATCCGCATCTTTGAAACCGTTTCCTGCCATGATGATGCGGCGGTAGACCTCATCTTCCGGATCCAGAAAATGTACATCACATGTTGCACAGACCGGCTTATTGAACTCTTCTCCCAGATCGCAGATCTTCTTATTGATCTCCTGAATGTCTTCTATAGAATGAATGTTTTCATGATCTGACTTATCGGAATCGATCATAAATGCATTATTGCCGTTCGGCTGGATCTCCAGATAATCATAGAAATTCACGATATCGGCGATCTCCGCCTGCGGTGCCCCGCGCAGCAGTGCCCTGTACAGTTCTCCCGCTTCACAGGCACTTCCGAGGATCAGTCCCTCCCTGTTTTCGAGGATCAGGCTCTTCGGTACTTTTGGTCGTCTGTTAAAATACTGCAGATGGGAGGCTGAGATCAGCTTGTATAAATTGACACGCCCCACATCATTTTTCGCCAGTACAATGGCATGATAAGACGGTGTTTTCCGGACATAATC
>DJNY01000164.1:0-2024 GCA_002441865.1 Lachnospiraceae bacterium UBA6452 | reverse complement strand
CAGCATCGGAATAAATTTCTCAAAAATTTCTGCCGTTGCCTCTGCATCATCTACCGCACGGTGATGATTTTCCAGAGATACACCGACTGTCTTTGCCACATGATCCAATGTAAATTTTGCAAGCTGCGGCAGCAGTACACGTGCCATGGCAAGCGTATCCACATGTGTATATTCATAGGGCAGCTCCAGTCTTCTCGCATTTTCCTTAATAAAGCCCGTATCAAAAGAAGCATTGTGTGCCACCAGTACGCAGCCTTCGCAAAAGGCAAAAAACTCCGGTAACACCTGATCGATCGTCGGTGCATCCATAACATCTGCATCTGTGATCGTTGTCAGCTTGGTGATCCGGTACGGGATTGGCTCCTGTGGGTTTACATAAGTTGAAAAACGGTCTACGATCTTTCCATTCTCCACCTTTACCGCACCAATCTCTATAATATGGTTTGTCACACTTGAAAAACCGGTTGTTTCAATATCAAATACGACAAAAGGATCCATCAGGGATTGTCCCTTTGGATTGACCACGATATTTTTCAGATCATCTACCAGATAGATCTCACAGCCACAGATCACCTTGAAGAAATCCTGTCTGTCAAGCTGCTTTCCTTCCTTTTCCGCCTCTGCCTTCGCACCTTTGTACAGATCCTGCCAGGTATGAAATACATCCGCAAGTGCCTGTACCACACCGTGATCTGTGATCGCGATCGCCGGATGTCCCCATTTATATGCCCGCTTTACAATATCGATAACATCGGAAACACCGTCCATATCGCTCATTTTGGTATGGCAGTGCAGTTCTACACGTTTTTTTGCACTGTGATCCATTCTGGTCACGGTAAAATCTTTTGTCTTTTGCAGACTCTTGATAGAGATTGTAAGATCTTTATCAAAACTGTCCATTGCGCAAAGTCCCCTGACAAGCAGAAAGGCACCCTTTTTGACACCTTCCCGGATATTCGGGAGTTCTTCATTCGGACAGAACATCTTACATTTCATCGTATCCGTAAAGTCTGTAATGAAGAAGCTGACGATCGTCTTTTCGTTACGGATCTCACGTTCTTCTACGCTCAGTACCTTACCGCGGATCGTGATCTCTCCCATTTCATCCAGAATCTGATCCATCGGAACGATCTCACCTTCCACATCATAGCCATACAATACATCCGGGTTGTCCGAACGCTTGCCCTGTCTGCGGAAGCTCTTAAAGTCTTTTTTGCCTTCTTTTTTAAATTCCTTTTTCGGTGGCTGTGCAGGTTCTGCCTTCTGCACCGGCTGTTTCTGCGATTGTTCAGCGATCTTTGCATCTGCTCCCTGCACAGGCGCTGCAGTATGCTCAAATTCATTTCCGTCCACACCGCTCATATCCACATACTCACTGTCACTCGTCTGGGAAACAGCCGCACGGTTTCCTGCAATTTCCGCGATCCGGCGTGCGATCTTAATGTCGTCCTCTTCCCGGTATCTGCTTTCCTTCGGCTCTTCATATGCCACTTCAAAGAAAGCCCGTACGCCGCATCTTTCACAGACGATCTTGTCCAGAATCTGCAGAAGTTCCCCGCTTTTCTGATGATACAGCGGAATATCTTCCAGCGTCAGAACGACTTTATCATCTGCTTCAAAAGACAACTCTGCGGACTTTAACATACTGTGCAGCATCGGACTGTATTCCTTCAGTTCCAGCAGCATACTGTTTTTATATGCCCCGAATACGGCCGGCGCATCATACTGTGCTGACAGATGAAAAGTCTCATACAGCTTGACCGCAGGTCCCTCTTTTCCGGCTTCTAAGGAAGAAAAAAGCTGCTTATGCAGCTCTTTTTCCACTTTATAAATATATTCTTTTTCTATAATATTGTCGCAACTTATGTAAACCTTGAGCAAATCTCTTGCCCTGGTTGTCACAACTCGGTCGACACTGACATCTTCCATGTAGACTTTGCAGTCTCCTTCCAGATGCAGTGTCGGAAAAACTTCCATAAATGAATGACTCATTACGCATTTCCCCAATTCAATAATTCTTCCCT
>DJNY01000011.1 GCA_002441865.1 Lachnospiraceae bacterium UBA6452 | reverse complement strand
GGTCTTCCTGCCGGGCATTTTGCAAACATATTCTTATAAAAATCACCACGGGGGCCATTAAACTCATCGATTGCAAGCGGTGTCACGATGATTCCCGGTGCAATGTCATTCAATCTTGCGCCACGCTTGCCCCATTCTACTGACTGCGCCATGACACGCTTCTCGTTGCAGCGCTTTGCCATCTGGTATGCGTGAAGGGTATCTTTGATGTTTTCCGGCTGTAAAATTTCAAGATTTAACAGTTCTTCCGTCGGTGTGGTTGCAAGGGCTGCATCCTCTTCCGCCGTAAGCTGCGGCATTCTCCATCCGGACTGACTGGAAATGGTAACTCCACAGCCGCCTTCTGCGATTACCTTTCCGACCTCTTCCAGTAAAACAGCAGTTCCATACAGATCCACCTTTAAGATTGCTTCAATGGGGGCCTGACTCGGGGACACTCCGGCTCCGTTTACAAGCATTTTGATTTCTCCATATTCCTGTGCTTTTGCGATCAGTTTTAAAATAGATTCTCTGGAGGAAAGATCCATCTCTACCGGTTCCACATCATAACCCGCATTATTCATGATCTCTGCGATGGTCTTTGCATTATTTATATTTTTATCACCCATAACAATCTTCTTGCCATAGCCCATTCGTCTGGCAATTGCCATGGAGATCTGTCCTGCGCCTGTTACGATCATTACATCTTTTTTACTCATCGTCTTTTTTGCTCCTTTTTGCAATATCAATTTTTTTTACTTTACGTTTTTCTTTGCCCAGTCAGCTACTGCGGATTCCGCTTTGGCTGCATCCGCACCATGAACTGCAATACCTGATCCAAAGGTTGCACCTTTACAGATTTTTCTAAGGTCACGTTCACTGTTTCCCAGTCCGCTTCCTTCGTGTGTCATGAGTGCCATCACTTTCTTGCCTGTAAAATCAAGTCTCTCAAGCTGGGTAAATACTGCTGCCGGATAAGTTCCCCACCAGCAGGGGCCGCACACGAAAATGTTGTCATACTCCGAAATATCTTCCAGATATTTCTTCAATTCCGGTCTTGCATTTTCCTTTAATTCCTTACTTGCTTCTTCAGTACATTTGTGATAATCCACAGAATAGTCATTCACCGTCTCAACCTCAAACAGATCTCCGCCTACTGCTTTCTGAATGAACTCTGCACAGATTTCCGTATTACCTTTTTTCAGGTCAACGATCCTTCCGTTCACATAATTCTGACCTTTTCTTGAATAGTATATAATCAAATTCTTTGCCATTTCTATACCTCCTTGTTTTGCGAAGCAAAATCCGAGTCCTCTGACGAGGAGAGGTATTGCCTCCCTGATCCTTTTCTTTTTGATGACTTTATCATAATTCAATTGCACTTCTTAATCAAATCTGTATTCTTATCATATTGATAAGTATTACTAATCATTGTACAATATATGGTATCTTTATTGAAACAGGAGCATTCCTGTTAAGTAACAAATAACCGGTTTGCAAAAAATGAGTGCCACCCATAGAATAATGATTGTTAACTTGGCGGTTAATAAGAATCATTGTTCAAAGGAGACACCCACAAATGAATTATAAGCAGAATGAAAAAATCAATCAAGTAAAAGAATCAACTTTGGTAGTTGGAATTGATATCGGAAGTATAACACAGTACGCCAGAGCATTTGACTGGAGAGGCATTGAGCTTGGAAAAGTCTTTACATTCAGCAACAGCAGAGAAGGTTTTGAAGCCTTTAAAGCATGGATGCAGCATTTACAGGACAAGTATAAGAAGTCAGATGTAATTGTAGGTATCGAACCGACAGGTCATTACTGGTTTGACCTTGGTGCTTATTTTGAGGATGAAGGCATCCTTCTGGTTATGGTTAACCCTTATGCGGTAAAGCAGACCAAGGAACTGGATGACAACAGCCAAAGCAAGAATGACAGGAAGGATCCGAAGGTAATCGCAAAGCTGGTTACCGAAGGCCGGTATTGTGCACCGTATACACCGGATGGTGTGTATGCTGATTTAAGAATTATGGTGGCCAATCGTAAGAGACTCATCAGGGAGATGACCCAGATCAAAAACAGATTTGCCAGATGGTTCGCCATATATTTCCCCGAGTATACAGATGTGTTTGGGGACTATGAAGCACAGAGCAGTATGCTGCTTCTAAAGAAAGTTTGTACTCCGGAAGCAATCGTGGAACTGGGAGCTGAGAAAATCAATCAAATCTGGCGTGATGCAAAGCTTAGGGCTGTGGGAATGAAAAGGGCAACGACCCTGTGTGAGGCAGCAAAACGCAGCATCGGCTTAAAGAAAGGCTCTTCGGCTGCCCGGTATGAAATGAAACTGTTGCTCGAGGATTACGAATACAAAAAGGCACAGCTTGACGCCGTTATGGAGGAGATAGAAAAGCTGTGCAGGAAGATACCCGAAAGCGAGCAGATGCTTGCCATCAAAGGTATAGGAGTGATCACGGTAGCCGGATTTCTGGCAGAAGTGGGTGATGTGAGGCGTTTCGAATCACCCAGACAGATACAAAAGCTGGCAGGGCTCTCTTTACGGGAGAACAGCTCGGGAAAGCACAAAGGACAGACGACCATAAGTAAAAGAGGTCGGAGTAAGCTGCGAGCAGTACTGTTCAATGCAGCAATTCCACTGATAGCGAAGAACCCTGAGTTCCGGTCATTGCACGAGTATTACACGACAAGAGCGAACAATCCGCTCAAGAAGAAACAATCCGTGATTGCCATCAGCTGTAAGCTGATACGAGTCTTTTATGCAATTCTGGCAAATGGAGTGACCTATGATGCGCAGAAGATGCTTTCTGACATTCGCAGGCAGCCACAGACGGCATAAGAAGAACAGCTGTGAGATTCAGGAGACGTCCGCCGTAAGGCGCTGAAAGGAACAGAAGAATTTTAAAAACATAGAGAGCCAAGTCAGATTTTTTACCATCCGAGCACAGACTCAGTTTAGGAGCATCATGACGCCCCTTTATGGATAAGCAGAACGAAGGAATT
>DJNY01000137.1 GCA_002441865.1 Lachnospiraceae bacterium UBA6452 | reverse complement strand
CCTCTACCACATTCCGCGGTTCTCCACTGCCTCCCACAAAAATGATCCCTTTATCCACATAACGGTCTCCCCGATAAAAGCTGCCAAGGAACCCTTCCTTTTCCAGGCTGCAGAGCAGATCCGGTTTTCTTTCCTGTCCGTTTTGCATAAAAAAACTCCCTTCCGTGTTACATGTTAGTTATTTCTAACTCAGATTGTAACACAGAAGGGATCGTTTGCCTATCTATTATTCAGATCCTGCCAATTTTCGTATTTATGATTATAGATTTTCTGTATATCCTTTTTAGAAAGCTCTTCCAGTGGATTTTCTGTATTTACGATCACCGCGATTGCATCCCGTCCGAATACCTGCGTCTGTAACAGCTCTTTTTCATACGCTTTCAGACTTCTGGATGACATGGCAAGATCACAACGATTTTGCAACACATCGTTGATCCCCTGCGTGGAATCCGATACTTCGATCTCTATCTTTGCATTGGGATTTTGCTTCTCATAGTCGTCTGCCAGTTCCTGCATCATCGGTGCCATGGAAGAAGATCCGTGTATCAAGATCATTCCCGCAGATTTGTCTGACAGGAATGTTTCTGTCTTCTGAACCGGTACACAGTACTTTCCTACGATCTCCTGTCCTTTTGTCCGCACATAATAAAGGAAATCACTTGTGACAGCGGACAGCGTATCCGGGTATGCCACATAATAGTCTCTGGTCAGCGGAAATTTATTTTCTTCTATCGTCTGCAGCGTTGGAAAACTTCCGTCAATTGCAAGTACCTTGATCTGTGCAGACTCCTGTAATGCGCTGTATGCCACATATCCGATCGCATCCTTTGCTGCCTCCACCTGCTGTATCATATCCTCTGTGGAAGCTGCGATCTCTTTTGTGCCTGATGCATCTGTATCTACCAGATTTTCAAATTCTGCTTTTGTACCAGAACCGTCTTCTCTGGAAATTACCTGCAGCTTACCCATTTGGGACAGATCAGGAAGCGTCTTTTGTCCACAGCCTGTCAGAAGTAATAGGAAAGCGGGCAACAGTAAAAGTAATTTTCTCTGTCCTTTCATGCTATGCCAGGCTCCCTTCTACTGCGGGAACCTTCAGACCTTTCCTTACAAGCTCTTCATTTTCAATGGCAAACTTGTCGAATGTGATATGCTCAAGTGCTTCCTCCGCGATCGCTGCGCAGTTATCTGCCATTCTGTCCATATTATATAAAATAGAAGAATACGTTGCTGTCAGCTTACCAGAACAGGTCTTTTTCTTGACTCTGGCAAGGTGCGCCTTGTTGTTCTGCTTCTGTGCCTTCGTCATTTTACGTTTATCCACGACTACTCTTTCAGCCGCTTGTTCATTTCCGTCTGTAACAGCTTCCACACAGCCTTTGAAGAGTCTTTCCAGAATCTGCATACAGTCTTTTAATTCCTTAACAGCCGCTTCAGAAAAATACTTGTCTTTTTCTTCCATTTTTTCAATAAAACCGCTTATTTCCTGACAACGGTCTGCAATCCTGTCCACGTTATTATTGATGACCAGAAGACCGGCTGTCTGTTCTGCCTGTGTTTCGGTCAGGTTACCACCAGCAAACATTTTGGATATATAATCTGTGATCCGATCCTGCAGCCTCTTCACAGTTTCATATTCTACATGATATTCGCTTCTCTGTTCTTTGTTTTTCCCGTCGGAAAGTACCTGCTTCATGTTGGAAAGCATGGCAGCTGTATGACCACAGAGTTTTGTCAGCTCACAGGATACCAGATACATGGCAACTGCCGACTGACCGATCAGATGCTCATCTAAAAACTGTGGCTGATAAGAAACAACCGGCTGTTTGTCCTCTCCGCGGATGATAAATTTCACAATCTTTACCATGATCGGGATAAGCGGCAGCCAGATCATCGTACATACGACGTTAAAGGTTGTATGCGCATTGGCGATTTGTCTGGAGATCACTTCTATTTCCGGTCCTTTCGGTGAAATAAACTGTACAAACTTTGTCAGTACCGGAATCAGGAACAGAAACAGGATACTGCCCGTAATATTAAATACACTATGTGCAACCGCTGTTCTCTTTGCATTCTTGGACTGTCCGATAGAAGCAAGCAGTGCTGTGATTGTTGTACCGATATTGTCACCAAGCAGGATTGGGATCGCTCCGGCAAGTCCGATCACACTGACTGTGCTGTCTGCAGCGATCGGCTGTGTGGCAAAATTCTGCAAAACGGCAATCGTTGCAGAACTACTCTGTACAATAAGTGTCATGATCATACCAAGCAACACGCCGAGAACCGGTATATCACTGACTTTTCCCATCAGATCCAGAAAGATCGGGCTTCTTGCCAGCGGTTTCATGACACTACCCATAATTTCAATACCTTCAAATAACAGACCAAAGGAGAATATGACCATACCGATATTTTTGATCTTCTCTTTTTTGCAGGCGAAGAACAGCATAAAGCCCACAAAAATGATCGGATAAATATAATCACTGATCTTAAACGCCATTAACTGCGCAGTCATTGTTGTTCCGATATTCGCACCAAAGATAACGGAAATTGCCTGTGGCAGCGACATGAGTCCTGCGCTGACAAAACCGATCACCATAACGGTTGTCGCAGAGCTTGACTGCAGTACGGCTGTTACCAGTGCTCCCGCAAGTGCGCCCATGATCGGATTCTTTGTCAGAAAGCCCAGCACCTTTTTCATCTTTTCACCGGCTGCTTTCTGCAGGGCATCACTCATACTGTTCATACCATATAAGAACAGTGCAAGACCGCCCACAAGACCGAATATCACTTGTACATTTTCATTCATAATTCTTCTCCTTTGTCTGATACACTTTCTTCAGTGTATCAGTGAGAAGAAATACGCAATATCACATACCGGTAAAATGAAAGTAAAATTTATGTCAAGCGTGCAGCAGCTTTGCCAGATCTTCTTCCGGCGTGGAAATTTTGCCGATATTATAGTTCTTTACTAAGATATCCAGTACATCGCCGGACAAAAATGCAGGCAGTGTAGGGCCAAGCAGAATATCATGGATACCAAGATGCAGCAGCGTCAAAAGAATACAGACTGCCTTCTGCTCGTACCAGGAAAGCACCATGGAAAGCGGCAGTTCATTGACACTGCAGTCAAATGCCTCTGCCAGCGCTAGTGCGATCCTGATCGCACCATAGGCATCATTACATTGTCCGACATCCATGATACGTGGAAGTCCTGCTATCGTTCCGAGATCCAGATCATTAAAGCGGAATTTTCCACACGCCAGCGTCAGTACGATCGTATCCGGCGGTGTCTGTTTGACAAATTCCGTATAGTAGTTTCTGCCCGGTTTTGCACCATCACAGCCACCCACCAGAAAGAAATGGCGGATTTTTCCTGCTTTGACCGCTTCCACCACTTCAGCCGCGTGAGAAAGCACTGCGTGATGTCCGAATCCTGTCATTACCTTTTCTCCACCGTTGATGCCATGAAGCTGTTTGTCCTCCTGATAACCGCCAAGCGCAAGTGCCTTTTCAATAACAGGTATAAAATCCTTATCCTCTCCGATATGCACCATCTCAGGATAGGAAACAACCTCTGTTGTAAAAATCCTGTCCGCATAGCTTTCCTTCGGCGGCATCAAACAGTTAGTTGTAAACAACACTGACGCGGGAATATTTTCAAACTCTTTCTGCTGATTCTGCCATGCGGTTCCGAAATTTCCTTTTAACTGCGGATGTTTTTTCAGCTCCGGATAACCATGAGCTGGCAGCATTTCACCATGTGTATAGACATTTACGCCTTTCCCGTCTGTCTGCTCAAGCAGGAGCTTTAAATCCAGCAGATCATGACCGGATATGACGATAAACGGTCCTTTTTCGATCTTCAACGGTACTTCGGTCGGCTCCGGGTTTCCATAGCTTTCTGTGTTAGCACGGTCTAACAGCTCCAGACAAAGCAGATTCTTTTCTCCCACTTCATCTACAAGCGGCAGAAGTTCTTCTACCGTCAGCTTCTCGCCAAGCAGAAACAGTGCCTTCATGAAAAAGAAGTTTACCTCTTCATCCCGGAATCCCAATACCATGGCATGATACGCATAAGCTGCCATACCACGCAGTCCGAACAGCACAAGAGATTTTAAAGATCTGATATTTTCCTCCGCCTTCCAGATGCTGCCAAGCTGCAGATCCTCCGTCATCCCACAAGGATTCGCACAGCTCTTACAGCCGGGCTTTAAGCTGTCCTTTTCCTGCTGCACCGCTACGATCATTTCCTTTATGGATGCTTCATTAAAATTGACATTCGTCAATGTGGCAAACAATGAGCGGATCACCAGATCACTTGTCCGCTGCTCTACTTTTCCGGCTCCGTTTAAAGAACGGGCAAGCCCGATCAACGCGCCGGTCAGCTCATCCTGCAGATTTGCCACCTCCGCGGTTTTGCCGCAGACACCTACCTTTCCGCTGCAGCCGTCACAGCCCGCAGTCTGTTCACATTGGAAACAAAACATATTCTGTATTTCTTTTCCCACCGGACAATCTCTCCTTTTTACATTTTCTTATGTATTTAGTATTCTTCCAAATTGCATTTCTATGTATTTTATCACAAAAATGCTGCTATTCGGACGCGCCATAAGAAAAGCTGACCGGGACTGCCTGACTGTACGATTTCATCGTCTCATTAAATGCTTTCTCTGTACTGCTTTTTTCTTTATCCGTCCCAGGATAAGAACGGATATAGGAAGCATTTCCGTCTGTATCATAGCTTACCTCATCCTTCTGCTCACAGATGAGCTGATATGTCGTTTCATCAATCACATATTTACTTACACTGTGATTTCCCGCCGTATAGATACAGCCCTGCCCGTAACTGACAGGATATGCGGTTCCTTCACTTTCCACACTGCCCAGATCCTTTACACTACCGTCTATCACATAATAGACATGGCAGTCCAGGGCAGCCTGCACGCCCGTATCGTAGGTATAGCTTTGCTCTGTGGTAAACAGCACAGGATGCTCCAGTCCGATATCCACAAGCGCAAACTGTGTCTGATCATCCAGCCCTGCTATGGTATTTCCGTACAACGACGCATTTTCCGCACTCTTTGTCACATCTTCAATCTCAATCGTTCCTGTATCGTAGCTCTGCAGCTTCCATGTTTTTACCTGTATGCTGCTGTCTGCCGGATCACTCGCAGGTGCGGGGAAGGTAAAGGTTCCGCTGTAACCGTCTGCCGCTTTCTCCATCGTTGGCTCCGAATCGGATACACCGGTATAAGCCCACGGTGTGTAGAAATAATTCCAGTTATCCTCGCCGTTTAACTTATCATTTAAAAGGATCCCATAGCTTCCGTATTCGCCACAGAGGAAACCATACGCCGCATACTGTCCGGTCGGATCCTCCGCCATTTTGATAAGTGCCCTGGCATCTTCCTTAAATTTTGGGGTGTTTCCCCACGGATACGCCTTTGAGAGATCCCCGCCAAGCTCTGTCAGAATGCTGTCCATCATATCCTGCACCTGCTTTTCCATTTCCTGGCGTGCACGCCCGGCAGCAGCTTCCGCTGCTTTCTCTGTTTCCTGCTGTTTCTGTTCTGCCGCCTGTTTGGCAGACTCTGCCGGCGCTGCATCCTGCTTTGCTGCTTCAGCCGCTTGTCTGGCAGCCTCTGTCTCCTGCTTTGCTGCTTCTGCCTGCGCATTCTGGGAACTGTCAGTTACCTGTTGCTCACTCTGTGAAGCACTTGTATCATCCTCTGTTTTCTGACCGGTCAGACAAAAGACTGCTGCCAGTATCACAGCCAGTATTGCCAGAAGACTGCCCCATACTTTCGGCTTTTTAAAATCCAGAATATTTTTAATACGCCCTGATGTGTCGGATTCTCCAAATGCAAGCGGCGAGAAGGTAACCTGCTTTCTGCCTGTTGCAAAAGTAAGCAGGGAGTTACTGTATGCTTTCCGGATCTGTGTCCCAAGCTGCAGAAGCACAGCTTCATCACAGCTCATTTCCATATCCCGGATCATCAAAAAGTAGGCAGACCACACAAACGGATTGATCCAGTAAGCAGCAAATAATACAAATGCAAGCAGCCTGACGATCGGATCGCCCCTTCTGATGTGATATGTTTCATGTGCCAGAATATAGGACTTTTCTTCCGCGGATAAATGGAACGGAATATAAATGCGCGGTTTTATGATACCAAGTACAAACGGAGTAGTCAGATGATCGCATTCCCAGATATTTGCCTCCATATGTACTGCCTGTGCTGTCATTCTTCTGCACTTAAAATAAGAAAAAATACCATACAGCATCAGCATGATCACCCCGGTGATCCAGATCAGCATACAGATCTGTAATAAATGATCCCATCCGCTGCCCACTTCAGCTCCAGTCTGTGACAGACCCTGTACTGCTCCGGCCACTGTCTGTCCTGTGATAGGCCCTGCAGGCTGCAGATTCTGCGCACCTGCCTGCAGATCCGTTACTTTCTGCGATGCTGTCAGAAGCCGGATACCACTGAGCCGCTGCGTCAGAAAATGCCAGAGGCTGAGCAGGCTGAACCGGGCAGGTAATTGAATCTGGAATAACATCCGGATGCCAACCACAGACCAGAGCAGATAACTGTACTTTTTAGGCTGTCTGCGCAAAATGAGGCGCACCAGTAAAACGGCAAGTATCACAAGTGCCAGGATTCCGTTTCTCTGTAAAAACATCATAAAGAATTCCATCTGCTATTCCTCCTTATGTGCCTCGATCATCTGTTTCAGTGCTTCCGCTTCCTCGCCGGATATCTTTCTGCCACCCAGAAAGGCTGCGATAAAACCGGGCAGGGATCCGTCAAAGGTTCGCTCCACAAACTCCTCCGATTCCTTTGCCTGTATCTGTTCTTTGGATACCAGTGCTGATACGATCGTGTCTTTATTTTCCAGATAGCCCTTTTCACACAGCTTTCTGAGAACGGTATAAGTCGTTGATTTCTTCCATCCCAGCTTTTCCTGACATAAGCTGACCAGTTGTCCGGAGCTTACCGGCTCCGCTTCCCAGATCACGCACATAAAGCGATATTCACTGTCACATAACTTTGCATATTCCATTTGCCATACTCCTCTCCGGTGTTCTTTTGGTTGCTGGTTTATAATTATAAACCTTTGTGGTTTTAGTTTATAACTATAAACCAATGCTGTCAATATGCAATTCTAAAATAATAAATGTGGCATAGTAAAATCCCGGACAGAACAGCTACAGGCTGTTACATCCGGGATTCTTAGGATAGTTTCCTTTTTATTTTTGCATATGCACGTTATACTTTCCGGAACGTGATAAATCCTCGTCCATACAATGTCTTCATATACTGTGCCAGTCTTTCATATAAGGGCTCCGCTTTCTCGCCAAAGGCTTCCTGCACCAGTTCCCCGATCTGCAGGATGCTTTTCTCACCATCGATCTGCTGCCAAATGAAGCTGCCCAGCTCTTCCAGCGTAATATGGCTGACCTTCGGTCTGCCAAAACAAAGCTGTGCAATACGGTTTGCCAGACCTTTGTTTTCCATATCAATGATGACATGCTCTTTTTCCAGTTTCCAGTTTAATCCCTCTTTGATCTTAGGGATATATTCCAGAAAATTATCTTGTTTTTTCATAGTTACTCTTTGTCAACCTTTTTATTCCAGATCGTAAATTTCAGGATCGTTAAAATGATGAGGGCAAGCACAACAAGGGATCCGACCTGTCCAAGATTTACACTGCCTGACAGATCCACATAATCTGCAAGTGATCTTCCGTTAATTTTTACAATCGCAAATACAGCCAGTAAAATACCAACCAGACCTTCGCCTGCGATCATACCGGAACAACAGAGCACACCGTTTGAAATCGTGCTTTCCTTCTGCTCCTGGCTCTTATATTTTTTCTTTTCCAGTGCCCAGCGTAAAATACCGCCGATCATAATGCAGGAGCTGAGCTCGATCGGCAGATACAGACCAATGGCAAACGGCAGTACCGGAATGCCAAGAAGCTCTACCGCAAGTGCGATAAAGACACCGATGAAAACAAGTGTCCATGGCAGATTACCACCCATAACACCTTCTACGATCATCTTCATGAGTGTTGCCTGTGGTGTGGAAAGCTCCGGAGTACCAAATCCCCATGCTGCATTTAACAGATATAATACAAAACCGATCGTCACAGCAGATACAACCGTTCCGATCATTTCACCATACTGCTGTTTCACCGGTGTTGCACCTAAAATATAACCGGTCTTTAAATCCTGCGACATATCGCCTGCCATTGCAGCTACAATACAGATCACGGAACCGATCGCGATCGCTGCTGTCATACCGGACATGCCTGTGTGACCGGTTGCTTTCAGCAGGACGGTTGTCACAAGCAGTGTTGCGATCGCCATACCGGATACCGGGTTATTGGAGCTTCCGACCAGTCCTACCATACGGGAAGAAACGGTTGCAAAGAAGAAACCGAAAATAACGATCACGACCGCACCGATCACGTCGATCGGAATGACCGGTGTCACTGCGATAGCAGCAATAAGGATTGCCAGCATAATGAGAACGACTGACATCTTCAGGTCTTTTTCGGTACGCAGCTCATTTGCCTGTTTCCCGGATCCTTTCAGTCCCTTCATCGCGTCTGCGAATGTTCTGATGATCAGCGGCAGAGACTTGATCAGACTCACAATACCGCCTGTTGCCACAGCACCTGCACCGATATAACGGATATAGCTGCTCCAGATACCGGATGCGCCTGCCTGCTCCCAAAGCTCATGTACCGATACACTCGCCGGGAATAATGTGGTATCTGCACCAAACAAATAGATCATCGGAATGAGTACGAGCCAGCCTAAAATACCGCCCGCAAACATATAAGAAGAAATCTTAAAGCCACAGATGTATCCCACGCTGACAAGCGCCGGATAGACCTGCGCACTGATCTCTCCGTGAATTTTCTGTACAGTCACGGTAACGGCAGAAGATACGACCTTCAGACCGTCTACAATAAATTTAAACAGTGCTGCGATTCCCATGCCAAGGAATACAACCGATGCATTTGCACCACCCTTTTCTCCCGCCAGCAGTACTTCCGCACAGGCAGTCCCTTCCGGATAAGGCAGTGTTCCATGTTCCTTTACGATCAGTGCTTTCCGGAGCGGTACCATAAAGCAGATACCAAGCAGTCCGCCGATCAGGGCAATGAGGGCAATTTCCATAATGTCCGGCATTTTGGTGCCTTCCTCCTGCGCCCATAAAAAAAGCGCCGGCATTGTAAAGATCGCACCGGCTGCAAGTGATTCCCCTGCCGAACCGATCGTCTGTACCATGTTGCTTTCCAGGATCGTATCTTTTTTTCTGCACAGGCGATAAACGCCCATACCAAGAACAGCCGCCGGGATCGATGCGGATACGGTCATACCGACACGCAGTCCCAGATATGCATTGGCAGCACCAAAGACGATTGCAAGAATGATACCGACAATGACAGAAAGCGGTGTCATTTCATGCAGCGTCCGGTCTGCGCTGATGTAAGGTTTCATAGTTTCTTTTTCTTCCATTTGTAATGTATTCCTCCTGATCTTTGTTGCTTTTACCAGAAAATCCTGCCGACTTCGTCGTCAGTCGTGCTTCGCACATACTGATTTTGTTTCTTCCATATAAAATGCGTTGGCTAACGAGTAGCCAACGCTAACTTTTGTGATTGTATCATATTGCACAAAATATTGCAACATACTGTTCCCGTTTATGCTCCGTTTCCAGTATTTTGTGCATTTTCAGACTTTTTCATTCGAACCGAATAACAAAATCTTGTCACGGACAACCTCTTTCATGGCATCGATCTCATATGGAATGAGTCCCATCATGGACTTTGCTCCTGCCGCAAGACCTGCTTCAACGCCACGTTTTCCCGCCTTATCGATATCCGTAAAGATATTGACTTTGGCAACTCCTTCCTTAACTGCCGTCTTAAAATCTGTATCGGAAAGTCCGCTGCCGCCATGCAGTACAAGCGGAATGCCTGTCTTTTCCGCGATCACATGAATGCGGTCAAAATCCAGCTTCGGCGGAAATGCATAATCGCCATGTGCGTTACCGACTGCTACCGCCAGAGAATCCACACCTGTCCGTTTTACAAAATCTGCGGCTGTTTCCGGATCTGTAAAATAGTCACTTGGATTTTCCAGTTTCCCTGCACCCGCATTATCGCCGACATGCCCCAGCTCACCCTCTACCGTTCTGCCCATCGCATGACAGATCTTTACCATTTCAGCCACCTTATCGATATTTTCCTCATAAGGAGCAGTAGAACAGTCATACATAATAGAAGTAAATCCAAGCTCCAGTGCCTGCATACATCTTTCAAAGGTCAGACCGTGATCGTAATGCACACAGACAGGCACACTTGCCTTTTCTGCCATTGGGATCAGATATTCCGCTACCCTTGTCAGTTCCATGGCGGGCAGCAGGATTTCTGCCGTTCCGACCATAACCGGTGCTCTCAGTTCTTCTGCTGTTTCAATGATGGCTCTTGCCATCTCTACATTGACCGCATTAAAAAATCCAACTCCATAGCCGCCTTTCTTTGCAGGCAGCAGGACATCATTCATATTGACTAACATCTTTTTTCCTCCTTACATATGTCATGCACCTGATGATGCATGACATTTATCACATTTTATTCCAACCTGCGGCGATCTTTGCCCGCAGCTCATCAAATGGTTTCAGTCCGCTTAAGGCATCATATTCCGTCACACAGCAGGCACCGGTCGCCGCTGCCAGATGCAGTGCTTCCTCCGGCTCACAGCCTTCCAGCATGGCAGTCAGAAATGCCGCGATGCTCGAATCGCCCGCTCCTGTTCCGGAACGTACTCTGTCCGGTACATAGCTTCTCTCAAAGATCTCTTTCTCTGCCCATGTATCAGCGGAAAGCTCTGCCTTACTACCAATCTCCTTCAGTGCATCCTTATCCGTCGTGCGAAGATACATGCCCGGAACACCGCATTTGATCAGCAGCACCTTTGCGCCCAGCTCCATACACTGCTCTGCCAAAGGGCGGATATCTTTCTCCACGTCCAGAATTTCCGTGATATCCCGTCCGTCTGCCCGCTTTTGCCACGCATGAAACCGCTCACGATCCAGCATAAAGCAGAGCTCTTCCACGCTTGGCACAAAGAAATCTACAATCGGCAGCACATTTTTCAGGATTTCTTTCCAGTCTGCCTGTCCTGCCGGTGCATTTTCATCTACCGCTGCCATATCCAGTGAAGTTGCCACGCCTGCAGCTTTTGCGCGTTTCATCAGTGAAACAAGCTCAGCACCGTTATCTGCATACATTTCCGGCATTAGCGGTGGGTAACCAAAATGAAACAGTGATGCTTCTTCCAGCTTTTCCTGCGGAATATCCGCCGCCTTAAAATGACGGTTTGCCCCGGCATTATGCAAAAAGATGCGGTCGATCCCCGGAATTGCAAGCACGACAGAATAAGAGGTCTCTTCTCCCTCTTCGATCAGCATATCCGTATCCGCATCATGTTTTTTCAATATATCCAGGATCATATTGCCAAAAGCATCTTTTCCGACCTTTCCCATCAAAGATACATCTGCACCAAGCTTCTTCATGGCAAGACCCGTGTTGGCAACGCTGCCACCTGTATGTACATCAGCCGCGCCAACCTCCAGAAGCTTTCCGGGGGATAGGATCTCCCCCGGATGCTGTACTTTTCTGTCCGGAAACATCGGTGTGATATCAAGGCAGATATGACCTGCCGCGATTACCTTCTTTTTTTCCATACTTATTCAATCCCCATCAGTAAATTCATCACATACATTTCAAGTGCTTCGAAGTCTCTGTTTTCCACACATTTCTTCTGGAAATCATAATCAAATCTGTCTACCTTTTCTTCCAGTGCTTTGAATACCTTCAGGCTGTTTTCCAAATGCTTGTAGCTGTCTTCGTCCTTTGTGGTACGCATTGCTTTTACATCCAGTCCGACATATTCGCCATGGCTTCCGTAGCCGTTTTCCTTCAGAACCTTTACCTGATTAAAAGCAGCACGCAGATTTTCTACACCGAAGGATTTATCCTGATCGTAACGGATTCCGTTCTGGTCATTTAAGTGAACTGTCATCAGCTTGCCCATTGCCATTGCAAAGCCGATCTCATTTGCCGGATCCAGACCTGCCAGGATCGCATGTGCACTTTCCAGATTACCTCCGACACGGGAAGGATCGATCGTAGCTGCTGAGATTGCCATCACATGTCCCATTGTACCACAGATACTTCTGTCGATCGGTTCATTTGGCTTTGGCTCGATGCAGACACGGATCTTCGGATCATATTCCAGCATCTTGTTGATCGCTTCTATCAGCATCTTGGTTGCCCATACGGGAGATTTTGACTCTGCACATAAAGTACCTTCTCTTGCCAGCCAGAGCACGATCATATCTGTACCAAGCTCATTTGCGATATCGATAGAACGGTAAGCTCTCCACATGGCGTACTCTCTGTCTTCCTTGGAAGTGCTCATGAATCCGCCATCCTGCGTGTGCTCATCCATCCAGAGACGAGGTGCCACGAACTCTGCCTTTAAGTTGTACTTGTCTAACGTTTTCTTTAATTCTCTTGCCTTTTCCTTAATTTCTTCTTCCGTGTAATCATTGATGTTCGGTACTGCATCATCATCATGGAACTGTACCGCAGAGAAACCAAGCTCTGCAAATTTTTTATATTTTTCCTCTGCCGGAATATCTGCTCTTGTTGCCGGTCCGTAAGAATCCGCTCCCGGATGCACGTTCCATGGTCCTACTGAAAATTTAAACTGTGACATATTGTTTTCCTCCTTTTC
>DJNY01000210.1 GCA_002441865.1 Lachnospiraceae bacterium UBA6452 | reverse complement strand
ACCCCCTGTTTTCTTCCATTGCATAGCTTCAGTATAGCATACGCCTGTGAAGGGAAACAAGAGGGCGTAACTGGCAGAAATGATTCTTTACTCCGCCAGATAGATCTTGACACCATCCTGTATCTTGCTGATCGTGTCGTCCAAAGACTGTCTGCCAAGCAGGTAATCAGGCACTGCCTTTTTCAGTTCTTCCAAAACCTTGGCATCCTGCATAGTCTTTTTAGAAAGTGATTCACATACCGCTTCCAGCTTATCCGCATCCGGAGCTTTGATCGGCTCAATATCCAGTCCGATCTCCTGCCCGTCTGCGCCCTCGATCGTCGTATAGGCAGCATAATCGGACCGATCCAGACTTACCTGCATATGCAATGATTCTTTATTGACCGGAAATCCGTCGTAAAAATCACCGTCCTGTACTTCTCTGCTCATCACAAAGGCCGCAAATTCTTTTGCCAGGTCAGCCTGCTTCGTATTGGCATTTACACCGATTTCCACAGTCGGTATATAAGCATTTTCAAAACTTGTATAATCGCCCTTTACCAGATTGATGATCGCCAGATCAAACATGGCATCGTTAAAGCCGGAAATCTGACAGAGCACAGCCTGCATGGTGGAAGGCAGATCCCATTCATTACTTGCCCGCTCTCCCTTTTTGTACTTTTCGATCAGATCAGAGTGTGCAGCGATCGTCTGCAGCTCCTGCAGCACCG
Organism: Lachnospiraceae bacterium UBA6452; assembly: GCA_002441865.1. Classification (GTDB taxonomy): domain Bacteria; phylum Bacillota; class Clostridia; order Lachnospirales; family Lachnospiraceae; genus CAG-194. The sequence goes on along the minus strand of DJNY01000210.1, from coordinate 2,433 downwards.
TGCGCAGCTTTTCGGTATCCAGTTGCTTATCCGTTATAATATCCGGCATAAAATAAGGCGCAAAGTTCTCCACAAGGTCTTCTCCGGTAAACGTACCCAGAAGGCTTCCGTCCGTCTGCTCTGCTGCCTTTGCAAGTGCTGCCAGATCTGTCATTTCAGACGCTCTCTTCTCTTTGGACAAAAGAAGCGGCAGTGCAAATCTGACCGGCAGAATCTGCTGCTTTCCGTCCGCAGTCTTTTCCCCGTCCACGATTGTCTGCAAAAGCTCTCCGTTTTCTTCCATTGGCGTTACGATATCCGACAGATCCATCAAAACGCCCTTTTGGGCAAGTGCATTATCATCCAGACCACTCAGCACAAGTACATCTTCCCCGTCTCCTGCAGCCAGAGAAGTCATCAGACGGTTATGTTCTTTCTCCGCTTCCTTATCATCAGTGTCTGCACATGCAACATGTACGGAAACCATCGTATCAGGATGCTTTTTCTGGAAAAGGGTTGCAGCCTGATTGATCGTAGCCTGATCATATAAAGTATAAACCGTCAGTTCTTTTTCCGGTTTCAGGGCAAGCTCCGGATTATACGCATACTGATACAGCTTCTGTCCCTGGTCATTTTGGAACAGTGCATAATAGACTTCGTTTGTGTCGCATGTCATACCGCGGCACCAACTATCTGACAGTCCGAAGGACATATAGCTGCCATCCAGCAGGTCTTCAAACTGCTGTGCATCCCTTGCTTTCCGGTGCAGGCCGTCCGCATTTGCCACGATCAGATTGCCCGCATCATCTGCAGCCGCTGCACAGCTTCCGCTCTTTTTGCTGGAAATATCCACCTGCGAGGTTGGCTTGGTACTGTCCTCCGGGCAGATCCCGATCCCCTGCATGGTGCCACTGTCGCCATCTATGATCAGTGCGTAACTGTCACCCATTCCAATTAGTGCTTCATACCGCTCGTCTAATGTCCTTGATCCGGCAAGTGCCAGAGTCTGTCTGTCATATCGCTCTATCTTCGTGTAAAAGAGAGCAATGACTGCATGATCTGTCACAGCAATATCCTGCGGGGAATCTACAAACCCATATTGCGGATCTTTCTCTGCCCAGCCTTCCGGTGTGACCTCTGTCACACCTGTATCATCACAGGTATACAAAAATCCCTGCAGATCTTCGCCCATCTGCGCATCATAGTACACATAATACACCGAATCCGCCTTCCTGATCTTCAGCGTATAGGCGTCTGCCGGGAGTGTAAGCTGTGCCATCCCCGCAGGTGTATCCTCTGCAAAGATCTTTGTCTGCGGATCCATCACAAAACGCTTCAGCGAAACACTGTCGCCGTTTTCCTGTCTCTGATACAGAACCACCTTTTCATCTTCCCGGCAGATCTGTACAAACTCTCCCGTCTCATCCGGGAGTGCGATCTCCGTCTCCTCATACCGTCCTTTTTCGTTCGCCGGATCTTCTGCCTTTTTACCGCAGCCTGCCAGTAACGACAGGGCGAGCACAAAGAGTACCGCCAACTTTCCGCATTTTTTCTTCATAAAATTCTCTCCTTTTCTCTTATAGGATTTCCTGTCTTGTCGTGCCCATCTTAGCACTTTAAAATCTGAAAAAGGAGAAATGCGCCAATTCTTAACGGCTTCTTCTGCAATTCTTAATATTCTGCCCTGTATCTGCTTCAGAATATGCTATAATGTCAGATCCTCCACATTCACTCCCATGGAAGACAGCTTTGCCGTGGTTGCCCTGATCTGATATTCCAGCTCTTCATTTTCTACGTTGTTATTTGCCTTCTTGATCCGTTGTAAATCTGTGTATTTATCGATCAATACCGTGATCAATTCTTTTTCTGTCATTTCCTCCATCCTTACACCGCCTTTCCATAGTTACAATATAGCGGATTTAGAATCGGTTTACAAGTTTCCTTTGCATGGATAATCTGTCCATGACTGCATGTTTTCTACCCGGTTCTATTTCTTCTATAACCGGCATCTGCCAGAGTGCGCATTCTTTTCTTTCTTCCCATGTGGGCGGCGGATCAGAAATGACTTTTTCCTCTTCCTCCTGCTTTTCTTCCTGCCTGCTGCTGTCTGCCGCCTGCATCTTATGCTGCATCAGTTTCCCCGACATCTGCACGGAGAGGGCAAGCTGCTCCCGCAGACTGCCATCTTCATAGGAAATCCAGTAAAATCCACTGCCGGCGCCGTGATATCCTTTCTGCCCCCAACTGTTTTTGACCAGCCAGGCACCGTCCTTTGGGGGCGTCTTTACAAATTGCCCTGCACTGTAGGTATCATCCCAGCCCACTACCTCGGCGGTATGATTCAGGCTCTTTGTCACATACGGGAAATAATAAGAGGTATCTCCCCCTCCATCCGCCCGGTCCCGGTAATAAAGTCCGTAGCTGTAATAGCTGATCATCAGCCCTCCCGTCTGC
>DJNY01000057.1:26699-33007 GCA_002441865.1 Lachnospiraceae bacterium UBA6452 | reverse complement strand
AATTATGATAAACGGGATCTGATGAAAATCGCGATCGACGCCAAGGTGGACGGTATCATTGTGGAAGCGGATGAAAGTGCCGTGATGACGGAGCTTATCAGGGAAGCGGAGGATAACGGAATCCCTGTTGTGACTGTGCTGGAGGATAACACGCAGGCGGGCAGACAGAGTTATGTGAGCATCAGCTATTATAATCTGGGCAGAGAGTATGGGAATCAGCTCTGTGATATCATAAGAGAAAAACAGGAAAAGGGATACAGCAGCAGACAGAGTGTCATGGTGCTTTTGGATGCGGAGCGTGCAGATACGAGCCAGAGTATCCTTCTTGCTTCTATGCAGGAAGTGATCGACGGAGCGGGCTTTGGTGACCTGGTGCAGATAGAGGCAGTTCCGGTGCAGAGCGGTTCGGCATTTGCCGCAGAAGAAGCAATCCGGGATATTTTCATGACAAGAGATACGCTGCCCGATGTGATGATCTGTTTAAATGAACAGAATACGACCTGTGTTTACCAGGCAGTTGTTGATTATAATAAGGTTGGGGATATTGAGATCGTGGGTTATTATGAATCTGATATGATCAGAAGTGCGATCCAAAAAGATATCATCCATTCTTCTGTGACGATCGATACAAAGCAGATGGGCAGATACTGTGTGGATGCCCTTACGGAATATAAGGAAAGCGGTTATGCAAATGAGTATTATGCGGTCGATATTTCACTTCTGAATGCGCAGACGCTTGGGGAAGGAGGCGCGGACGATGCCAAAGAAACTGACTGACGCCTTCGCTGCTCTTTCCATCCGGACAAAGCTGATCTGCGTATTTGTCCTGACGATCCTTGTCATGCTGCTTGTGAATGTGTTTATGTATCTGAACATTAACAAGATCACATTACAGCTTGATGAGATCTATTCGGATAATGTCAGGCTGAATGCGATCGCAGATGCGCTTGACGGATTGCAATCCAGTATGACTGCCTATCTGAATACCAAAACGACCGATGCGATGGAGGACTACTATAAAAACGAACAAAATTACGCAGACCTGATCGCCGGGCTCCAGACAGAGGCAACAGGGGATGAACTGCTTCTGATGGAACGCAATATCCACTATATGTCAGAGACCTATCTGACATTGACGGCGGATACGATAGAGGCAAAAAGAGGCCGTAACGTAGAAAAATACAAGTCCTATTATGATGATGCATCACAGCTTTATGAATATCTGCAGATGTATATCCTGAGCCTGAATAACAGGCGGTTCCGTACCAATACCGGGGATTACGAAGTGCTTTCCGGTTCCCTGCAATATCTGGAAATGGTCAGTATCTTTATTTTTATTGCGCTGACGCTTTGCACCCTTTTGCTGGTCATTATGTTTACGAGAAATATCACAAAGCCGCTGCGGAAGCTTTCGGATGCTGCCTATCGTGTCGCAAACGGAGAACTGGAACGGGCAGATATGGTGGAAGTGCATTCGATGGATGAGATCGGTGTCGTAACGGTAGCATTTAACCAGATGCTGCAGAGTATTCCGGTTTATATGAACAGACTCCGTGAGAGTATTGAAAAAGAGCGGCAGATGAAGGAAAAGGAACTTCTGATGGAAACACATCTGAAAGATGCCCAGCTGAAATATCTGCAGGCACAGATCAATCCGCATTTTCTGTTTAATTCCCTGAACGCAGGTGCGCAGCTTGCCATGATGGAGAATGCGGATCGTACATATGACTATATTCAGAATATGGCGGCGTTTTTCCGATACAATATAAAAAAAGACCATGATGAAGTGACGCTGGAAGAAGAAATCCGGCTTGTAGATAACTATATTTATATATTGAATGTCCGGTTTTCGGGAGAGATCCACTTTGAGAAAAGAGTGGATGAATCTCTTCTGGGCATTCATATTCCGAGCATGCTCCTGCAGCCGATCGTGGAAAACAGTGTCAATTACGGAATCCGTAATATCGACTGGGAGGGCTGGATCGTGCTTGCTGTTTACCGGGAGGAGGCTGCTGTCTGTATCAGTATCAAGGATAATGGCGCCGGTATGACGGCAGAGCGGATCGGACAGGTGATGCAGAACTGTATTTCCCATCGGGAGAACGCGGGAGATTCCAATGGTGTCGGTCTGAATAATGTAATGGAACGTCTCCATCTGTTTTTTGACGGAGCAGAACAGTTTACCATGATAAGCGAAGGACCGGGCAAGGGAACGGAGGTAGTGATCCGTATTCCGGATCCGGATGCAAAGTGAGGATAAGATATGTATAAGATTATGCTGGCAGATGATGAAGGGATCGTGATCGATTCTCTCCGGTTCATCTTGACAAAAGAATTTGGGGACGCCTGTATGATTGAATCGGCCAAAACGGGCAGAAGTGTGATCGAACTGGCAGAGCATTTCAGTCCGGATATTGCGATCATGGATATCCAGATGCCCGGTATCAACGGGATCGAGGCAATGCGTGAGATACGGGAAACGAACACGAATACAATTTTTATCGTGATGTCTGCCTATGATAAATTTGATTATGCCAAGGAGGCAATTGGACTCGGTGTATTAGAATATCTGAACAAACCGGTTGACAGAACCGAGATTATCGCAGTGGTCAGACGGGCCATGCATCTGATCGACAGGGAACGTGAAAAGCGGTCCAGAGATCTGATGATCCGTGAAAAAATGGAGACAGTTGTTCCGATCATTGAAAACGGCCTTGTTTATAATATCCTGTTCCAGGAGTTCTTTGAGGATGATATTGAAAATTTCAAAAACCTGCTGGGACTTTCGATGGATTACGGTTGTATGATGGCGCTTGTTTTTGGGGAAGACCAGGAAGGCAATCATATGACAAATGCGGTCGGAACCAGTGTCCGCGTACAGAACCATGTACGGGAAGTTCGGGAAGTGGTCAAGAGCTATTTCCCGGGTATTGTCGGTTCTGTCATGGCAAACAAGATCGCGGTTTTTATCCCGTGGGAGGAACCGAAGCAGGAATATAACGAACGTATTGAAATGATCGAAAAAGCCCGTGTCATGGTCAGAAAGCTCAGAAAACATCTGGATGTGGCATTCCGCGCGGGCTTTGGCTCTGTCCGCCCCTTAAGCGAGGCAATGGAATCCTATAATGAAGCACTGGATTCCCTGACGACAACGACCGGAACGGTTGCGCATGTAGATGATCTGCCGATCGGCTGTGAATACGAAGAAAATTACCCGGTAGAAACGGAACGGCTTTTATTTGATGCCCTGGAGAAGGGCGATCTGAACGGGTCGGTAGCAGCGGCTAACCAGTTCTTTGACTGGATGCTGGAAAATTATCCGAACTGTGAAATGGATATCAAACTGAAAGTGCTGGAATTTGTGCTCTGGGCAGAACACGTGACTTATGAGAACAGCGGCAGGGTTTACCATTTCCGTTCCAGACAGGATTATCTGCCGTCACTGCTTGCCATTACCCAGTATGAAGATCTGCGGAAATGGTATATTGATAAGATCTCGCAGGCGTGTCGTAATGTCATGACCCGTAAGGAAGAACAGTCAAGCAGCATTATTGACCGCGCAAAGGCTTACATTGCAGGACATTACAGCAGGGATATTTCGCTGGATGATGTATCCCGCGAAGTGGATATCAGTCCTTACTACTTCAGTAAAGTGTTTAAAGAAGCAACCGGTGAAAATTTTATTGAATATCTGACAAACGTCAGGATCTCAAAAGCAAAGGAAATGCTTCTGGCCGGTGACAGCAGCATGAAGGAAATCTGTTCGGCGGTCGGCTATTCCGATCCGAATTATTTCAGCCGCACCTTCAAGAAAAATGTAGGTGTGACCCCCACGGAGTTTAAGGAGGGAAAATAACAGATGAAGAAAAGGATTATGCTGCTGCTTGTATGCCTGATCCTGCTGACAGGCTGCGGGAAATCGCAGGAGACGGAGCAGCAGGAGGATAAACAGGATGACACACCGGTGCAGATCGGACTTGTGTTTGACTCCTTTGTGATAGAAAGATGGCAGAAGGACCGGGATGTCTTTGTTTCTACGGCAAAGGAATACGGCGCGGAGGTCAATGTACAGAATGCCAATGGCGATATTGATACCCAGATTTCACAGATCCGCTACCTGATCAAGAAGAAGGTAGATGTGCTTGTTGTTGTCTGTATCGATTCCGATGCCCTGGCAGATGTTATCACGGAAGCAAAAGATGCGGGAATACAGGTGATCGCCTATGACCGCCTGATCAAAAATGCCAATGTAGATCTGTACATCTCTTTTGATAACGAAAAAGTGGGAACGCTGATGGGGCAGGCGCTTGTGCAGGCAGGGCTTCCCAACAAAAAAGTGCTGATGCTTTCCGGCCCGACCGCAGATAATAATGTTTCACAGGTGGAGAAGGGGTTTTGCACCGTGATGGGGGAAAACGGGATCGAGATCGTTGGCAGTATGCATGCGGACGGCTGGAAACCTGAGCTGGCATATGATTATATCAATGAACATCCGGAACTGCTGGATGGGCTGGACGCGATCATGTGCGGAAATGACAGTCTGGCAACGAGTGCGGTGAGAGCACTTGCGGAAAAACGCCTGGCAAGCAAGATCAGGATCGTCGGACAGGATGCAGAGCTGGAAGCGTGTCAGCGTATTGTGGAAGGAACACAGGTTATGACCGTGTATAAGCCGGTGGAGAAGCTGGCACAGGCAGCAGCCGTTTATGCGTGCCAGATGGCAAGGGGAGAAGGCATCAGCACGGACCGTACGGAATATGATGGCACCTATGATGTGCCTGCGGTTGTGCTCGAACCAATCGCAGTAACCACTGACAATATGCAGGATGTGATCATAAACAGTGGTTTTCACTTACAAGAAGAGGTTTATTTAAATGTGCGCGATTGAGGGCACGTGCACGGAAAAATAAAAAATCAATAGTAAATTATTGCAAAAAGTGCTGGCACACATAACAATATTGTGCTAGCACTTCTTTTTTTATGCTATCCGCTATCTTAAAAAATGACAGAAGTTCGCAAACTATTGCTATTGAAGATGTGGTACATTCTACTTGTAACAAAGAAAACCCAAAACGGAATGATTTGTAACACAAAAATATATTTTAATTAAGGGAGGACTTCAATATGAAGAAGAAATTATTAAGTGTTTTACTCAGCACAGCAATGGTAGCTTCTCTGTTAGTTGGTTGTGGAAGCAACGCAGCTTCAGATGACAGCGCAGCAACAGATGCAGCAGCAACAGATACTGCTGATGACAGTGCAGCAACTGACACAAGCGCAAGCGCAGGCGAAGGCGGATTCGTTGGTGTAGCAATGCCTACAAAGGATCTGCAGCGTTGGAACCAGGATGGTTCAAACATGCAGGCAGAGCTGGAAGCAGCCGGTTACAAAGTAGATATCCAGTATGCATCTAACGATACAGCTACACAGGTATCACAGATCGAGAACATGATCACAGAAGGTGTTGACGTTTTAGTTATCGCTTCTATCGATGGCAGCTCACTTGGTACAGTAATGAGCCAGGCAAAAGAAGCAGGTATTCCTGTTATCGCATATGACCGTCTGATCATGGATTCCGATGCAGTTTCTTACTACGCAACATTTGATAACTACATGGTTGGTACAAAACAGGGCGAGTACATCCGTGACAACTTAGACCTTGATAATGCAGCAGGCCCGTTCAATATTGAAATCTTCACCGGTGACCCGGGTGATAACAATGCAAACTTCTTCTACGGCGGCGCAATGGATGTTCTGAATAAGTACATCGATGAAGGCAAACTGGTAGTTAAGTCAGGACAGAAAGAATTCGCAGACGTAGCAACAGCTAACTGGTCTACAGAAACAGCTCAGTCCAGAATGGAAAACATCCTTGCTTCTTACTACGCAGATGGCACAAAGCTTGATGCAGTTCTTTGCTCAAACGACTCTACAGCACTTGGTGTTGAGAACGCACTTGCAGCTAACTACACAGGCGATTATCCGATCATCACCGGTCAGGACTGTGATATTGCAAATGTTAAGAACATCGTAGCCGGCAAACAGTCAATGTCTATCTTCAAAGATACACGTACACTTGCAAGCCAGGTTGTAAAGATGGTTGGTCAGATCATCGAAGGCACAGAAGTTGAAGTTAACGATACAGAGTCTTATGACAACGGCACAGGCATTATCCCTTCATTCCTTTGCGAGCCTGTATTCGTAGATTCTTCTAACTACAAAGAACTGTTAGTAGATTCAGGATACTACACAGAAGCAGATCTTCAGTAAATGTAATGATTACAAAGTAATCATTATGTAGCCTCGAG
>DJNY01000057.1:5743-26641 GCA_002441865.1 Lachnospiraceae bacterium UBA6452 | reverse complement strand
CATGCGAGAGGTTCCCGTGATTGTCACAATAAAATAAAAACAATAACAGGCGGGTTTACCCCGCCTGTTAATATCCGAGAAGTTCACGTAAAATGATTTGATTAGATATTAGGAGGGATACAATTGGCGAAAGTATTATTGGAAATGAAAAATATCACCAAAACATTCCCTGGTGTTAAGGCACTTGATAATGTAAATCTTCAGGTAGAAGAAGGCGAGATCCATGCTCTTGTTGGTGAGAACGGCGCCGGTAAATCTACCCTTATGAATGTTTTAAGTGGTATCTACCCTTACGGTAGCTATGAAGGCGATATTATATATGACGGAGAGGTTTGTAAATTCTCCAAAATTAAAGATAGTGAAGAAAAGGGAATTGTCATTATCCATCAGGAACTGGCATTGATCCCTTACATGAGCATCGGTGAGAATATGTTCCTCGGTAACGAGAGAGGAAAGAAATTCGCGATCAACTGGAACGATACTTACGGCGAAGCTGAAAAGTATATGAGAACAGTAGGACTTAAGGAATCTTCCAGAACATTGATCAAAGATATCGGTACAGGTAAACAGCAGCTGGTTGAAATTGCAAAGGCACTTGCAAAGCATGCAAAGCTCCTGATCCTGGATGAGCCGACAGCCTCTTTGAATGAGGATGATTCCCAGGCACTTCTGGATTTACTCCTGAAGTTCAAAAAAGAAGGCATGACTTCAATCATCATCTCTCATAAGCTGAATGAAATCTCTTATGTAGCAGATAAGATCACAGTCATTCGTGACGGATCTACGATTGAAACATTGGATAAAGAAAAAGATGATATTTCCGAAGCACGTATCATCAAAGGTATGGTTGGCCGTGAGCTGACAGACCGTTTCCCGAAACGTGAAAGTAAGAAATTCGGAGAAATCAATCTGGAGACAAAGGACTGGACTGTTTACCATCCGCTTTACACGGAGCGTAAAGTTGTTGACAATGTCAGCATCAACGTCCGCAAGGGTGAGGTTGTTGGTATCGCAGGTCTGATGGGCGCCGGACGTACAGAGCTTGCCATGAGTTTATTTGGTAAGAGCTATGGTACAAAGATCTCCGGAACCTTAAAGCTGAATGGCGAAGAAGTACATCTGAAAAATGTAAGAGATGCCATTCATCACAAGCTGGCATATGTAACAGAAGATCGAAAAGGAAACGGACTGATCCTTTCCAATCCGATCAAGATCAATACGACGCTTGCAAATCTTGATGCGATCAGCAGACACGGTGTGATCGATCAGGATGAGGAATATGCAATTGCAGTAGATTACAAAGAAAAGTTACATACAAAATGTCCGTCTGTAGAACAGAATGTCGGTAACCTTTCCGGTGGTAACCAGCAGAAAGTATTACTGGCTAAATGGATGTTCGCAGATCCGGATGTATTGATCCTCGACGAGCCGACAAGAGGTATCGACGTCGGAGCAAAATATGAGATTTACTGTATTATCAATCAGCTGGTGGCAGAAGGAAAATCTGTTATCATGATTTCTTCAGAGCTTCCTGAAGTACTTGGTATGTGCGACAGAATCTACATCATGAACGAAGGAAGAATTGTTGGAGAGCTGCAGGGCGAGGAAGCATCGCAGGAAATCATTATGTCACATATTTTAAAATCTACAAATAAAGGAGCGTAAACAATGGATAAAGCAAAATTGATGAATGGTGTCAAAAAATATACAATGATTATTGTTTTAGTATTAGTTACGTTGTTCTTTACGTGGCAGACAGGTGGTAAAATTCTTCTTCCACAGAACGTAAGTAACTTAATTTCTCAGAACGCATACGTATTCGTTCTGGCAACCGGTATGTTATTATGTATCTTAACCGGTGGTAACATCGACCTTTCCGTTGGTTCGGTTGTCTGCTTCGCAGGTGCTGTCGGTGCGACATTAATGGAAAGCAAGGGTATGAACCCTGTAGCTGCTTCTATCATGATGCTGCTGATCGGTCTTCTGATCGGTGCATGGCAGGCTTTCTGGATCGCATACGTACATGTACCTCCTTTCATTACAACACTGTCCGGTATGTTAGTATTCCGTGGACTTTCAAACGTTGTACTGAACGGTTTGACAGTTTCCCTGACAAATGCAGGATTCGTTAAAGTATTCGGCGGTGGTGCTGAATGTTACATCCCTGATTTCTTCGGTGGAAACGGATTTAATATTACCTGTATGTTAGTTGGTGTGATCGCATGTGTGATCTATGTACTGGTTCAGATCAAAAACCGTATGAACCGTGCAAAGAAGGGGTATGAAATGGAAGCACTGAGTGCAATGGTAGTCAGAACAGTAATCATCTGTGCGGTTATCCTGGTATTCATGTTCCGCCTGGCTCAGTACAAAGGTATTCCAACCGCTCTTGTATGGGTAGCGCTGGTTGTCCTGATCTACGGTTACATCACAAGCAAAACAACAACAGGCCGTTACTTCTACGCAGTAGGTGGCAACGAAAAGGCAACAAAACTTTCCGGTATCAATACAAATAAGGTTTACTTCATTGCTTATACAAACATGGGCTTCCTGGCAGCTCTTGCAGGTATGCTGACTATCGCACGTATGACAAGTGCACAGCCTACATACGGTCAGAACTACGAAATGGATGCCATCGGTGCCTGCTTCGTAGGTGGTGCTTCTGCTTACGGCGGTGTCGGTACAGTTCCTGGTGTTATCGTTGGTGCGGTTCTGATGGGTGTTATCAACCTTGGTATGTCGATCATGGGTGTTGATGCCAACTATCAGAAGGTTGTAAAGGGTCTTGTACTTCTTGCAGCAGTTATCTTCGATGTAGTCACAAAGAAACAGGATAAATAAGAGTTATAAGACAGAATGATAGCAATATCATCCTAATATCTAATGAAAGCTCCCGGGCAATGCCCGGGAGCTTTCGCGTTGATTATCGTTTGTCAAATGCATCGCATCCCACGGAGCGGTTCTTTCTATATCAGGGAAACTTTCCCGGATATAGAAAGAGCAGGCTCCCCATTGGGGAGCCTGCAAGGTGAAAGAATAACACTGCAGAAGTACTGTATCTTCTGCTTGTGATACAGGCTTTTGCAATCTATAGGTATCATAGCATTGTTTGCTCAAAAAGCATAGAGTGATAGTGCCTACACTTTTATTCCGTTTTTATCGAAAATAAACAAAAAATTGCCAAATTGACGTATTCGACGTATAATAAACTGACATAACGATTAGAAAGGAAGGGCGAATTTGTGATTTTTAATTCGGTCAGCTATCTGCTGTTTTTCCCGGTCGTGACGATCCTGTATTTTGCTTTTCCGAAAAAGCTGCGAAATGCATGGCTTCTGATCGCCAGTTATTTCTTCTATATGAATTGGAATGCGGCATATGCACTTCTGCTTTTAGGTTCTACGGTGATCACATATCTGTGCAGTCTCCTGGTGGAATGGGCAAAAGAGAAAAAACAGTCCGTGAAACTTGCAAAGGCTGCAATGGCTGCCAGCTTTCTGCTGAATCTGGGACTTTTGTTTTATTTTAAGTATTTGAATTTTGTGATCGTGAATCTGAACAGGATCAGCAGTCTTTTCCATGGCAGACAGTTTTCCGCTTTCGATATTCTGCTCCCTGTCGGTATTTCTTTTTATATTTTTCAGGCACTGGGCTATACAATGGATGTGTACAGAGGCAAGATCAGGGCTTGTCGGAATTTTTTCCGCTATGCGCTGTTTGTTTCGTTCTTTCCGCAGCTTGTGGCAGGACCGATCGAGCGTTCGGACAATCTTCTGCCGCAGTTTGAAGAAGAACATACCTTTGATACGGACAGAATCCGGGAAGGTCTTTTGTGGATGCTCTGGGGGCTCTTTTTAAAGATCGTGATCGCGGACAATCTGTCTGTATACATTACAGAGATTTATGACAATTATCTGGCATATACCGGAGCGGAGATCGTTTTTGCGACTGTTTTGTTCGCATTTCAGATCTACTGCGATTTTGGCGGCTATTCTTATATCGCGGTCGGAAGCGCAAAAGTACTTGGCTTTCGGCTGATGGACAATTTCAAAGCACCTTATCTGGCAGTCAGTGTACATGATTTCTGGAGACGCTGGCACATTTCCCTGACAAGCTGGTTCACGGATTATCTGTATATCCCGCTTGGCGGCAACAGAAAAGGAAAGCTGCGCAAATATCTGAATGTCATGATCGTTTTTCTGGTCAGTGGTCTGTGGCACGGTGCTGACTGGACGTATGTGATCTGGGGCGGTATCAACGGACTTTATATGGTGATCGAGGAAATGACCGGCTATCGGAAAAAAGCAGAGCAGCTTGCGAGGGCAAGTTTGTCTTACCGGATCTTTGCGGGAATCCTGACTTTTGCCCTGGTAGACTTTTCGTGGCTGTTTTTCAGAGCTTCTTCTCTGGGGGATGCAGCCGGTATGCTCAGGCAGGTCAAAGCGGTACCGGGCTTTCACAGACTTTTCGGGGCTGTTTTTGCAGGAATGGATCCGTCACTTTTACTGGCGATCACTCTTGCACTGCTTATCCTGTGGCAGGTTGACAGGCTGCTGTATCAGGGAAAAAACGCAGCGGCGCTTGTGCTTGCGCAGGGCTGGTTCGCACGGTATCTGGTGTATGGAGGGCTTCTGCTGTTTATTCTGTTGTTTGGTGTATATGGCTATGAATATGCCCAGACGGCATTTATCTATTTCCAGTTCTGACAGATCCAAAACAGGACATGGTTGAAAAATAAAGATATTGAAAAGATTATTTGCAGTAAGATATAGAAGGAATATGTGCATGAAGAAAAAAATCTTTTTCTTTTGTAAATTGTTTATAGTGACATTGCTTCTCTTTGTATTCTGTTTTGGGATCGTTATGCCGCAGTATACAGGCAATTATCAGGCTTCCATGGTAGATAAGGCAGCCCGTCTCCGGTCGGTGGAGGGGCCGAAGATCGTTCTGATCGGTAATTCCAATCTGGCATTTGGCATGGACAGTCAGATGCTGGAGGAGGCATTTTCCATGCCGGTTGTAAATATGGGACTGCATGGCGGTGTCGGAAATGTGTTTAATGAACAGGCAGCAAGGCTGCATGTGACGCCGGGCGATATTTATGTAGTGTGTCACAGCAATTATGATGATGCGGATGTGATCAAGAATCCGGAGCTTGCATGGATCACGATCGAGAATCATTTCGAGCTGTACAGGCTGATCCGCCCGAAGGACTGGTGGGACATGATCCGGGCATATCCGACCTATCTGCGGAAGTGTCTTGGGCAGTGGCGCAATGAGTCGGGTAATCAGGAAACAAATGACTGCTACCGCAGAAGCGCATTTAATAAATACGGAGATATATATTATCCACGCCCACAGTCGGAGGAAGGGATTGATTTTTCACCGGTGGCGATCCATCATATCAATGAGACAACGGCAAAGCGCCTGAATGCATTATATGAAGATCTGCAAAAGCAGGGGGCGGATATGGTCGTGGCAGGCTATCCGATCGCAGAATACGAAGGAACACCGGATCTGGCTGCATATGACGAGATGGGGCAGGAGATCGCGGATGCGCTGGAAGCACCGGTGATCTCGGATTTTAACGATTACAGATATCCGGCTTCTTACTTTTATAATACCTATATGCATCTGACGGATGAGGGCGCAAGGGCAAGAACGCAGCAGCTCATTAAGGATCTGCGTGCCTATATGGACGGCGGGGTAAAATACGAAAACAAATAGAAAACAGATAAATACCTGTATAGTTTATAAAGGAGGAACAGTATGATCTCACAAAAGTACAAAGATATGTTAGGACAGAAATCGGTCATCCGCGAAATGAGTGCGGCCGGTCATAAAATGGGAGAGGAGATCGGATTTGACAATGTATTTGATTACAGTCTCGGCAATCCGAGTGTACCGGCTCCGAAAAAAGTAGAGGAAGTGATCAAAAAACTGCTGGAGGAAACGGAACCGCTTTCCCTGCATGGTTACAGTGAAGGCCACGGTATTTTACAGGTGCGCGAAAAAATTGCGTCTTATCTGGCAAAGACTTATGATATTCCATATACATATGAAGATATTTTTATGGCAAGCGGTGCGGCAGGTGCTCTGGCACATGCTTTCCGCGCAGTTGTATGCCCGGGCGAGGAGATCATCACATTTGCCCCGTTTTTCCCGGAATACAGACCGTATATTGAAACAACGGGTGCTGCCCTGAAGATCGTACCGGCAGATACGGAAACCTTCCAGATCAATTTTGAGGCATTTGAGCAGATGATCACGGAAAAGACGGCTGCGGTTCTGATCAATACCCCGAATAATCCGTCAGGAATCGTATATTCTACAGAGACGATCAGGAAGCTGGCAGAGATGCTTTCCAAAGCGCAGGAAACGTACGGACATGATATTTATATCATTTCCGATGAACCATATCGTGAAATTGTGTTTTCTGGTGTAGATGCGCCTTGCGTATCGAAATTTTATGATAATACGATCATGTGCTATTCTTACAGCAAATCTCTTTCCCTACCGGGAGAGCGTATCGGTTATGTGGCAGTCAATCCTGCCTGTAAAGATGCGGCGCTGATCGTGCATATGTGTACACAGATCTCCAGAGGGATCGGGCATAACTGCCCTGCGTCCCTGATGCAGCTTACAGTAGCAGAGCTTTTGGGAGAGACTTCGGATCTGTCCGTTTATGAAGAAAATGCCAATATCCTATATGATGCGCTGACAAAAATGGGATTTTCCTGTGTCAGACCGGGCGGAACCTTTTATATGTTTCCGAAATCTCCGGAGCCGGATGCAAAGGCATTCTGCCAGAAGGCGCTGAAGTATCATCTGGTGCTCGTACCGGGTGACAGCTTTGGATGTCCCGGCTTTTTCCGTATTTCCTACTGCGTTCCGACAGAAAAGGTGAAAAGATCGCTTGCAGCATTCGAAAAGCTGGCAAAGGAATATGGTCTGTGCTAAAATTTAGGGACTGTTCACAAAAAAGATAACAACAGGTTACTGTCATGTTTTATGATAGAACACATAATATAGAAGGAAGTGATAATATGTATCAGGCTGGTTTAGTTTTAGAGGGCGGAGGTATGAAGGGCGTTTATACAGCCGGAGTCCTGGATTTCTTTTTGGACAAAAAGATCACATTTGCAAACTGCTATGGTGTTTCCATGGGAGCCTGTACGCTCTGCAGTTATATTTCCGCGCAGCGGGGCAGGGGGTTAAGCGTTGCAGTCGATTATCTGAAAGATCCGCACTACTGTGGATTTTACAGTATGGCGACGACAGGAGATATCTTTAATGCCAAAATGTGTTATGATACCATACCGAATGAACTGAATCCCTATGATTACGATGCAGCGATGAAATACCCGGGAAATGCGTACGCGGTTATGACGGATGTGGAAACAGGTGCACCTGTTTATTATAAAATGCAGGACATGCGGAAAGATATCATTGCAGTGCAGGCATCTGCCTCCATGCCTCTTGTCTCCCGGTTCGTGGAGATCGATGGCAGAAAATATCTGGATGGCGGAATTGCCGATTGTATTCCGATCATGCATTCTTTAAAAGAAGGAAACCGGAAAAATGTTGTTGTCATGACCAAAGAAGTCGGCTATCGCAGAGAACCGTTTTCCATGCTTGGCATGGTAAAGGTGCGGTATCATAAATATCCGTATCTGATCCACGATATGGCGATTCGCCATACCCGGTACAACCGGACACTTGATTTCCTGGAAAAGGAAGAAAAACGGGGCAATATATTTATCATAAGACCACAGCAGAAATCGGCTGTTGGCAGAGTGGAAAAAGACAAAGAAAAACTGGTCGCATTATATGAAGAAGGGTATCGTGATGCAGAGGCCTCTTATGATGCAATGCGGGCATATTTAGAAAAGGAGACACCATGATAGAAATTATTAAGGCAATATTTTTCGGTATTGTAGAGGGTATTACGGAATGGCTGCCGATCAGCAGTACCGGACACATGATCATTCTGAATGAATTTGTCAAACTGGATGTCAGGGAAGAATTCTGGAACCTGTTTCTGGTCGTGATCCAGCTCGGAGCGATACTGGCGGTTGTTATCCTGTTCTGGAACCAGATCTTTCCATTGAACCTGAAAAATAAAAATGAGCCCGTCTGGAAGAAGGATATCCTGCTTTTGTGGGTTAAGATCCTGGTTGCCTGTGTGCCTGCGGGAATTGTAGGTGTTTTATTCGATGATGTATTCGATAAATACTTATACAATTTTCCATGCGTCGCAGCGGCACTGATCGTATTTGGTATCTTGTTTATCATTGTAGAAAAAAAGAAAAAAGGAAAAACCTTCCGCATCACGTCAATTGACCAGCTGGATTATAAAACAGTGATATGGATCGGGGTATTTCAGCTGATCGCTGCTGTTTTCCCGGGGACATCCAGATCCGGAGCGACGATCATCGGTGCATTGCTTCTTGGTGTATCCAGAGTTGTGGCGGCAGAGTTTACATTTTATCTGGCGATTCCCGTCATGTTCGGTGCCAGCCTGCTGAAACTGGTTAAATTTCTGATGATGGGCCTCAGTTTCACATCCATGGAGCTTGCGATCCTTGCGGTCGGTTGTATCGTATCGTTTGTTGTGTCTATAATTGTAATAAAATTCCTGATGGGATATATCAAAAAGCACGATTTTATCCCGTTTGGCATCTACAGAATCGTGCTGGGTGCGGTATTATTGATATATTTTGCGCTTGTTCACTGATTTTTTTGTTCAAAATGGAGAAAAAGCCGTATTTAAGCGGCTTTTCGGGTGAAAAGTTTGACACGAATTGGAAATTGCGTTATAGTATCCACAGAAAAACAAACACAAAACTAATCTTTCAGTCAATATAACATGAATAGTGTGAAGGGAGACAATGATTATGGCAGACGTAAAAAAAGCTGCAGCAGCAGCAAAACCAGTAGCAAAAGCAGTCGCAGCTACAAAACCGGTAGCAGCAAAGGTTGAAGAAAAAAAGGTTGAAGCTAAGAAAGCAGTAGAAGAAAAGAAAGCAGCACCTGCTAAAAAAGCAGCAGCTCCTAAGAAGGAAACAGCTAAGAAAGCAGCACCTGTAAAGAAAGAGACTACTGTAAAGGCAGCAACAAAAGTCAGTGTAAATCTTCAGTTCGCAGGTAAAGAATACAAAGCAGAAGATTTCGAAAAGATGGCAAAGGATGTTTGGCAGTATGACCTTGGCAAGAAGGCAGCTGACTTAAAGAACGTTGATTTATATGTAAAACCGGAAGAAAACAAGGTTTACTATGTAATGAACGGTGATGTAACAGGCGATTTTGATATCTAAGCCGGAGATTTACAGCAACTGCTACATATTTATAAGGAAAAGACTTTGAAAGAGTTCCACTTTGGTGGGGCTCTTTCTTTTACTGTACCGCAAAAAACAAAGTAAAAAATTAAAAAAAATCGTTGACAATGTTCAAAAGGAGTGCTATGTTATGGATAGAAAAGATGTTAGCACTCGAAAGGGTTGAGTGCTAACAAAAAGAAAAAGGTCTGAAAAGGAAGTGATATGGTGGAGATCGATGATAGAAAATTTAAAATTCTACAGGCCGTCGTCAAGAACTATCTGGAGACGGGCGAACCGGTCGGAAGCCGTACGATTTCCAAATATACAGATCTGAATTTGAGTTCCGCAACCATTCGTAATGAAATGGCGGATCTGGAAGAACTGGGTTATATCCTGCAGCCACATACTTCTGCAGGGCGTATTCCTTCCGATAAAGGCTATCGTTTATATGTTGACCATATGATGGCTGAGAAAGAGCAGGAAGTCAATGAAATGAAAGAACTGCTCCTCCAGAAAGAAGAAAAGCTGGATTCCCTGTTAAAGCAGACAGCTAAGGTACTTGCCAATGACACCAATTATGCGGCAATGGTTTCCGCACCGGTTTGTCAGGGCAGCAAGGTGAAATTCATCCAGCTCTCCAGAGTAGAAGAACATCAGCTGATCGCAGTTATTGTGGTAGAAGGTAATCTGATCAAGAACAAAATGCTCACGACAGAGGAAGTTCTGGATGATGAGACGATCTTAAAGCTCAACATCCTGTTGAACACATCGCTCAACGGACTTTCCATCAATGAGATCAGTCTTGCGATGATCACAGGGCTGAAAAAGCAGGCGGGTGAACATGAAGCGCTCGTCAGTGATGTGATCGATGCGGTGGCGGAAGCGATCAAAGAGGATAAGGATCTTGAGATCTATACCTCAGGTGCCAAAAACATTTTCAAATATCCTGAGCTGACGGATAATGAAAAGGCAAGTGAGATCATCAGTACATTTGAAGAAAAGAATCTTTTGAATTCCCTTGTGGAAGAAACGCTTACCAATCCGGAAAACAATGGCATCCAGGTTTATATTGGTGATGAATCACCTGTTGCGACCATGCGTGACTGCAGCGTTGTAACAGCAACCTACGATCTGGGAGAAGGCATGCGGGGTACGATCGGTATTATCGGACCGAAGCGTATGGACTACGAGAAAGTGGTGGATACCATGAAAGGGCTGATGAACCAGCTTGATAATCTGTATGATAAAAAGAAGATCGGTACAAAGGATGATAAATAACATCTTTTCTATTTGAGATAATATAGGAAAAACGGAAAGGGATGATAACATGGCAGAGGATAAAGAAAAAGTAATACAGGATGCGATCAAAGAAGCGCAGAAAGCAGCTGAAAAAGAAGAAAAGGCTGCAGAAAAGGAAGCTTCCGCAGAAAGCGATAAAGAAGAAAAAGAACCGAAGGAAGAAAAAAAGAAAGAAAAAACAGAAAAGAAAAAAGAAAAAGACAAAACAAAAGAAAAAATTGAGCAGCTGGAGGATAAAGTAAAACGTCAGCTTGCAGAATTTGAAAATTTCCGGAACCGGAGTGAAAAGGAAAAAGCCCAGATGTTTGATATGGGTGCAAAGAGTGTTTTGGAAAAAATCCTTCCGGTTGTGGATAATTTTGAAAGAGGTCTTAGTACTGTGGAGGTCAGTGATGAGGATAAGCCATTTGCAGATGGTATGCAGATGATCTACAAACAGCTGATCAAGCAGCTCGAAGATATAGGCGTTAAGCCGATTGAAGCAGTGGGAACTGAGTTCAATCCGGATTTCCATAATGCAGTCATGCAGGTGGAAAGTGATGAATATGAATCCGGATATGTGGCACAGGAACTGCAGAAGGGCTATATGTACCGTGATACTGTGATCCGTCACAGTATGGTGGCAGTGGTAGCTTAATGAATGTAATGATCACAAAGTAATGTTTTGAAAAGAATATCTTAGGAGGAAACGATTATGAGTAAAATTATTGGTATTGACCTTGGTACAACAAACAGCTGTGTAGCTGTTATGGAAGGTGGTAAACCTACCGTTATCGCAAATACAGAAGGAGCAAGAACAACACCATCTGTTGTTGCATTTACAAAAAATGGAGAACGTCTTGTCGGCGAACCTGCAAAACGTCAGGCAGTTACAAATGCAGAAAACACGATCTCTTCTATTAAGAGAGATATGGGTACAGACAGAGGCCGTACAATTGAAGGTAAGAAATATTCTCCACAGCAGATTTCAGCAATGATCCTGCAGAAATTAAAAGCAGATGCAGAAAGCTATCTGGGTGAAAAAGTAACAGAAGCCGTTATCACAGTACCTGCTTATTTCAATGATGCACAGCGTCAGGCTACAAAGGATGCAGGTAAGATCGCAGGTCTTGATGTAAAACGTATCATCAACGAGCCTACAGCCGCAGCACTTGCTTATGGTCTTGATAATGAAAAAGAACAGAAGATCATGGTATACGACCTTGGAGGTGGTACATTCGATGTATCTATCATTGAGATCGGTGACGGCGTTATCGAAGTATTATCTACAAACGGTGATACACACCTTGGCGGTGATGACTTCGACCAGAAGATCATTGACTGGATGGTAACAGAATTTAAGAATGCAAACGGCGTTGACTTATCTACAGATAAGATGGCTATGCAGAGATTAAAAGAAGCAGCTGAAAAAGCTAAGAAAGAGCTTTCTTCCGCTACTACAACAAATATCAACCTGCCATTCATCAGCATGAATGCAAACGGACCGCTTCACTTTGATATGAACCTGTCCAGAGCTAAATTTGATGAACTGACACATGATCTGGTTGAAAGAACAGCAATTCCTGTTCAGAATGCATTAAAGGATGCAGGCATTACAGCTGCAGATCTTGGCAAAGTATTATTAGTTGGTGGTTCTACACGTATTCCTGCAGTACAGGAAAAAGTAAAACAACTGACCGGACATGAACCGAATAAATCACTGAACCCGGATGAATGTGTTGCACTCGGTGCTTCCGTACAGGGTGGTAAATTAGCAGGTGATGCAGGCGCCGGTGATATCCTTCTTCTGGATGTTACTCCGCTTTCTCTTTCAATCGAGACAATGGGTGGCGTTGCAACAAGACTGATCGAAAGAAATACAACGATCCCGACAAAGAAGAGCCAGATCTTCTCTACAGCAGCAGATAACCAGAGTGCGGTTGATATCAACGTTGTACAGGGTGAAAGACAGTTCGCAAGAGACAACAAGTCTCTGGGACAGTTCCGTCTGGACGGTATTGCACCGGCTCCACGTGGAATCCCGCAGATCGAGGTTACATTCGATATCGATGCAAACGGTATTGTAAACGTATCCGCTAAGGATCTTGGTACAGGTAAGGAACAGCACATTACGATCACAGCAGGCTCCAATATGTCCGATGAAGAGATCGATAAGGCTGTCAAAGAAGCAGCAGAATATGAAGCACAGGATAAGGCTCGTAAGGAAGCTATTGATGCAAGAAACGAAGCAGATTCCTTCGTATTCCAGACAGAAAAGGCATTAAATGAAGTTGGCGATAAGCTTTCCGACAGTGAGAAATCACCGGTTGAAGCAGATCTTGCAGATCTGAAGTCTTATCTGGAGAGCACAAAGGATCAGGAACTTACAGCAGATCAGGTAGCTGAGATCAATGCAAAGAAAGAAAAACTGCAGACTTCCGCTCAGGCACTCTTCACAAAGATGTATGAGCAGGCACAGCAGGCAGCAGGCGCTCAGGGTGCAGCAGGTGCACAGGCAGGACCTGATATGGGTCAGGCACAGCAGCAGGCAGCACCGGAAGACGATGTAGTTGACGGAGACTTCAGAGAAGTATAAGATAATAGCTGCGAAACGCAGAACAGATGAAATAAAACGGAACAGGGTGTGGGCGGTAAAGTCTGCACCCTATCCCTTGTTTGAAAGGTAGAACATAATGGCAGAACAGAAACGAGATTACTATGAAGTCCTCGGTGTAGATAAAAATGCGGATGAGGCTACGATCAAAAAAGCATACCGTACGCTGGCAAAAAAATATCATCCGGATATGAATCCCGGCGATAAGGAAGCGGAGAAAAAATTTAAGGAAGCTTCTGAAGCATATGCGATCTTAAGCGATCCGGAAAAGAAACGCCAGTATGACCAGTTTGGCCATGCGGCATTTGAAGGCGGTGCAGGTGGCGGCTACGGCGGATTTGATTTTAACAGCGCAGATTTCAGTGACATCTTTGGTGATATTTTCGGCGATATGTTTGGCGGCGGCAGAAGACGTGCCAGCAATGGTCCTATGAAGGGTGCCAATATCAGAACAAGTGTCAGGATCACATTTGAAGAAGCCGTTTTCGGTGTGGATAAAGAGTTGGAGCTGAATCTGAAAGATCCATGTCCGACCTGTCACGGAACGGGTGCAAAACCGGGCACAAGTAAAACTACCTGTCCGAAATGCGGTGGTAAGGGTCAGGTTGTATTTACACAGCAGTCCTTCTTCGGAACTGTCCGTAATGTGCAGACATGTCCGGATTGTGGCGGAACAGGCCAGATCATTAAAGATAAGTGTCAGGATTGTCATGGTACAGGATATATCTCATCCCGTAAAAAGATCCAGGTATCCATTCCTGCGGGTATTGACAACGGACAGAGTGTCCGGATCCGTGAAAAGGGTGAGCCGGGTACAAATGGCGGACCGAGAGGAGATCTGCTTGTTGAGGTTATGGTACAGCGCCATCCGATCTTCCAGAGACAGGACAGCAATATTTATTCCACAGTTCCTGTATCCTTTGCGGTTGCAGCACTGGGTGGTGAGATCATGATCGATACCGTGGACGGCAAGGTGGCATATACGGTAAAACCGGGCACACAGACCGATACGAAGATACGTCTCAAAGGAAAAGGTGTTCCGTCGTTGCGGTATAAAGATACAAGAGGCGATCATTATGTAACGCTTGTTGTACAGGTCCCGGATAAGCTGAGCCATGAAGCAAAAGAACTGCTCCGTCAGTTTGATGCGGAAACCGGTAATACGCTGGAAGCTGTCAAAAATTACACAGCAGGCAGGAAAGACGATGATCCGAAGGATCCAAAGGGTTCACCGGATAAGAAAAAGAAAAAAGGTCTTTTTAAATAAGATAAAACAGTTGAAAAGGTGCTTTTAGGAGCATCTTTTCTTTTTGCGTAAACGGAATATTTGTCTATCTGTCTGAAATCTGCTATAATCAACTATTAAGGTGTTTTGCGAAAATGTATATGAGAAAGGAACCGCGCGTATGAAGTGGACAAAATTAATGATAAAGACAACTTCCGAGGCAGAGGATATCATCATCAGTGCGATGTATGATCTGGGGCTGGAAGGCGCACAGATTGAAGATAAAGTACCGCTTACCGCATGGGAGAAGGAGCAGATGTTTGTGGATATTCTGCCGGATGGACCCGCAGATGACGGTGTGGCGTATCTGAGCTTCTTTGTGGAAGTACCGGAAGAGGGAGATGAAAAACCACAACTGCCACAGGGACTGGATGAGACAACGGACAACTCCTATTTTCTGGTAAGCAGCGGACAGGTAGTTGATCTGCCGAAGCTGATCGGGCGCATGCAGCAGGAGCTTGATGACCTGCGTATGTTCATGGATATCGGAGAAGGAACGATCACGGTTTCCGAGACGGAAGATAAGGACTGGGTCAATAACTGGAAAAATTTCTTCCATCAGTTTTATATAGATGACCTTCTGGTAACCCCATCCTGGGAAGAGGTAAAGCCGGAGGATCGGGACAGAAAGATCCTGCATATCGATCCGGGCACTGCATTCGGAACGGGTATGCATGAGACAACACAGCTCTGTATCCGCCAGCTCAGGAAATATATCACACCGCAGACAGAGCTTCTGGATGTCGGAACGGGCAGCGGTATTCTGGCGATCGTGGCACTGATGTACGGTGCACGGCATGCAGTCGGAACGGATCTGGATCCATGTGCAACGGAAGCAGTCAGGGAAAATATGGAAATGAACGGGATCGATCCTTCTAAGTTTGAGATGATGATCGGGAATATCATCACGGATCAGGAAATTCAGGATCGTGTCGGTTATGGAAAATATGATATCGTAGTAGCCAATATTCTGGCAGAAGTACTTGTACCGCTGATGCCGGTTGTGGCAAAGTGCTTAAAGCCGGGCGGAACCGTCATTACCTCCGGAATCATCAATGGAAAAGAAGGGCTTGTGGCAGATGCAATGAAAGCTGCCGGTCTTACCGTCGTTGAGATCACCCAGCAAGGAGAGTGGATGGAATGTACTGCATCTATGAAATAGATGCGGTATGTAGCCCCGAGCATTGCGAAGCAATTTTCATGCGAGGGGTTCCCGAATGTACTGCATCTATGAAATAGATGCAGTATGTAGCCTCACCGCATTGGCGCAGCCAATTTTGCATGCGGTGAGGTTCCCGTCGCGTTACAAAACTGAGAATCAGAAGTATGATAGGAGAAACGCATGTACCAGTTCTTTGTAGATCCGGGCGCGATCAGCGAAAAGCAGGTCGTCATCACCGGAAAGGATGTCAATCATATTAAAAACGTCCTGCGCATGAAGGTTGGAGAAGAAATCGCGGTCAGCAATGGCGTCGATGGCAGAGAATACAGATGCGGCATTTTGCAGATGACAGAAGATGCGGTGATCTGTGAGCTGCGCTTTATCAAAGAAGACGGCGTAGAGCTGCCTTCCAAAATTTATCTTTTTCAGGGACTTCCTAAGGCTGATAAGATGGAACTCATCATCCAGAAAGCGGTGGAGCTTGGCGCTTACGAGATCATTCCGGTCGCGACAAAGCGTGCGGTTGTAAAGCTGGATGCCAAGAAGGAAAAGAGCAAGCTTGTGCGATGGCAGGCGATCAGTGAGGCAGCGGCAAAGCAAAGCAAACGTGCGGTTATCCCGCAGGTACATTCTGTGATGGGCTTTGCTGAGGCACTTGCCTATGCAGACACACTCGATGTCAGACTGATCCCATATGAAATGGCGGAAGATATGGCAAAAACCCGCAGCCTGATCGAAGAGATAAGGCCCGGACAGAGCATCGGCATTTTCATCGGACCGGAAGGCGGATTTGCACCGGAAGAGATCGGGCAGGCAATGGCACATGCCACGCAGCCCATCACACTTGGCAAGCGGATCCTGCGTACGGAAACAGCCGGCATGACGGTGCTTTCGATTTTGATGTATACTCTTGAAGGACAGGAACTGAAAGCCTAGAAAATGCATAAGATAAGATAGGACAAAAGCGGAAAGGAAGACGAAAATGGAAGTATATTTGGATAACTCCGCAACGACGAAGGTATATGATGAGGTCGTGCAGCTTACTTCAAAGATCATGTCTGAGGATTACGGAAATCCCTCCAGCATGCATCAGAAGGGAGTGGATGCGGAAGTTTATGTGAAAGAAGCAAAAGAAAAGATCGCTAAGACACTGAAGGTACAGGAAAAGGAGATTTTCTTTACTTCCGGCGGTACAGAATCCGATAACTGGGCGCTGATGGGTGCAGCAAGTGCAAACAGCAGAGCAGGCAGACATCTGATCACAACCAAAATAGAACATCCTGCAATCCTGCAGACAATGGAATATCTGGAAAGCATCGGCTATGAAGTGACTTATCTGCCGGTCGATGAAAAAGGCGTTTTATGTCTGGATGCACTGGAGCAGGCGATCAGACCGGATACGATACTGGTATCCGTTATGCATGTGAATAATGAAGTGGGTGCGATCCAGCCGATCGAAGAGGCTGGTGCACTGATCAAACGCATGAATCCGCATACACTGTTCCATGTAGATGCGGTGCAGGGCTTTGGTAAGCTTCGTATTTATCCAAAGAAAAGCCATGTAGATATGCTTTCGGTAAGCGGACATAAGATCCACGGCCCAAAGGGTGTCGGCATTTTGTATATTGATGAACATGTGAAGATCAAACCGATCATTTTCGGCGGTGGTCAGCAGAAAGGAATGCGCTCCGGAACAGAAAATGTACCGGGGATCGCAGGCATCGGCAAAGCAACGGAGTTATCATATGCTAACCTTGACCGCGATGTAGAACGGTTATATGAACTGAAACGCTATTTTGAAGACGGACTGCAGAAACTGAGTGATGTTGTCATCAACGGCCCACTTTATGAACAGGGAGCACCGCATATCGTCAGTGCATCTTTTGCGGGTGTCAGAAGCGAGGTGCTTCTCCATGCACTCGAAGATAAAGGGATTTATGTTTCCGCAGGCAGTGCCTGTGCATCCAATAAGCATACGGTCAGTGCAACATTAAAGGCGATGGGCATCAGCCAGAATCTGCTGGATTCCACGATCCGCTTCAGCTTCAGTGTCTTTACAACCGCCGAGGAATTGGACTATACTTTACAGTGTTTATATGATATACTGCCAATGCTGCGCAAGTATACAAGGTACTAATCACAGAAAAGAAAGGGAAAACTATGTTTACAGCATTTTTGATAAAATATGCAGAGATCGGTGTCAAAGGCAGAAACCGGTATCTGTTTGAGGATGCACTGGTCGATCAGATTCGTTTTGCACTCAGCAAGATCGATGGCGAATTTGCCGTCCGCAAGACACAGGGTCGTATCTACGTGGATGCACAGTCTGCATTTGATTTTGATGAAACGGTAGAAGCACTGAAGAAAGTATTTGGTATTTCAGGTATCTGCCCGGTTGTTTACGTCGAGGATGAAGGCTTTGAAAAGCTTTCCGAGACGATCGTAAATTATGTCAAAACAGTTTACCCGGAAGGCAACAAGACCTTCAAGGTATGTGCAAGACGTGCCAGAAAGAATTATCCGATGCGCTCCATGGAGATCAACTGTGAGCTTGGCGGTGTGATATTAGATGCATGCCCGGATATGAAGGTGGATGTGCATCATCCGGATTTTGAACTGAATGTGGAGATCAGAGAGAAGATTTATATTTACTCTGAGATCATTCCGGGACCGGGCGGAATGCCTGTCGGAACAGGCGGTAAGGCGATGCTCCTGCTTTCCGGTGGAATCGATTCCCCAGTTGCGGGTTATATGATCAGCAAACGTGGCGTGAAGCTGGAGGCAACATATTTCCATGCACCGCCTTATACATCAGAACGTGCAAAACAGAAGGTGGTCGACCTGGCAAAATATGTTGCGGCCTATGCGGGACCGATCAGATTACACGTTGTTAATTTTACGGATGTACAGCTTGCCATTTATGAGAAATGCCCGCATGATGAGCTGACGATCATTATGCGCCGCTACATGATGCGGATCGCAGAAACGATCGCAAAAGAAACAGACTGTCTCGGACTTGTAACGGGCGAAAGCATCGGTCAGGTAGCTTCCCAGACGATGCAGAGTCTTGTTGCAACAAACGAAGTATGCGAGCTGCCTGTATACAGACCGCTGATCGCATTTGATAAGCAGGATATCGTGGATATTTCCGAAAAGATCAACACTTACGAGACATCTATTCTGCCGTTTGAGGACTGCTGTACCATCTTTGTGGCAAAGCATCCTGTTACCAAGCCGAATGTAAAGGTGATCAGAGGACATGAAAAGAATCTGGAAGGCATGATAGAAGAACTGGTTAAGACAGCACTTGAAACAAGAGAGATCATAGAGATCGAATAAAATAGAAAAAGAAAAACGAGCAGCTTGGCTGCTCGTTTCAATCTTCTGTTTGCGGATCTCACAAAGTAAGATCAGATGCATTAAACCATGTAGTTCTTTAAAACCTTCATAACATCTTCTGCATCGCCTTCTGCATGGATGTTTAAATCGATTGGCTTAGATAAATCCAAACTGAAAATACCCATGATAGACTTTGCATCAATTACGTATCTGCCTGATACTAAATCAAAATCATAATCAAATTTTGTGATGTCGTTTACGAATGATTTTACTTTGTCGATTGAGTTTAATGAAATCTGTACTGTTTTCATTTGAATTACCTCCTTTTGTTTTAATACCTTCGCCTATTATACTAAATAAAAGGGGCTGAAAAGTCAATACGAAAACCATACAAAAAAAGTGAGGATAACCATGAAAAGTGTGGCATTACATAACCTGGGTTGTAAGGTCAATTCTTATGAACTTGACGTTATGCAGCAATATTTACAAAACAAAGGATATAAAATTGTTAATTTTAACCAAAAGGCAGATATTTATATTATCAATACGTGCACGGTAACAAACATAGCGGACCGGAAAAGCAGACAGATGCTGCATCGCGCCAAGAAGCAGAATCCGGATGCGGTTGTTGTGGCAGTGGGCTGCTACGTGCAGACAAATGAGGCAGAGATCGAGAAGGATGATTGTATCGATCTTGCGATTGGAAATAACCGGAAGAATGAACTTGTGGAGATCATTGAGGCTTATCTGGACAAGCGTCAAAGTGCGGAGGAACAGCCGTTGGATAAAACGCTGGAACATACTTCGGTGATCGATATCAATGCGGAAAAAGAATATGAAGAAATGCAGCTTGTGCATACGGCGGAGCATACCCGTGCTTATATCAAGATCCAGGATGGCTGTAATCAGTTCTGCAGCTATTGTGTGATCCCGTTTGCAAGAGGCCGTGTCCGTTCCAGAAAACCGGAGCAGGTGGAGGAAGAAGTCAGAAGCCTTGCAGACGCCGGGTATCACGAGATTGTGTTGACGGGAATTCATTTAAGCTCTTATGGACTGGATTTTCACGGAGAATCATACAATACAACCGGTGGGCAGGGGAATGAACAGGAACTTTTACACCTGATCGAACGGATCCATGCGGTAGACGGCATTACCCGTATCCGTCTGGGATCGTTAGAACCCCGTGTGATCACAGAAGCATTTGCAGGCGCACTTGCAGCACTCCCAAAGGTGTGCCCGCATTTTCATCTGTCACTCCAGAGCGGCTGTGACAGCGTGCTGAAGCGGATGAACAGAAGATATACGACAGAAGAGTTTGCCCGGAGCGTGGAAATCCTGCGCCGGGTGTATGAGCATCCTGCGATCACGACGGATGTGATCACGGGATTTCCGGGAGAAACCGGGGAAGAATTTGCACAGACGGTCGCTTATCTTGAAAAAATCCGGTTCTTTGAGATGCATGTTTTCCCATATTCCAGAAGGGAAGGAACTGTGGCGGCAGATATGCCAGGACAGCTCACGGAAAAAGAAAAGAAGCAGCGAAGCAGCGTGCTGCTTGCCATGACGGCAAGACATTCCAGGGAATACCGGGAATATTATATCGGAAAAGAACAGGAAGTGCTGTTTGAACAGAGCCATGAAATAGAAGGCAGACAGTATCTGACCGGACACACACGCAACTATGTACGCGTGGCAATTCCGGCGGAAGGTATCGATCCGGCAGAAATGACGAATCAGGAACGCATCTGCCGCCTGACAGGCTTTACAGATGATGAGACCCTGCTCGGTACTTATTAAGAAAACAGGGAATTGTCAGTATCTTGGAATAATGCTATAATGTAATAAGCACAAAGAAAAACAAGCGACACCGAAGGTGGCATTTGTTTTTCTGTGCTTATTA
>DJNY01000057.1:0-5677 GCA_002441865.1 Lachnospiraceae bacterium UBA6452 | reverse complement strand
ATTAACGAGCAAATATCCTGCGCAGCAGGATGTGGAGTGCGGTACAGTGTCTTTTCGCTGCATGGGGGCAACGAAAAAGACAGATCATGTAGAAGGTGGGGTAACAGATATGAAATATACGAAGGACGAGATCGCAGAGATCGATCGTGTGGCAAAAGAAACATCACAGGCAATCATGGAACATTTTCCGAAAGATGCGGATTTTGAGATTGAAATGCCGCTTGAAACAACAAACAGTGAGAATGGCAATCTGCTCCTGCGTGTAGATGCCAATACATTTGAGATCAGTATCGGTGAAAACTCCTTTAATTTCATGAAAAAAGCAAGTTTATCCGATTCGACCATGTCGACGAAACAGCAGGAAATTACAGATCTGAAATACAAGTTTTTAAAGAGTGTACTTGTCATTGGTCTGCCGTCTCTGAATGCCAGACTGGAAAAACAGGTAAAAGACAGACAGGCAATGCACGATTATATTATGAAGATCGGTGTGAGTGTCGGACTTGCTGTACAACAGGCAGGCTCTAAAACAGTGAGCCCGGCTGCGGCAGTTTCGCGCCAGCAGGTGGATTATTATATCAATCTGATCAAGGAACAGCTGACGAGACTGGCGTTCAGTTCGGAGATCAATCCTACCACGAGAGGCAGCATTGTGATCCACGGAGAAAGCTCAGACCGTACGATCCGTATTGATGAAACAGTCTATGATTCGCTGACGAACCAGCAGTCTGTGCATGAGATTTATTATTTCCTTGATACGAAGGAGATCAAATATTACGAAAACGGCAAACATAAAAATATCAGTGATCTGTTCATGTCGATCACTGCTTCCGAGAAATACAAAAAGATCTTCAATGAGGTAAACCTGCTGCTGAAAAAAGAAGTTGTGATCGATAAAGATGTTGAAAACTTCGTACAGTCACAGAAGCCGGTAGAGAATGAATTTCTGAAACCGGAAATGAATTCATTTAAGCAGACTCATATGGAGTAGGTTACATAATACTTGAAAAAACACAGAAAAAGGGTTACAATACCAAAAACAGACAGGGGCGTGATGAAATGCAGGATTTGGGAAATACACAATATTTTAAAGTGGAAGTAGAACCGGAAACAGGTGTGAAGGTTGTTCTTTCTACTGTATACGAGGCTTTGAGTGAAAAAGGATACAATCCGGTAAATCAGATCGTCGGTTATATCATGTCGGGAGATCCGACCTATATCACAAGCCATAAAAATGCCAGAAGCCTGATCATGAAAGTGGAGCGTGATGAACTGGTAGAAGAAATGCTCAGAGAGTACATTAGAACGAATCATTGGAAATAGTGAGGATATACTATGCGTATTATGGGTTTGGATTTCGGATCAAAGACAGTAGGTGTTGCTGTGAGCGATCCGCTCGGACTGACAGCGCAGAGTCTGGAGATTGTGCGCAGAAAGTCTGAAAACAAACTGAGACAGACCTATGCCAGAATTGAAGAACTGGCAGCACAATATGAAGTAGAGAAATTTGTAGTCGGATTACCGAAGAATATGAATGCAACAGAAGGTGAGCGTGCTGAAAAATCGCGGGCATTTGCGGATGCTCTTTTCCGCAGGACCGGGATCGAAGTGGTCATGTGGGATGAAAGACTCACAACTGTAGCAGCGGACAGGACAATGATGGAAGCGGGGATCCGCAGGGAAGACCGTAAAGAGTATGTGGATGCCATAGCAGCTTCTTATATATTACAAGGGTATCTGGATTATCTTCAGAACCGGAAAGCGTAGATGATAGTATGACAGATGGAAATAACCTGGAAAAGGTTGAATTCATACCGGATGCAGAGGAAGAAAAAGTACAGTTTTATGTGTTGGAGCGGACACGCCTTGGCGGAGTGGATTATCTGCTTGTGACAGATCAGCCGGAAGGGGACGCACAGGCACTGATCTTAAAAGACATTACAGAAAATGACGGGGACGAAAGTGTTTACCGTATTGTATCAGACGATAAAGAACTGGATGCAGTAGCAGCAGTTTTTGAAAATATGCTGGATGATATTGAATTCGTGGAAGACGGAGAAGAATAAAAACCGGCAGACAAAATATATGTAAATTTAATAAAACAAAGAGAGTACCCTGTAAAATCCTGCGGATGAAAAGCTTGCCGTTCCATGACCGGGAAAGACGAACCGGCAGCATGTATTTGCAGCATTTTTACCGGGAGACTTTCTTTGCGTTTCAAGAATGTGGAGGAAAAACAATTGAATAAGAAACAAACAGAAAGTCCGTCAAAGCTCAAGATCATACCGCTTGGAGGTCTGGAGCAGATCGGGCTGAATATTACTGCCTTTGAATACGAAGACAGTATTATTGTGGTGGACTGCGGTCTGGCATTTCCGGAGGATGATATGCTCGGAATCGATCTTGTTATCCCGGATGTAACTTATCTGAAGGAAAATGCGGATAAGGTAAAAGGCTTTATGATCACACATGGACATGAGGATCATATCGGCGCACTTCCTTATGTGCTCAAGGAACTGCCAGTTCCGATCTATGCGACAAAGCTGACAATGGGCATTATTGAAAACAAGCTGACAGAGCATGGACTGGAAAAAGCGACCAAACGCAAGGTTGTTAAATTCGGACAGCATATCAATCTGGGACAGTTCAGGGTAGAATTTATCAAGACCAATCACAGTATTGCGGATGCAGCAGCACTTGCTATTTATTCACCGGCGGGAATTGTTGTGCATACAGGCGATTTTAAAGTGGACTATACACCGGTATTCGGGGATTCCATTGATCTGCAGCGTTTTGCAGAGCTTGGAAAGAAGGGCGTACTGGCACTGATGTGTGACAGTACCAATGCGGAAAGACCGGGCTTTACTCCTTCTGAGAGAACAGTCGGTGTGACATTTGACAATATTTTCTCAGAGCATACCAATACAAGACTGATCATTGCGACATTTGCATCTAATGTGGATCGTGTGCAGCAGATCATCAATTCCGCTTATAAATACGGACGTAAGGTTGTTGTCGAAGGACGCAGCATGGTCAATATCATTGATACAGCCACAAAGCTTGGATATATCAATATTCCTGATAATACATTGATCGATATCGAACAGCTCAAAAACTATCCGGACGAGAAAACGGTTATCATCACAACGGGAAGCCAGGGTGAAAGTATGGCTGCTCTTTCCCGTATGGCATCCGGAATGCACCGGAAGATTTCAATCGGCCCACTGGATACGGTTATCTTTTCGTCTAATCCGATCCCGGGAAATGAAAAAGCGGTTTCCAAGGTGATCAATGAACTGTATGCCAAAGGCGCAGATGTTATCTTCGAGGATGCACATGTATCGGGTCATGCCCGACAGGAAGAGATCAAGCTGATCTATACACTGGTACAGCCGAAATATTCCATTCCGGTGCATGGTGAATACCGCCATCTGAAAGCGCAGGCAAATCTGGTGCACAAGCTTGGTATGGATAAGGATCATATTTTTATCCTGCATTCCGGCGATGTGCTGGAGCTTTCGGAAGAAGAGGCAAAGGTGACCGGTAAGGTTCCGGTCGGCTCTATCTTTGTGGATGGTCTTGGTGTCGGTGATGTCGGCAATATTGTCATCCGCGACAGACAGCATCTGGCAGAAGATGGTATCCTGATCGTTGTAGTGGCACTTGACTGTGAGAATAATGTCGTGGTTTCCGGACCGGATATCGTTTCAAGAGGATTTGTCTATGTGAGAGAATCCGACGAGCTTTTGGACGGCGCAAGGGATATTGTCTCAGATGTGCTGGATGACTGCATTGACAGAAATATTTCCGACTGGGGAAGAATGAAAAACGCCATGAAAGATGCGCTGAACGAATATTTTTGGAAAAAGACAAAACGCCGCCCGATGATCCTGCCTATTATCATGGAGGTGTAGGCTATGCTCGAAATACAAAAGGAACTGGATCAGTTTATTCTGACGATCAAAAATACACAGGTATACAAAGAGTATCAGCTGCAGAAAAGTAAGGTAAAAGAAAATCCGGATCTGAAAAGACAGCTGGATCAGTTCAGAATGAAAAATTATGAGCTGCAGACAAAGCACTGTCCGGATAATCTGTATGATGAAATGGACTGTTTCCAGAGAGAGTACGAGCAGTTCCGGGAAATCCCGCTGGTACATGATTTTCTGGCAGCGGAGCTGGCGCTCTGCCGACTGGTGCAGGAAGTATCGGATGGCGTGCTGTGCGCGGTAGCGGAGGATTTTGAATAATGTCAGGGGCAAAAAGTCAAAAACCACGATATGCGAATGCGGGGCAGGATTGTGAGAGTGCACAGCACGGAACAATCCGTATGACATTATTGATACAGATAATATCATGCATCGCAGATGCATGATACGGAGGAAGAAACTGTAATGAAAGCAAAGCAAGTGACTGGAGCAGTTTTTAATATGATATTCCGTCTGGTACTGTCTATCATCATTATACTGGTGGTATACAGACTTGCCATGTATTCCTATCATCTGGGCTATATGGTATTTGCGGATGTGGCAAAGGAAGCGGAGCCGGGCAGGGATATCACGATCGCAGTAGATACAGAGGACAGCACAATGGATGTTGCGAGGACTCTGGAAAACAGAGGGCTGATAGATGATGCGAGAGTATTTTTTCTGCAGGAAATGCTGTCGGAATATCACGGCAAGATCCAGCCGGGTGTTTATACCCTGAATACATCTATGACGGCTGATAAGATGCTGGCGGAAATGTCGGCAAATGCGCCTTCCGGTGACAAAGAATCTGAGGATGCACAGACAACTGATACAGAGACAACCAATACAACGGACGATGCCACAGGCGGTACGGATGATGCATCTGCAGAAACGGATACACAGCCTGCGGAAACAGACAGTGAGGATGTGCAATGATAGTAGATCAGAGATATGTGGATTATATCAATTCACTGGAGAAAGAGCTTCCGCCGTATCTGGAAGAACTGGAACAGTATGCGCTGCAGACGGAAGTACCGATCATACGAAAAGAAATGCAGAGTTTTCTGAAAACGCTGCTTAAGATGAACAAACCGAAGCAGATCCTGGAAGTGGGAACTGCTATCGGTTTTTCTGCATTACTGATGAAGGAATTTATGCCGGCGGACGGGCGGATCACAACGATCGAGAAATATGAGAAAAGAATACCGGTTGCCAGGGCAAATTTTGAGAAGCACGGAGACGGACGGATCACACTTCTGGAAGGTGATGCCACAGAGATCCTGGCAGAACTTACGGGAACTTATGACATGATCTTTATGGATGCGGCAAAAGGACAGTATATCCATTTTATGCCGGATGTGCTAAGGCTATTGGCACCGGGCGGTGTGCTGTTATCTGATAATGTGCTGCAGGACGGGGATATCATCCAGTCCCGCTATGCGGTAACAAGAAGAAACCGTACGATCCATACGAGAATGCGGGAATATTTATATGAACTGAAAAATAACGAGGCGCTTGTGACATCCATCATACCACTCGGAGATGGGATCGCGCTCTCGGTAAAGAAGGAAATGTAAGATGAAAAGACCAGAATTATTGATTCCGGCAAGCAGCCTGGAGGTATTAAAAACAGCAGTTATATTTGGCGCGGATGCGGTTTATATCGGCGGCGAAACATTCTCCCTGCGTGCAAAGGCGAAGAATTTCAG
>DJNY01000199.1:17828-20410 GCA_002441865.1 Lachnospiraceae bacterium UBA6452 | reverse complement strand
TTTAGCATGAGCGAGGTTCCAAGTAATGTCATGTATCGAAGATACATGATGAGAGGAAACTTTATGAGACGACGCAAAGGACTTAGTTTTTATCAGAAAAAGAAAAAGATCAGTGCTTCCGTGATGAAGGAGATCTGGAATGTGATCTTTATTACGATCGCCTGCTGGATGCTGGCATTTGTGCTCATGTTCTGCTTTGGCATGCGGACAACCGTTATCGGTGTTTCCATGGAGCCAAGCCTATACAACGGACAGCATATTTTAGTCAACCGGTTTGTATATAAGCTCAGTTCTCCCAAAAACGGAGATATTGTGGTATTTCTGCCAAACGGCAACTCCAATACACATTATTATGTGAAACGTGTGATCGCTGTACCGGGCGATACGGTACAGATCAAAAACGGTTCCTTATATATCAACGGGCTTTTGTATAAAGACGTGGAATATGATAAAATAGAAGATGCGGGGATTGCGGAAAATCCCATCACCCTCGGGAATAATGAATATTTCACCCTGGGAGATAACATCAACAACAGTGAGGACAGCAGATCCGGTAATATCGGTGCTGTGAAAAAGGATAATATAATCGGAAAGGTATGGTTCCATCTGGCGGCGGGCGACAGTTCAGTAGGCTTTATGGAATAGGTGTATAGATGAATTATCAGTGGTATCCCGGACATATGACAAAGGCAAAGCGGATGATGCAGGAAAATATCAAGCTGATCGATCTTGTGATCGAGCTTGTAGATGCAAGGATCCCGTTATCCAGCCGCAATCCGGATATTGATCAGCTCGGACAGAATAAGGCGAGACTGATCCTTTTAAATAAAGCGGATCTGGCAGATGAAAGACAGACCGCAAGGTGGCAGCAGTACTTTGAGAAGAAAGGATGCTTTGTCGTGGCACTCAATGCACGCAACCGTAACAGCATGAAAGCCATCAACGGTGTCGTGGCAGAGGCCTGTAAGGAAAAGATCGAGCGTGACAGAAAACGCGGTATTTTAAACCGCCCTGTCAGAGCTATGGTAGTTGGTATCCCAAATGTCGGAAAATCCACCTTTATCAATTCCTTTGCCGGAAAAGCCTGTGCAAAGACAGGAAATAAGCCGGGGGTAACAAAGGGAAAGCAGTGGATCAGGCTCAGCAAGACGTTGGAGCTTTTAGATACACCGGGTATTTTATGGCCGAAATTTGAGGATCAGCAGGTAGGACTCAACCTTGCGCTGATCGGTTCCATGAATGATGAGATCTTGAACATAGAAGAGATGGCGGTCAGCCTGATCCTCTATCTGAAAGATGCATATCCGCTTCTTCTGACAAAACGCTATGATCTTTCGGATGAGGCAGAAGCAGGCTGCAGGAGTGAACAGGATGCCTATGAGGTACTGGCACAGATTGCCAGAAATAGAAAATGCGTATTAAAGGGTGATGAGCCGGATATCCGGAAAGCAGCAGCACTTCTGCTGGATGATTTCCGGAGTGGCAGGATCGGACGGATCACACTGGAAAGTCCGACAGAGCAGGTATAACATAAAAGGGGAAGAAAAACTTGAGTAAAAAAATGAAACAGATCTTAAAGGAAGTGCTGGGAACCAGTATTTATCTGCTGGCAGTTCTGGCATTGACTTATTTGGTGATCGCCTTTGTAGGGCAGAGAACAGTTGTACATGGACAATCCATGGAAAATACGCTGGAAGACGGAGATAACCTGATCGTGGATAAGATCACATACCGCTTCCATGAACCGAACCGGTTTGATGTCATTGTATTTCCGTACCAGTATACGGCAAACACCTATTACATAAAGCGTGTTATCGGACTTCCGGGAGAAACGGTCATGATCGATGATCTGGGCAATATTTATATCAATGGGGAACTTCTGGATGAGTCCTACGGAAAAGAAGCCATTAAAGATCCGGGCATGGCGGCAAACAGCATTTATCTGGGCTCGGACGAATATTTTGTGCTCGGTGATAACCGGAATAACAGTTCGGACAGCAGGGATCCGTCTGTCGGACTGATCAAGCGGGATCAGATCATTGGCAGGGCATGGCTGCGTATTTTCCCGTTTGATAAGATCGGTTTTGTGGTGCATGGGAAATAGACCATAGCAGAGAGGACAGACAGATGAAAATCGGAGAGATCAGAGATTTATTACAGGCAGCAGAGGATCAGATGCTGCCTGATTTTATAACAAGATTTGAAAGCGATGAAAGAAGCGGTGTACAGCAGCTTGTACAAAAAGCACGGAAGCACCAGGATGCACTGGAAAAAGAGCGGGAAAGACTAAAGGTTATGCATCGGTATGAAGAACAGTACAAGGACTGTCAGGCAATCTGTGGGATCGATGAGGCGGGCAGAGGCCCTCTTGCAGGTCCGGTTGTGGCTGCAGCGGTTATTTTACCGAAAGACTGTGAGATCCTGTACTTAAATGACAGCAAACAGCTTTCCGCAAAAAAGAGAGAGCTGCTGTATGATGAGATCATGGAAAAGGCAGTGGCGGTCGGTGTCGGTTATGCAACGCCGCAGCGGATCGATGAGATCAATATCCTGCAGGCAACTTATGAGGCAATGCGGCAGGC
>DJNY01000199.1:182-17734 GCA_002441865.1 Lachnospiraceae bacterium UBA6452 | reverse complement strand
CCGGGCTTTCCATGCAGCAGGTTCCGATCGTGAAGGGAGATGCAAAAAGCGTTTCCATTGCAGCGGCAAGCATCATTGCAAAGGTAACAAGGGACAGACTGATGATGGAGTATGACAAGGCAATGCCACAGTATCATTTTGCGGCAAACAAGGGTTATGGCAGTGCAGAACATATCGAGGCACTTGCCGTCTATGGTGCAAGTCCGATCCATCGCAGATCATTTATTACACATTTTAAGGTAAAAGAATGAGTTTTGACTTAGCTGGATTATGGC
This sequence comes from Lachnospiraceae bacterium UBA6452, assembly GCA_002441865.1. GTDB lineage: Bacteria > Bacillota > Clostridia > Lachnospirales > Lachnospiraceae > CAG-194. Next base: position 17,459 of record DJNY01000199.1, on the reverse strand, counting down.
AACGGAATACACAAAATACATTGTCGGGACTTTCTTCCTCTGCATCTGTGGGACGTGCGGATATGAGCGGCAAGGTGGCAGAAGGAACGCAGACAGGCAGCCTGACAGTCGGTTCTGCCATCAGCGGACAGGTGATGAAAGTAGATGGAGATACTGTTTATGTGAAGCTTCCATCGGAGGTGCTGACCGCAAAGCTGCAGGAGGGCGTGAATCTGCAGCCCGGGCAGTCGGTGACGTTTGCTGTCAGCGGGATCTCGGATAAACAGATCACATTGCAGGCACTTTTCCAGAACAGTGCACAGACACAGGTGCTCGGGAAGGCTTTGGAACAGGCAGGAATTGCCCAGACGGCGGACTCGCTTTCCATGGTAGATGCCATGATGCGGGAGGGCATGTCCGTCGATAAAAATTCGCTCTGGCAGATGTACAGACAGGTGCTGGATCATCCACAGACAACGGGAGATAATATCGTGCTGATGAACCGGCTGCAGATTCCGGTCAATGACCTGACTGCAGCACAGTTCCAGAACCTGCAAAATGCAAACGGGCAGCTTGCACAGGCAGCAAATGTGATGACAGACAGCCTGTTTGCGGAATTTACGGATATGGCGGCGCAGTCTCCGCAGGAAGCGGTTTCTTTGATGAAAGAGCTGGTACTTTTATTCGGAGAAAGCGGACAGACAGAGACTGGCACGCTTCCATTGGAAGGGCAGGAAGTACTACAAGATGTGCAGCCTGCAGACGGAAATCCGCAGGCTGTAGCAGAAAATAGCGCAGGACAGACTGATGCAGCAGGAGATCCGGCGACAGAGCGGATGGCAGGCGGCCAGTCTGCTGAAAGTGGTGTGGATGCGCGGCTTGCATCTGACGGACAAATGCAGACAGAGACTGACGGACGACAGGTGCAGACAGGATCAGATAACAGGCAGTTACAGACGCCAGACTTGAATAAACAGGGGATAGAAGGGCAGGCTGTGTCTTCGGAAACACCGGAAAATACTGTGCAGCAAAGTGCGGATTCACTGACGGAGCTGATGAAGAGCGATCTGTTTACAAAGGGAGATACCAGGCAGCTTTTGCGCCTGTTTTCGTCGAAAGAATTTCGCAGTCTCTTGACGGAGCAGATAAAAGACAATTTTCTGCTCAAACCGGAAATGGTGGCAGATAAGGAAGAGGTAGAACAGTTCTTTACAAAGCTGCGGGAGCAGGTGTCGCGTCTGGCACAGACAGTGTCGGAAGCGGGAAAAGCGCAGACGCAGCTTTTTACGCAGACAAACCAGCTAAGAGAAAATCTGGATTTCTTACATCAGCTTTCCCAGACCATGCAGTATGTACAGCTTCCACTCCGTATGGCTGGGCAGGAGACAACAGGGGATCTGTATGTGTATGCCAATAAAAAGGGACTGACCAAAGAGGATAGTATCAGTGCTTTTCTGCATCTGGATATGGAGCATTTAGGACCTGTGGATGTGTATGTTGCCATGCAGAACCGGAAGGTGAATACACATTTTTACTTACAGGACGATGCCATGATCGATTTTATACAGGCACATATCCATCTGCTGAATGAACGGCTGTCGCAGAAGGGGTATCAGATGCAGACAGAGGTATCGCAGAAGGATACGCCTTCCAAGGTAATGGAAGAAATGCGCAAAGACCAGGAAGAAGAAAGCGTATGTATCAACCAGTATTCGTTTGATGTGAGGGCTTGATATGGCAGGAAAAGAACAGAAACCAAAACAGGCGATCGCACTTTCCTATGATCCGGACGATGATGCACCAAAGGTCGTTGCGACCGGCAAGGGAGCACTGGCGGAAAAGATCATAGAGGAAGCAAAGCAGGCAAAGGTTCCGGTGCATAAGGACAGCAAGCTGGCAGATACGCTGTCGAGGCTGGAGATCGGCGAACTGATCCCGCCGGAGCTGTATGAAGTGGTAGCGGAGATCCTTGTATTTGTGGATCAGATGGACCGCATCCGTGCAAAAATGGAACAGGAGAAAAAGAAAAAATAGGAATAAAATCAGGGAGAAAAGGATGTGTCTGGAGCGGACATCCTATGAATAAAAGAAGAAAAGGAGCAGCCCATGAACAGGCTGCAAAAGCATATCTGGAAAAAAGAGGCGTGCACATTCAGACGCTAAACTATAGAGTCAGACAGGGAGAAATCGATATAGTTGGCTATGAGAAAGGCACGCTTGTTTTCTTTGAAGTCAAATACCGGGCAAATGACGGGAAAGGGCTTCCACAGGAAGCAGTCAGTGTGGCAAAGCAGAGGCAGATCTGCAAAGTGGCACTGTTTTATCTGAACCAGTATCATATACCGGAGCATCAGCCGGTCAGATATGATGTGATCGCCATTCTGGGAAATGAGATCACCTGGATCAGAAATGCATTTCTGCATCGGATTTGATAAATCTGTGACAAAAGTCACCTGGAAATCATGAGCAGATGCAATATTTTAGCACAAATAATGTTAGGGGAAAAAGCCCCTGACTTGGAGGACAGTATGTACAATTTACAGCGTGTAACAAAGACTGGAGATACAGGAAATGTACCTGTACAAAATAAATATAGCAGCCCGGATGGCTGGGAAATGGAATACCTGACATTTCCGGGACTGACCAAGACAGGATGTGTCAGGCATCTGTTTACAACACGGACAGGCGGGACAAGCAGTGGGATTTTTGAAAGCCTGAATCTGAGCTTTACGCGCGGGGATGACAGAAGCTGCGTGCTGCAAAATTATGACAGAGTGGCAGAGGTTCTGGGCATTACAAGGGACCGGATCGTCTGCTCCGACCAGACACATACGACGAATATCAGGATCGTTACAAAGGAAGACGCCGGAAAGGGAATCGACAGACAACGGGATTACACGGATATTGACGGACTGATCACAAGCGAAAAAGGGTTAGCACTGGCTACCTTTTATGCGGATTGTGTACCGCTTTATTTTGTGGATCCGGTCAAGAAAGTGATCGGACTGGCGCATTCTGGCTGGCGCGGAACTGTGGCTGGCATGGGCAAGAAGATGGTGGAGCGGATGCATGCAGAATTTGGCTGTGATCCGGCAGATATCCATGCTGCGGTCGGCCCTTCCATCTGTCAGGACTGTTATGAGGTCAGCAGTGATGTAGCGGAAGAATTTCAAAAAGCATTTGCAGGGATGAACGGAGCAGAAAAGCTCCTGTATCAGAAGCCGGAGCAGAAAGCAGAAGGCAAATATCAGCTGGATCTCTGGCTTGCCAATCAGCTTTGGCTTACAGAGGCCGGTATTACGCCGGGGCATCTGGAAGTGACCAATGTCTGTACGGCGCATAATCCTGCATATCTGTTTTCGCACAGAAAAACAAACGGAAAACGCGGTAATCTTGGGGCATTTTTATGCCTGCAGTAACAACCTTAAAGAAATCTTAATACTTTTCCTACCTTGGTATTAACTTTTCTTTGTTAGTGTATTTTCAGGAGGTGAAAGAAATGGCAAATATTCTGGTATGTGACGATGATAAGGAGATCGTGGAGGCGATCAGTATTTATCTGTCACAGGAGGGTTATCAGATTTTTAAAGCATACAACGGGAGAGAGGCGATCGAGGTACTGCAAAAAGAAGATATCCAGCTTTTGCTCATCGATATCATGATGCCCGAGATGGATGGAATCCATGCCATGATCAGGATCCGCAGCTTTTCCGCGATTCCGATTTTAGTATTGTCGGCAAAATCGGAGGATGTAGATAAAATATTGGGACTGAATGTGGGGGCGGATGATTATATTACGAAGCCGTTCAATCCGCTGGAGCTTGTGGCACGCGTGAAATCCAGCCTGAGACGATATACAATGCTGGGAAGCTGTGCAGGCACGAAAAAGAATTATGTAGTAGGTTCTCTGGAGATCGATGATGATGCCAAGATCGTCACAGTAGATGGAGAGCAGGTCAAGCTGACACCGATCGAATATCAGATCCTGCTTCTTTTAGTGCAGAATCCGGGCAGAGTGTTCTCGACGCAGCAGATTTATGAAAGCGTCTGGAATGAGGAATCCTATGGCGCAGAAAATACGGTAGCGGTACATATTCGTCATATTCGTGAAAAAATAGAGATCAATCCAAAGGAACCCCGTTATCTGAAGGTTGTATGGGGCGTAGGCTATAAGATTGAAAAGTAACAGATAAAAAGGAAGCAGCAGAAGAAATTCTGTAAAAGAGGTAGGAAAATAAGAATGAAGAATTGGTTAAAAGAAAACAGGCGGCTGATCGCCGGTACGTTTTCCCAGATATGTGCCATGGGAATGGCTTTTGTACTGGCATTTTTGGGATATTCCATAAATGTGGTAAACAGACAGGGCAGTTATTACACACTGGATCTGTTTACAGATGAAAAAAATTTTGAACAGACGAGTACATTTTATGATTTTCTGCATGTCGATCTGTCACAGCTTTCGGAATATATGGCTGTCAGCTCGCAGATGGAAAAGGACGGAAAATACGATTCCGATAAAGAAATCGATATATTTGCCTATGACAACCGGAAGAGAACTGTCAAGCCGGAGGTGGAGCTGCCAAAACTCATTTACAAAACAGGAGATCTGATCGCATGGTGGAAAAGTGAGGATGGGTTCTGTTATGAGTCATACGGTTCTACGGAAAGTATGGAAACAATGGCAGAAGATGATGAGGCTGCCACTTATATGATCGTAGCGGAAGCTGCGGATGAGACAGCAGAAGGGGAGTACAGGACAGAAACCAATACTGCTTACACAACAGATGAAGCAGCATTATCTGATGAGGCGGAAGAAGCGCAGGACGATACTACAGACAAGCAGCCAGAGGCCAGACTGATCGAAGAATACAAACCGGTCAATATGGACAGTCTTTATGATCTGACACTTCCACAGGGAATGACTTATGCAAATGTGGAACAGGCTGTGCAGCAGGCAGCAAGTGATCTTGCAACCAATTATACAGTTTACAACAGCTATAAGCAGGTTCTGAAGGAAGATATGAATTTAAAATATCTGATGGTGGATCCGTCCGGTAAGGTGCAGTATACCAATCTGGACCGCAGCAAGGATACGGATGCACTCATTGCTGCCATGCAGGAATGCGGTGTCTATATGTGCTATGATTATGAGACCGATGAGCTTGTCTGTGATGGGGTAAAAGCAGGCAATGAAGTACCTTATAAGAGCCTGCTTCATTCCTACCGCTATAGTTTCCCGGAAGGCGGTAAGCTGTATATCTGTGTGCGCACCCAGGCAGACCGGAATGCCAACACAAAGCTGCTTGGCAAATGGAATGAGAATGATGCGTATGCGCAGGCAGCAAAAAGCTATACGATGCTGAAAAACAAACTGCCGCTGATGGGCTTTGTGATGCTGCTTGTGATCGCAGGGGTATTGGCTTTACTTGCACTGGCAGGCTATATTGCATTTATCATTATGCAGCCAAAGCGGGAAAAAGAGCAGCTGCGTTATTTTGACACATGGTATACAGAGCTGGCAGCGGCCATTGCGATCGGAAGTGCTGTTTTGATTGGCGGTGTTGGACTGGAGATCGCGGCAAGTTTAAGTGACAGTGGATATGATACTTACAGCGGACAGATCGGGGCAAAGATATTCTGCGGTATTCTGCTTTTGACATTTTTCCTGTTATATTTGCTCCTGCTTGCCTACACAGGCTCTCTGGTCAGAAGGATCAAGGCTGGTACATTCTGGAAGAACAGCATCTGCTGCAGGCTTTTACATGGTTTGAAATTCATATGCAAAAAGTGTGTCAGCGTGATCGGCAGGGGCGTCAGATCTGTGATCAACCACAGATCACTTGCCATCCGCAGTTTTGTACCGGTTTATGGCGGACTGCTGGTGCTGTTTCTGGTGAACCTGTTTTTTGCCGGTATTGGTGTGATCGGAATGGCAGTTTTTCTCGATCTGATCGCCATCATACTGTATGGTCTGTATATTTATTACAGCAACCGGACACGGGAGAAGATCGTGGAAGGCATTACAAAGATTTGTGAAGGCGACCTTACATATCAGATCAATACAGAAAAAATGTACGGAGAAAACAAAGTAATGGCAGAGGCTGTCAATCAGATCGGAAATGCTGTACAAAATGCTGTGACGATCAGTATGAAGGATGAAAGGCTGAAGGCGGATCTGATCACGAATGTATCACATGATATCAAAACGCCGCTGACCTCTATCATTAATTATGTGGATCTTTTAAAACGGGAAGATATCCGGAATGAAAAGGCACAGGAATATATCCGGATACTGGATGAAAAATCACAGCGCCTGAAAAGACTGACGCTGGATCTGGTAGAGGCAAGTAAGATCAGCTCCGGCAATATTACACTGAAGATGGGACAGCTCAATGTTTCCGAACTGTTTACGCAGGCGATCGGAGAATATGAGGACAAATGGAAAGAAAAGGGACTGCAGACTGTGGCAGATGTGGAGCCAAAGGAAGGAGAGGAACCTTATCTGATCTGGGCTGATTCCGACAGAACATGGCGTGTCCTTAATAACCTGTTCGGAAATATATACAAGTATGCGATGCAGGGAACGAGAGTGTATTGTGATGTCAGCCGCGTTGTGAAAACGGCTGCAGATCAGGAACCGGAGCAGAGTATGATAGAAATTACGATCAGGAACATTTCTGCGCAGCCACTGAATATTGCGGCTGATGAACTGACAGAACGTTTCATCAGAGGAGATGTCAGCCGCAGCACGGAAGGAAGCGGACTGGGACTTTCCATTGCGAAGAATCTTGTGAAAGCACAGGGCGGAGAGTTTGAGATCTATCTCGACGGGGATCTGTTCAAGGTCAGCATCACCTTCCCGGCGTATACGGATAATATGCACTAATATAGTATAGAGTAATAGTATAGGAATTATGAAATTTTATAATAAAGCGGCTCCTGCGTGACAGGGTATGCACGCTGCATATGCTTTTCTACTAAGGCTCGTACTGTCAATCTATATGGTACGCGAACATTCGACATCCATGTCTCGGGTTCGCTGCCACGACATCCTTGTCGTGGCACCATATATCTTGTCAGTACTTAGCCAAGTAGAAAGACGCATACGCAGCTAATCGCATCCCCTGTCACGCAGGAGCCGCTTTTTATAATTTTCACTGATGTGCAGATCTATGATACAAGTGTTAAGATGTAAAAAATCCCCGCGGTGACAGACAGTAAGCAATCGATAGTGTAGATGACTGAGATTTGCGAAGCACTTGCCACGCGGAGAGACCACCAAGCTTTTTGGTAAATGTAGTGGATTTACATAGTAAATCCGCTATGCAGCCTCTGTGCATCGGCGGAGCCGATTCTGCATGCACAGAGGTTCGAGTGGCCGGAGCGCGTGCAATATGTGCTTCGAGCAAATCGCAGGGGAGTCAAACGTGATTGCGTCTGTCTGCCACCGCAGGGATTCCATATTACAAACTTAAAACCTAGATCAGCACATCTTCCCGTGCATTGTACTTCGCAAGCACCTCATGGATCTTCTCCGTAGGTGTCAGTACATTTCCCATAGAAATATCATGGTTCATGAAGTCAATGATGCTGGCAAGGAACTTGCTCATATCTGCTGTAACAAAATAGTCACGCTCTAAAATTTCCGGTGGAAGATAAGTCAGGTTGGTGCAGACAACGCGGTCAAACACACCATTTGCGTAAGCTTCATCAAAAGCGGCAAGACCTTCTGTGAAAAGCCCGAAGGTACAGCAGACAAATACACGCTTTGCTTTCATTGCCTTTAACTGCTTGGCTGTATCGATCATACTGCCGCCGGATGCGATCATGTCGTCAATGATGATAACATCCTTTCCTTCGATATTATCTCCTAAAAATTCATGTGCCACGATCGGATTTTTGCCATTTACGACCCTGGAGTAATCACGACGCTTGTAGAACATACCGGTATCGACACCGAGCACGGAAGAGAAGTAGACTGCTCTGTCAAGAGCACCCTCGTCCGGACTGATCACGATCATATGATCCTTATCGATGATCAGATCCTTCTCATAACGGAGCAGGGAACGGATAAACTGATACGGTGGTGTGAAGTTATCAAAGCCTTTCAGTGGTGTCGCATTCTGGACACGCGGATCATGGGCATCAAACGTAATAAAATTGGAAACACCCATTTCACTCAGCTCTTTGAGTGCATAAGCACAGTCAAGCGATTCACGACCGCTTCTTTTATGCTGTCTGCCTTCATATAAGAAAGGCATGATGACATTGATCCTGTGTGCTTTGCCTGCAATGGCAGCGATCATTCTTTTTAAATCCTGGTAGTGGTCATCCGGAGATTTGTGGTTTTCATAACCGTTTACAGTGTAGGTCAGGCTGTGATTACATACATCGACCATTAAAAAGACATCCTTACCTCTGACAGATTCGGATAAGATCCCCTTGCCTTCACCGCTTCCGAAACGCGGGCAGGCAGCGCTGATCAGATAATTTTCTTCGGAATAGCCGCGGAATGCGGGATCCTGTTTGATATCATTATGTACATTTTTGCGAAAATCCACAAGATATTCGTTGACACGGTTACCGAGCTCCTTACAGCTGTCAAGCGCTAAAAGCTTCAGCGGAGCGACCGGCATTGCGGATTCGAGTTCAACTAAGTTTGGCATGATTTCCTCCTAAGATATGTGCAGTTAAAATCCATTTTTATTTATAGCATACATGACAGGGAAAGACAAGATAAAATACGGAGCGGAGGCAGAGCAGGGGCTGACCACTTTACAACTTATGCTGAATATTGTAATATAAATCATTATGGAGAAAAATGCCGTTATTGACAGAGGTGTAGCAGTAGACGGTTGTTAATCGTATAAAAAGGAGAGCATATGGAAAATAGAAAAAGAAAGCCGATCGTTGCAGTGGTTGGACGCCCGAATGTCGGAAAATCGACCCTGTTCAATGCCCTTGCGGGTTCCCGCATTTCTATTGTAAAGGACACCCCGGGTATTACAAGAGACCGTATCTATGCGGATGTGACATGGCTGAATTACAGCTTCACACTGATCGATACAGGCGGTATTGAACCGGACAGCAGGGATATCATCCTTTCACAGATGCGCGAACAGGCGCAGATCGCGATCGATACAGCGGATGTGATCTTATTTATGGTAGATGTCAAGCAGGGTCTGGTAGATGCGGATGCCAAGGTGGCAGATATGCTCAGACGGTCAAAGAAGCCGATCATTCTGGTCGTGAATAAGGTAGACAGCTACGAAAAGATGATGCTGGATGTATATGAATTTTATAATCTCGGTATCGGAGAGCCGATGGCAATTTCTGCAGCAAACAGACAGGGCATCGGTGAAGTACTGGATGAAGTGGTATCGCATTTCCCGGATGATACAGCTGAAGATGTGGAAGATGAAAGACCGCGTATTGCGATCGTCGGAAAACCGAATGTCGGAAAAAGTTCCCTCATCAACAAGCTGCTTGGCGAAAACAGACTGATCGTTTCCGATATTGCCGGTACGACAAGAGATGCGGTCGATGCGGAAGTGACTTATAACGGAAAAGAATATATTTTTATCGATACAGCGGGACTCCGCCGCAAAAATAAGATCAAAGAAGAACTGGAGCAGTATATGATCGTGCGTACCGTTTCCGCTGTGGAACGTGCGGATATCGTGATCCTTCTGATCGATGCTGTGGAAGGCGTGACGGAGCAGGATGCCAAGATCGCAGGAATTGCACATGAACGTGGGAAGGGCATTATCATTGCGGTGAATAAATGGGATGCACTTGAAAAGGATGATAAGACGATCTACCGATTTACGGAAAAGGTCAGACAGATCCTGTCATTTATGCCGTATGCGGAGATTACTTTTATCTCAGCCAAGACCGGACAGCGTATCGGAAAACTGTATGAGCTGATCGATATGGTAGAGCAGAACCAGTCCATGCGTGTTGCAACAGGTGTACTCAACGAGATCATGGCGGAAGCGGTTGCACTCCAGCAGCCACCGAGCGACAAGGGCAAGCGTCTCAGACTGTACTATATCACACAGGTTGCCGTAAAACCGCCTACCTTTGTTATATTTGTCAATGACAAACAGCTGATGCATTTCTCTTATACAAGATATATCGAAAATAAGATCAGAGATACCTTTGGATTTAAAGGAACACCACTGCATTTTATTATCCGGGAACGGAAAGAGAAAGATCAATAGAAGAGACAAAACAGGATAAACAAGCGAGGGTAAGAAAATGGAACGAGTTATTTGTCTGGCGGTCGGTTATGTATTCGGTCTGTTCCAGACGGCATTTATCTATGGAAAGATGAACCATATTGATATCAGGGAACATGGAAGCGGAAATGCGGGCACGACAAATGCACTCCGCGTACTGGGAAAGAAAGCCGGACTGATCGTATTTCTGGGAGATGTTTTTAAATGCTTTTTTGCGGTAGAGCTTGTCAGACTTCTTTTTAAGAACAGGTATCCGGATCTATTGCCGCTTTTGTCCATCTATGCGGGGGCAGGTGCTGTTCTCGGACACAATTTCCCATTTTATCTCCATTTTAAAGGTGGAAAGGGAATCGCAGCAACAGCCGGTCTTATTTTATCTTTTCACTGGCCGTTTCTGGTAGTAGCATTGCCGCTTTTTGCACTGATCTTTTTTACGACACATTATGTTTCACTTGGATCACTTGCAATTTATGTCGGATTTATTGCGGAAATGATCATACTTGGACAAAACGGATATTTTGCCATGAGCCAGCCTGCACTTCTGGAAATGTATGCGGTCGGTATTTTTCTGATGATCATGGCATTTTACAGACATAAAGAAAATATAAAGAGATTACTTGCAGGAACAGAACGAAAAACCTATCTGTTCAAGGCAAATAAGGAGGATTAAAAAATGGCAAAGATTGGTGTGATCGGAGCAGGAAGCTGGGGAACAGCACTTTCCAGACTGCTTGCAAATAACGGACATGATGTGATCGTATGGTCCATTATAGAAGCAGAGGTCAAAATGCTGCAGGAGAAACATGAGCATGTGGATAAGCTGCCGGGTGTCAGATTACCGGAGAGCATACAGTTCACAACGGATTTAAAGACAGCGGTTACGGGAAAGGATCTGCTTGTACTTGCAGTACCTTCTTCTTTTACAAGAAGTACAGCAAAGTCTATGCGTGAGTTTGTGGCAGACGGACAGATCATTGTCAATGTGGCAAAGGGAATTGAAGAACATACACTGATGACGTTATCCCAGATCATTGAGCAGGAGATCCCGCAGGCGGATGTAGCTGTATTATCGGGACCTTCTCATGCGGAAGAAGTAGGAAAAGATATGCCGACGACCTGTGTGGTTGGTGCAAAGACCAAACAGACAGCCGAGTATATCCAGAACATTTTTATGAACAATGCTTATTTCCGCGTTTATACAAGCCCGGATATTCTGGGCATCGAGGTTGGTGCAGCACTGAAAAATGTTGTGGCACTGGCAGCCGGTATCGCGGATGGACTTGGCTGCGGGGATAATACAAAAGCAGCACTGATCACAAGAGGAATTGCAGAGATATCCCGTTTAGGTGTAGCCATGGGCGGCAAACCGGAGACCTTTACGGGACTTTCCGGTATCGGAGATCTGATCGTGACCTGTGCCTCCATGCATTCCCGCAACAGAAGAGCGGGCATCTTAATGGGACAGGGCAAGACGATGGATGAAGCCATGGCTGAGGTTAAGATGGTAGTGGAAGGTGTTTATTCCGCAAAGGCGGCCAGAGAGCTTGCCCGGAAATACAAGATCGATATGCCGATCATTGAAGAAGTCAATGAGATCCTGTTTGAGAACAAACCGGCAAAGGATGCGGTAAAGGATCTGATGTTCCGTGATAAGAAGCCGGAGCTTGCATGGGAATAGTGAATCCTGCCGAAATACGTGCATAATTGCACATAATTTGAAAATGGGTGTTGAAATTTACTGAAAAATAATATAAAGTAACCTTTGTAGTTTAAAATTTCATGAAAGGTCTAAAGAGGAGGACATTATGAAGAAAAAATTATTAAGCATTCTTCTTTCTGTCGCTATGGTTGCTTCTTTATGTGCTTGCGGCGCAGGCAATGATGCAGCTGACAATGAAGCCCAGACAGAAGAGACAACAGATGCAGCAACAGACGAAGCTACAGATGCAGCAGATGAAGCTACAGATGCAGCAACAGACGAAACAGCAGATGCAGCTGACAAAGCAGGTGTTATGCCGGCCATCGCAAAAGAGGATATCAAGGTTGGTGTGATCCATATTGGTGATCCTGCAACAGGAAGCGGTTACTCTTATGCACATGATCAGGGTATTGTAGGTATGCAGCAGACGTTAGGACTGTCTGATGATCAGATCGTCCGTAAGCTTAATGTAGATGATGGTGATACAACAGCAATTGAAAATGCAATGCTGGAGTGTATCGAAGAAGGATGTAATATTATCTTCGCTACAAGCTGGGGCTACATGGATACATGTGAACAGCTTGCTGCCGAATATCCGGATGTTATTTTCTCCCATGCAACAGGTTATAAATCAAATGGTACAAACTTCAACAACTACTTCGGTAGAATTTATCAGGCAAGATACCTTGCAGGTATTGCAGCAGGTCTGAAGACAACAACAAACAAGCTTGGTTATGTATCTGCAATGGGTCAGGAAAACTCTGAGTGTACAGGTGGTATCAATGCATTTGCAATGGGTGCTTACTCTGTAAATCCTGACTGCGAGGTTGATGTAAAGGTTACAAACAGCTGGTATGATCCGGAAGGTGAGACACAGGCAGCACAGGCTCTGATCGATGCCGGTTGTGATGTAATTGCACAGCACTGCGATACACCGAATCCACAGCTTGCTGCTGAACAGGCAGGCGTATTTGGTGTTGGTTACAATTCAGATATGTCCAAGGATGCTCCAAAGGCAGCTATCACATCTGTTATGTGGGACTGGTCAGCATACTATACACAGGCTGTTGAGTCAGTAATCAACGGTACATGGGATGGTTCTAACTACTTCGGTGGTATGAGCGATGGTCTCGTAAAAATTGCACCACTTGCAGATTTTGCAGCAGACGGTACACAGGAAGCAATCGACGAAGCTACAGCTAAGATTGAATCCGGTGACTGGGATGTATTCGATGGTGTGATCGAAACAAATGACGGTTCTACTGTAGGTACAGAAGGTGAACATATGTCTGATGCTGATATCACAGGCAATATGAACTGGTACTTCAAGAACGTAGTTGTAAAATAAAACATGTTTGACTGTATAGGTCAATTAAATCAAGGGGGATCTCTCGAATGGCGGTCCCCCTTGAATTTTATAGGGAAGAAAACAGGCAAGGTACAAAGAGGTTGAGTATGGCAGATTATGCAATCGAGTGTAAAAAAATAACGAAGACCTTCGGTAGTGTGGTTGCAAACGATCAGATCGATCTGAAGGTAAAGAAGGGTGAGATCCTGGCACTCCTCGGAGAAAACGGATCAGGAAAAACAACCCTGATGAATATGCTTTCCGGTATTTACCATCCGGACAGCGGTGAGATACTGGTAAATGGACAGACCGTGGCGATCAATTCGCCGGTAGATGCGATGCATCTCGGAATCGGTATGATCCATCAGCACTTTAAACTGGTGGATTCGTTCCGCGCAATGGACAACATTGTGATCGGGACAAAAGGGAAAAGACTCACAGATAAGGAACTGAGCCAGAAAATCAAGGCAATCTGTGATAAATTTGGATTGGAAATTGAACCGGAAAAACGGGTCTACGAAATGAGTGTCAGTGAAAAGCAGACAGTAGAGATCGTAAAGGTTTTATATAAAGGTGCGGATATATTGATCCTGGATGAGCCGACAGCGGTTCTGACACCGCAGGAAACGGAACGGCTTTTTGAAATTCTCCGCAAGATGAAAGAAAAGGGATGTGCGATCATCATAATCACACATAAGCTGCAGGAAGTGCTGGAGATCAGTGACCGCGTGACAATCCTGCGAAAAGGAAAGAGCATTGAAACGGTAGAGACCGCAAAAAGTAATAAACAGACACTGACAGAGCTGATGGTCGGCAGAAAGGTCAGTCTGGAAATCAACAGACCGGAACCGGAACATGTAGAAACAATCCTGAAGGTTGTGGATCTTTCGGTCGATAAGCCGGATGGCTCAAAAGGACTGGATGATATTTCTTTTGAGATCAAAAAAGGAGAGATCCTTGGTGTGGCAGGTGTAGCAGGCAGCGGACAGAAGGAGCTTTGTGAGACGATCGCAGGACTGATGCATGCAAAGGAAGGTGCGATCCTTTACAAAAAGACAAATCTGCTCGGTAAGACACCTTCCGAGATCATTGACCTCGGTATCAGCATGAGCTTTGTACCGGAGGATCGTCTTGGTATGGGGCTTGTTTCCACGATGGGTATGACGGATAATATGCTGCTCAAGAGCTATAAAGCAGGCAAAGGGCCGTTTGTCAGAAGAAAACCGGCAAAGGAGCTTGCAACAAAGCTGGTAGAGAAGCTGAGTATTGTAACACCGAGCATTGAAACACCTGTGCGTATGATGAGTGGTGGTAACGTACAGAAGGTTCTTCTGGGACGTGAGATCGAATCAGAGCCGAATCTGCTGATCACAGCTTATCCGGTACGTGGACTTGATATCAATTCCTCTTATGTGATCTACGATCTGTTGAATGAACAGAAGAAGAAAAATGTGGCAGTCATGTATATCGGAGAAGATCTGGATGTGCTTCTGGAGCTTTCCGACCGGATCATGGTACTGTGCCACGGTAAGATCACAGGTATCCTGGATGCCAGAACGGCGACAAAGGAACAGATCGGTATGCTGATGACCGGTGATACGGAAGATGCTGCGGAAGAAATGACGAAGGGAGGGCAGACAAATGAATAAACAGACAAAAGAACCACTTCTGCGTACAGTCAAACGTGCGGAGATGGGAAACAGACAGATCCTTATTTTACGTCTGCTCGCTATTTTATTATCACTTGTGGCAGGAGGTATTTTTATCCTGTGTATCGGCTATAATCCGTTTGTGATCTATGGCACGATCGTTACCGGCGCATTCAGAAGTGCCATGGCTGTACAGGCAACAGTTAAGATCATGATCCCGCTGCTGATCTGCTCCCTCGGTGTAACGCTTGCATTTAAGATGCGTTTCTGGAATATCGGTGCAGAAGGTCAGCTGATTTTCGGTGCTACCTGCGCTTCCTTCTTTGCCCTTTACTGCAGCAACTGGAATCATGTTGTGTTACTTCTGGTGATGGCAGTGGCAGGTATTGTGGGCGGCGGTATCTGGGGACTGATCCCAGCGCTCTTTAAAGTAAAATTCAATACAAATGAAACGCTGTTTACACTGATGCTGAATTATATTGCCATGTATTTTGTATCGTATCTGCAGGATGGTCCATGGAGAGATCCTGCAGCAAACGGCTTCTCCAAGATCCAGAGATTTGATGCCAATGCGGCTCTGGATAAGGTGGCAGGCATCCAGTGTGGCTGGATCGTGGCACTGATCCTCGTTGTGGTGGTGTTTGTATATCTGAAGTTCAGTAAGTCCGGTTATGAGATCGGTGTTGTCGGTGTCAGTCAGGATACAGCAAGATATGCAGGTATGAATGTCAAGAAGATCATTTTAAAGACGATGTTTTTAAGTGGTGCGATCTGCGGACTGGGCGGTATGATCCAGGCAAGCGGTTCCGATGTTACACTGACCATGAACGTGGCAGGCGGTGTCGGATTTACAGCGATCATCGTTGCATGGCTGTCACAGCTGAATCCGTTTGTGATCCTGATCGTTTCCTTCCTGTTTGCGGTACTGGAGAAGGGTAGCAGTGTTGTACAGTCATCGTTCGGGCTTTCCACAGACTGTGCGGATGTACTGCAGGGAATTATCTTATTCTTCATTCTGGGCTGTGAATTTTTCGTCCGCTATAAATTTGTAGGCAGAAGTAAAGGAGGAGACAAATAATGGATATGGTAATTAAATTCTTGGTAGCGGCAGTACTTGCCGGAACTCCTTTATTATATGGTACGGTAGGAGAAATTCTTTCTGAAAAAACAGGACATCTGAATCTGGGTGTGGAAGGCATGATGTCGATCGGTGCCTGCGCAGGCTTCATGGCTGGCTATCAGACAGACAGCTTTGTGATTGCTATTCTGGCATCTGCTCTGGCAGGTGCACTCAGTGCTTTTATCTATGCCCTGTTGACGGTTACTTTTATGGCGAATCAGAATGTGACAGGCCTGACACTTACGATCTTTGGTATCGGACTTGCCAATTTCATCGGTGTTATGATGATCGCAAAATCACCGGACGGTACTTTGAAATTACCGGAGCATATTACAGCAGCCATGCGGAGCATCCATATTCCGGGACTTTCCGATATTCCGGTTGCAGGGCCGCTTTTATTCTCCTATAACCCATTTGTTTATCTGGGTATTTTAATTGCAATTCTCTGTGGTATTTACCTCAGCAAGACAAAAACAGGCCTGAATGTACAGGCGATCGGACAGAATCCTGCAGCAGCGGATGCAGCAGGTATTCAGGTGACGAAATGGAAATATATTAATATTGTAGCCGGTGGCGCGATCTGCGGTATCGGCGGTGCATATTGTTCCATGATCATCAATGGCGGCGTATGGATCAGCGATAATGTAGGCGGACTTGGCTGGATCGCGGTGGCACTTGTTATTTTTGCTTCCTGGAGACCGACTCTTGCAATCTGGGGATCTTTTGTATTTGGTGCACTGCGTATTCTGAAGTACTACATTCCGCAGTCGGTATTTCCGTTCCCGATCGCATTTTACGATATGCTTCCGTTCCTGATCACTGCGGTTGTACTGGTTATCAGTTCTATCCGCAACAGACGAAACAGTAATATGCCGGAAGCGCTCGGAAACAATTACTTCCGTGAAGAGCGGTAGGATCTTTCTACATGATCCCGATGTCGGTTATGGCATCGGGGTATGTAGAAATCAATACCATTCAATACAAATCAATACAAATCAATACAAATCAATACAAATCAATATAATTCATATATACCTCAATGTACTTCCATATTCGATACACTTTTAATTATTTGTATGAAAAATACATCGAATTTATCTCAACTAATCTTTTTCGATGCATTTCTGCCCCTAATTTAGGCAAAAACCGAAACAAAAAGCATCGGAAATCTGAATTTCTCTTAAATACTTTCAAAATAATGCCATAATAGCACTAAAAGGCATCGGAATTTCCTGATTTAA
>DJNY01000199.1:0-139 GCA_002441865.1 Lachnospiraceae bacterium UBA6452 | reverse complement strand
GATTTAATTAAAAACATTCGCTAAAATGCAATAATAGAAAAAAGGCATCGAGAAGCTATATTCATACGTTTCCGATGCAAAGAATGAATTTGATCCGAATTTTATAGCTTGAATTTGATTGCCTTTTATGAGAAATTTG
>DJNY01000225.1 GCA_002441865.1 Lachnospiraceae bacterium UBA6452 | reverse complement strand
GCACACCGTTTTCTTCACAAAGCGCTTTCATTTTGACCAGATATCTGGTCGTCACATCCGGGAAAGTCAGTGTAGAATATGTGGGATTCAGCTTGTCCAGCAGATTGTAATAAAGCTTTTTATTCAGCGGCGAATCCTCGATCAGCCAGACAACCCTTTCCTTTATAAAAAGCCCGCCGTATACATGTGCCATCTGCTTTCTCGTCTCCGGATCCAGCAGCTTTAAAGTATCTGTCTCTGCAAAAGGCATAACACCATACTGATAGCCATATCCCGTTTCATAATCGGTGATCAGAGAATCCTCGATCACGGATAAATAGACATCCGTTGCCTGTGGATGATGCTTTAAAAACTCTTCCACTAAAATATACTGCCCGGACATTGTGACGCCTCGATTCGTTCCGGCGATCAGATACTGTGTATTGAGATCCTGCAGCTCCGAAAACAACCGGAAACAGACGCTGTCCCCAACCAGCAGTTTTGTATAGGCATCTTCCTTCTGCACCTTTTCTATGGTCGGTATGATCTCAGATGCTCCCTGGTTATAACCGGCTCCGTAATCTGTACTGCATGTCAGCTCTGCCAGAATTCCTTTCATCGGCTCCTTGGCGGAAGCCAGCAAGGTAAGGATACAAAGACTGCATAGCAGCAGCAGAAAGAGCAGTGTTTTTCCTATGTATTGTAATAATTTTTTCATTTGTAGGTTCCTCTATCCTAAAACTGAAAATACAAAAAACTTGCCGCAGGCTGTCCGAAATCTGCCACCACCTGCAAAAGAAGTACCATGCAGACAGCCAGATATACTGCGTATCTGACCCTGATTTTTCTTTGCAAAAGCCATGCAGTAAAGGAAATCCCTTTTTCATGCAAAAGATCTGCCACGATCAATACTGCTATGGCAATGGCAAGCACAAGCACATCTGTCCTGCCAAGTCCCATTTCCAGAAGCTGCCTTACATGACTACCCGAAATCCTGCATACCCCAAGACAGACATGGACTGCACGCGATACACTTTCTGCGCGGAAAAACACCCATGTAAAGCTTGCCACAATAAAAGTTAACAGCCGCTTACACGGAAGCCGTCTGCGCACTGCAGAAAACGCATCCTCACACACCTGAAAAAAGCCGTTAAGTCCGCCCCAGACCAGATAATGCAGTCCCACGCCATGCCACATGCCACTGACCAGAAAGATGATCATAATATTTCTGTATTTACAAAGCCTGCTGCATCTGCTGCCGCCCAGCGGAATATACAGATAATCGCGAAACCATGTAGACAGGCTGATATGCCATCTGCGCCAGAAATCCTGTATGGAAACTGCCAGATATGGCTGTCTGAAATTCTCTGTCAGGTCAAAACCGAGCACCTTGGCTGCACCAAGTGCCAGCATACTGTAACCGCCAAAGTCACAGTAGATCTGTATCGAGAACAGAAAAACAGCAAGCAGGATCTGCAGTGCGCTGCTGCTATCCAGGTTCTGATATACATGATCCACCATGACGGAAGCCCGTCCGGCTATGATGAGCTTTTGAAAATATCCAAATGCCATGATAAGAAGCCCTGTTACGATCTTTTCCGGATCAAACCGCTTCTGCTGCCGGATCTGCGTGAGCAGATTTTTACTCCGTTCAATAGGCCCTGAAAGGATCGTCGGGAAAAAGCTGACATACAGGGCATATTGAAAGAAATTTTTCTCCGCAGACTCTTCTTTTCGGTACACATCGATCACATAGGAAAGTGCCTGGAACGTATAAAAGCTGATCCCGACAGGAATAACAATATCGAATGCAGGCACCGTAAGCTCCACATGCACTAGCAGTAAAAGCCGCGCGAGCAGAGAAACCGCAAAATTCAGATATTTCATGCCAAATAAAATACCGAGCTGCAATATCAGGCATAAGATCAGAAATGCCTTTCTGCGCTTTGCGCTTTCTGTTTTACCGATCAGCCGTGCACAACCATAGGTCAGAACTGTACTAAACAGAAGAAGCAATGCGTACTTTGCGTTCCAGCTCATATAAAAATAGTAACTGGCAGCTAACAAAAACGGCATCTGCCATTTTTTCGGCATGATATAAAATAACAATATAACGATTGGAAAAAAGATCAAAAATGCACCTGATTGAAACAGCATAACAGCCTCCTCATGTCATAAGCCACAGTCGATGACTCATGACATATATTACCATATACGGGAGGCTGCCGCAATCGACTTTCAGGCATCTGGAATCTGTCTGCCCTCTGCATTCATATGATAATTTTCACGCAAAATAAGTTCTGAGATCGGGACAACCTGGTACCCCGCGTTCTCCAGATTGGTCAGCATGGTATCCAGTGCATCTGCCGTATATTTGGCACCGTTATGACAGAGAATGATCGATCCGTTTCCCAGATGCTTATGCCCACAGACCGTCTGGATAATGGAATCCACGCCGTAATCTTTCCAATCTAAGCTGTCTACATCCCACTGTATTGCATAATATCCGCAGCTTTCCGCATTTGTTATGACATGATTGTCATAATCTCCGTAAGGCGGACGGAACAAAAACATTTCATAGCCTGTCAATTCCTTTACCTTTTCATGCACCTTCATGAGCTCCTGTTTGCATTCCTCATCGGAAAGCTGACTCATCTGCTTATGGTTTTCACTGTGATTGCCCAGATCATGCCCTGCTGCCAGAATTGCTTTGACATCCTCTGGATAACTCTCCACCCAGCCTCCGGTCATAAAAAAGGTAACATGAGTATTATGTTTCTTCAAAATCTCCAGTATCCTGCGCGTATCCTCATTCCCCCACGCCGCATCGAAGGACAATGCCACCTTTTTTTCATCCGTTTCCACACAATAAATAGGAAGATTTCTGCCGTTTACACTACTGCTGGCATGAAATACCTGTGGTGCAATCGTCAGGAATCCCACCACCAATACAGCC
Source organism: Lachnospiraceae bacterium UBA6452 (assembly GCA_002441865.1). Lineage (GTDB taxonomy): Bacteria > Bacillota > Clostridia > Lachnospirales > Lachnospiraceae > CAG-194. The sequence continues at coordinate 14,966 of DJNY01000225.1, read as the reverse complement.
AGAATGAGAACAGTCCAGATCACATTTTTTTGCTCTGCATATAACTCTTTAAAATTCATAGCCGCTACCACTGCTTTTTGTAAATCATATGCCGCATTATTTTATTGTAGACGTAGAAGAGATTCAATTGCATCAAATCATGTCTTATCTTTGCTTCTAATAAAAATTTGTATTTCTAAATATTTCATAAAATATTGCACCTATATTATTTCCTTGTTATCCTAATATAGGTGCTACCCTATTCGGTAGGCGGTTAGTCCTTCAGCAGAGGGACTGTGACCCTCTGATTACATAGAAATCATCTTGTATGAAATCTTATAAAGGAGGGCTGCCAATGTTGACTCTTGAAGGTCTCATTGCAGTATTAGGCTTTGGCTTAACCTGTTTTGAACTTGGATATACACTCGGTAATAAATCACACAAAAAATAATCGCCCCCGGTCTGGTAAACTGAGACGATTATTTTAATCAATTCATATACTGGGCTAACCGTCTATCGGTAGCACCTTTTATGTGTATATAATATCATGATATCTAATTTGTGTCAAAAAATTATTAATCTGTTTGTCAAAACAAATAAATATGATCAGATAGTATTGATACACCTAGTTTGCATCTTTAACCATTGACCTTATGCGCAAATTTGAGTATCATAAAAAGAGTATCATGATAAGGAAAGGTATTTATGAAAAAAGCAATTATTATCGGCGCCGGTCCTGCCGGACTGACTGCTGCCTATCAATTATTAAAAGAGACGGATATCCATCCCATTATTATAGAAGAAAGTGAATTTATCGGCGGTATTTCCCGTACTGCCGAATATAAAGGAAACCGTATGGATCTGGGCGGTCACAGATTCTTCTCCAAAAACGAACAGGTCAATGACATCTGGAAAGAGCTCATGCCTCTGCAGGGTGCTCCGGCAAAGGATGACCTGATGCTCGGCAGAGAAAAGCCGCTTGCAGAGGGCGGTCCCGACCCGGAACAGACGGACGAAGTATCCCTGATCCGTACCCGTGTCAGCCGTATTTTCTTCCTGCGCAAGTTCTTTGATTATCCGATCTCCATGAAACCGGAGACCTTTATCAACATGGGATTTGCCCGTACCGTAAAAGCAGGTTTCGGCTATCTGTATTCCTGCATTGTCAAACGCAAAGAAAACTCTCTGGAAGATTTCTATATCAACCGTTTCGGCAGACCGCTCTACAGCATGTTTTTTGAAGATTATACCGAAAAGCTCTGGGGCGTCCATCCGAGTCAGATCGCACCGGACTGGGGCGCACAGCGCGTCAAGGAATTATCGCTTGGCAAGGTGATCGCAGATTTCCTGCGTCATCTGTTTAATCCGAATTACAAAACAGACTCGACCTCTCTGATCGAGCAGTTCATGTATCCGAAAAAAGGTCCCGGCCAGCTTTGGGAAAAGATGGCATCTGAAATTGAAAAAATGGGCGGCGAAATTTATTTTGGGCAGAAAGCAACTGCTGTCCTGACAGAAAACGGACAGATCAGCGGCATTACCTGCACCAGGGTAACGAACGGTGGCAGCGCAGAAGAAAAGCTGACAGGCGAACAGACGACCTATACCGGCGATTACTACTTCTCTACCATGCCAGTCAAGGATCTGGTACTTTCCATGGGCGATACCGTTCCTGCCAAAGTACATGACATCGCAAAAGAGCTTCCTTACCGCGATTTCATCACAGTAGGACTTCTGGTCAACAAACTGCTGATCAAAAATCTGACAAAAATGAAAACAGTCAATCACATTGTTCCCGACTGCTGGATCTACATTCAGGAAAGAGACGTCCGCATCGGCAGATTACAGATCTTCAATAACTGGTCGCCTTATATGCCGGCACATAATGAGGACACTGTCTGGATGGGACTGGAATACTTCTGCAGTGAGGGCGATGATATGTGGAATATGTCCTCCGAGGATTTCATCAAGTTTGCGATCAGCGAACTTGTCAAGATCGATATTGTAAAAGAGGAAGATGTGCTGGATGCCACACATATCCGTGTCAAGAAAGCATATCCTGCTTACTTTGGCACCTACAAGGAGTTTGATCAGGTAGAAAGCTACCTCTCCTCCTTTGACAATCTGTTCTGCTTAGGCCGTAACGGACAGCACCGCTACAACAACATGGATCACTCCATGTTGACAGCGATCGAAGCCGTAAATGCCATCAAGGCAGGCTCTACCGATAAGACAGCCATCTGGAATGTCAATACCGAAAAAGAGTATCACGAAGAAAAGGAAGCATAAGAAGCAAAAGTGGTACAAACAACAGAAACAGAACCGGCAATATGATATCAAAAACAGAAATACTGTGGTAAATCACACAGGATAAGATACATTTTACCAGTATATTGAAAAGTGCAAGCCGTATTACCAGGGTTTGCACTTTTTTTATTCTGTAAAGAACGATCTGCCGTCTGCTGACAGGCACATAACAAAGCAGTTCATCCATCAGATGCGTTGCGCCATTTTGCCGCACAATGCTGTATTTTCCGGCATAAATCTGAATCCCCCAGTTGTATAATGCATACATGCCAAAAAGAGCAGGATAAAAGCTGCGGTCATGTGCATACGCCTGATAAGGGAACAGTAAAATGATCATGGAAATACCGATCAGCAGCCACATCAGAAAAGTATGCAGCACATGCTCCGGATACCAGATCTTTTCTTTTTCATATAGTTTTTCTAATTTTTCCTGCTGTATTCTGTCATATCCAAGCATCCGCATCCACCTCCATACTTTCTTTCCAGCCGCTGAGCTCTCCGTGCTCCATATATGCCATATAATCTGTCTGCCTGCTGATCTCGTGCAGGTTATGATCTGTCAGCAAAATGCACGCCCTTGTCTGTGCCATGATCTCATGCAGCAGATCAAAAAAAATTTTGCGGAACACCGGATCCATTCCGGCTGTTGCCTCATCCAGCATATACAGTCTGCAATGACGGGCAACTGCAAAACAGATCTGCCACTTGATCTTTTCCCCGCGCGACATATTTTTATACGGTGTATGAAGTGGCACCTGAAGGCGTTTGCAATAGGAGAGAAACCGTTCTTTTTCATAGTTCTCATAAAAATCCCCCAGAATATCGGCATTTTCTTTTCCGCTTCTGTCCTCGAAAAACAGGCAGTTCTCTGATATGATCCCCATTCTTTCCATCGCCTTTGCATGCTCTTTCCCAAGATCCATCCCATCGAAAATCATGTTTCCCGTATATCGGCTGTTCTCTCTTCCGATCAGTTCAAGCAGCGTTGTTTTTCCCGCTCCGTTCTCACCTGCTATTGCATAGATGTAGCCTTCCTTAAGCTGCATCGTTACATCCGTGATCTGAAATCCATTTCTTTGTTTTTTACCGGTTACATGTACCAGTTGTAAAATTGTCTCTTCCATACGCACCTACTTTTCTTCGTACAAAACAACTGCCATATCCACAAAATCCTTACAGGACATGCCTGCCTGTCTGGCATCCGAGATAAGCTCCGCCAGTCTTTTTTCCAGCATCATAAGCTGCTTTTCTTTCAGATAATCTTTATTGGATTCACAGACATAAAACCCTTTTCCGGCCACAGAACGGATCAGTCCTTCCTTTTCCAGTTCCTCATAAGCCCGTTTTGTCGTGATCACACTCACGGAAAGATCTGCTGCCAGCATACGGATAGACGGAAGTGCTTCTCCCGGCGTAAGCTCCCCTGTAACGATCGCATTTTTCAACTGGTTTACGATCTGTTCATAAATCGCCATTGTTCCCTGCGGTAATATCGTTATTTTCACTTTACAACAGCCTCCTCATACATGCCTGCATTTTGTATTTTCTTTCGGATCTTCTGCAGCATTTTCCAAAACAAGGGCAGTTCCACGGCCATTGCTGCGATCAGAAGCAGATTCAGCAATATGCCGGAATGCTCTGCACCGGTCACAAACGGCAGACACAGTAACGTAGTCAGCAGATTGACGGAAACAAAAAGCACAAAGAGAAGGCTGTAGCCATATCCGTCTTCTTTCTCATCTGCCCGCATCACAAAACTGAAAAGCAGATCATTACAAAACAAAAGTAAAAATGCGCGCCATTCAAATCCGCTGAGAACTGCCAGAATGATAAGACCGGTCAGTAAAATGACCAAATGAATCAGTCCCGCACACAGATATGCCTGCCATATCCGCCTCTGTCTAGTTTCCTGATCCATTGGGCACAGATAAAACATTTTTTCCCGTTTCACCGGATGCAGGCAGATGGAAAGCCACACAATACAGACTGGCACCAGGACTGCCAGTTCTGTCAGAAGATCATTGACGAATATCGCATCATCCGCCCTCGATATCCCGCCTGAAAGCAGCCCAAACAGCATAAAAATACCAAAAAAGGCGGGAAATCCGTTTACCTGACAGACGTTTTTTATGTCATGCAAATTCCATTTCATGAAATACTCTTTTATCAGACTTCTGTTTTTATCTTTCATATCTGTTTCCTCTCAACTCATAAAATACATGAAATCCGCAATGGTCGGATATGCAACCTGAAGAGATTTATCGTAAGAAAGCAGTCTGCTGTGTCTGACAAGTGCTCTCGCACCAAATTCACGCTTTTCCAGCTTCACAATTGCATCCGGTCTGAGCAGCCTGATCTTATAGCTTTCTCCCGATACAATACGATACGAAGCGCGAAACTGCTCCATATCCGATGCAATGACTGCCTCCCCTTCTTTCATAAAAATGAGATAGTCTGCCAGTCTGTCCAGATCCTCCGTCTCATGTGTCGATAACACAACTGTCCGTTCTCCATCGCCGATAAATGCGCGGATATCCGAAAAGAACTGCTTTTTAAATGTCGGATCAAAGTTAGCCACAGGTTCATCCAGAAAAAGATAAGCCGGATGACATGCCTGTGCAAATGCAAACTGACATTTCAACTTCTGCCCCTTGGAAAGGTGTCCGAATTTTTCTCGCGGATCCAGATGATACTGCATCAGTTTTTCCACATAACAGGCTTCCTCGTATCCCTTGTAAAAACTTCCATAATATCGTCCGTTCTGCAAAAGGGAAAAAGCCAGATGCATCAGATCTTCTGCCAGAACGATACCTGTCTGCTGTCGTATTTCGTTTTCCTTCTCCTCATACATTTGTCCATCTATTCTGACAGCTCCGCTATCCGGCCGGTATAACCCAAGAAACACATGCAGAAGCGAGGTCTTTCCCGCTCCGTTCTCTCCGGCGAGACCACATAAATACCCTGTCGGAATCTGTATTGTAATATTGCGGAGCTGAAAGCTCCCTAACCGCTTTGAAACCTGATCCAGCTCCAGCATCGCTCCATTCCTCCCTGTTTTATCATTGGATCCGTTTATATCTGTATATCATCTGTATATATCTATATATACAGCATAGCACCAGCACTGTCAATCGTTTTCTGCATTTTCCTATCTCTGTTTTTTCCTTTACAAATCTTCCCATCCGTGTTAATATACTTCAAAATTGAACTATTCATTTTTGAAGAAATTACAAAAAGAAAGGATTGATCTATTTATGAATGCAGGACTTTCCTTTATGCACAAGTTTGCATCCGCTTATGCTGCTGCCTGCAAACCTTTATGCCATACCTTGCATCTGCCGCAGACAGCCTTTGATATTCTGTTGTTTCTGGCTAACAATCCGGAATATCAGACAGCCAGCGATATTGTAGAATTTCGGAAGATCAAGGCAAACCTTGTCTCTGTCAACGTAGACAGGCTTGTAAGCGAAGGCTATCTGATCCGGGAGGCTGCCCCTTCCGACCGGCGCAAAACATTGCTTTTCTGTACAGAAAAAGCCGCTCCCGTCATAGAAAAAGGGAGAGCTTTGCAAAAGCATTTTATGGATACGCTGATGACAGGTATTGATGAGGAAACAAAAGAAGCCATTACAAATGGGCTGAAACAGATGGAACAGAATCTGGATCAGCTCCCGGAGGAGGAATTTACGATATGAAACTTTTAACGATTATTCTTGTCACCTTTTTAGCAGGTATGGGGGCAGGTCTCGGAACCGGTTTTGCGGGCATGAGTGCTGCAGCCGTTATCAGTCCCATGCTGATCACTTTTCTTGGCATTGACCCATATATGGCGGTCGGTATCGCCCTGTCTTCCGATGTACTTGCCAGTGCTGTTTCCGCCTATACCTATGGTAAAAACAAAAATCTGGATGTCAAAAACGGGCTGATCATGATGGTTACTGTTCTTCTGTTTACGGTTGTCGGTAGCTATGTCTCCAGTCTTGTACCATCTCAGACGATGGGCAACTTCTCTGTCTTCATGACCTTCCTGCTCGGTATTAAATTTATCGTAAAGCCGGTCATGACCACAAAAGAAGCCATGGAACAGGTTTCTGCCAAAAAGCGCGCCCTGCAGTCTGTTATCTGTGGTGTGATGATCGGTTTTATCTGTGGCTTTGTCGGTGCAGGCGGCGGTATGATGATGCTGCTGATCCTGACCTCTGTCCTTGGCTACGAGCTGAAAACTGCGGTCGGAACGAGTGTCTTTATCATGGCATTTACCGCCTTTACAGGCGCAGCCTCCCACTTTGCGATCGGTGGTCTGCCGGATCCGCTCGTCTGGATCTTATGCGTTGTATTCACCCTGATCTGGGCAAGGATCGCGGCTGTATTTGCCAATAAAGCAACGCCGAAAACACTGAACCGTGTTACCGGTGTGATCCTTGTGATCCTCGGTATTGCTGTCATGGCATTTTCACTCTTTTCTTAATCCCATAAATGTGCTATCTTCATAGGCAGAGGGATAAAGGGAGTGAGGACACTTTATGTATACACTTATGATGGGCATTGAATACATCAGCATTGTACTGCTGATCTTTGAAATTATTTATGTCATGCGGCAAAAGGGATCTTATATGCAGAACCTGATGCTTTTGCTGCTCATCTCCGTTTTGGTCAACTTTGTCGGCTATCTGGTTGAGCTGAAATCAGATAGCCTTGAAACCGCTCTGATCGGTGTCAAGATTGCCTATCTGGGCAAGCCCTATATCACGCTCTGTATTTTCTTTTTTGTCATAGAATTCTGTAAAGTAAAGCTCTCCGATCTGCTCAAGGGCATTCTGATCGCTTTCCATGTCCTGATCACAACACTTGTTTTCACCTGTGATCTGCACACCCTTTTTTATACATCTATCCGTTATATCTATTCCGATTCCTACTCCCATCTGGTACTGGGACACGGTCTCTTTTATTTTCTGTTCATTGGTATGACATTCCTGTATTTCATTGCGATCACGGTCATCGGGATCAAAAAGATCCGGTCCACAAAGGACTGGCTGATCAAACGCCAGATGTTTCTCTGTATTGCCATGATCGCCATCTGTCTGATCGGCTTTCTGCTCTTTTTGTCCGGCTGTACAAATGGATACGATACCACAGTTCTGTCCTATTTCGTCTGTGTGCAGATGCTCATTATCCTGATGGTACATTTCCAGCTCTTTAATACGCTTTCCTTTGCCAAGGATGAGGCTACGGACGGTATGACAGAAGCACTTTTCGTCTTCGATAATGACGATGGTGTCATTTATCAGAATAAGAACGCCAAGCTCATGCAGCACTATATTGAAAAGCACTATACAGAGCCTTTTGTACAGGTGTTAAAGGAGCTGGTTCAAAAGAACGAGCATCTGATCGTCAAAAACGGCTACGTGTTCCGCGGGGAAGGACACGATCATGAAGATGTGCCCCAGTCCGCAAACAGTGTTTATCACATTACCGGACGCGAGATCACCAGACAAGGGAGAACATACGGCTATGCAGTCCTTGTCAGTGATGAAACGGAAAGCTTCTATTATACCAACCGCTTAGAGGCAGAAGTAACAGCCAAAACACATGAGATCATAAAGATCCAGCGTTCCGTGATCGGTAGCTTTGCTGCCATGATCGAAGCAAGAGACGGTATCACGGGACTGCATATCAAAAATACAAGTAACTTTGTCAGGATCCTTACGCATGCCATGCAGAACAGTCCCAAATATTGTAACCGCATCACCGATGAGTATGCGCAGATGGTTTCCGCCGCAGCACAGCTCCACGATATCGGAAAGATCGCTGTCCCTGACTATGTCCTGCAAAAGCCCGGCAAGCTGACCGATGAGGAATACGCGATCATGAAAAAACACCCGGCTGAGGGTGCAAGGATCATCAAAGAAACGCTCGGAAAACTGGAGAATGACGAATACGTCCATATTGCCTACAACATGGCATATTATCATCATGAGAAATTTGCAGGCGGCGGTTATCCCTGCAATCTGAAAGGAACGGAGATCCCGTTATCCGCAAGGATCATGGCGATCTGCGATGTATATGATGCACTCCGCTCCAACCGCCATTATAAAGAAGGCTTCTCCGTAGAGAAGTCTGTTTCCATCATCCGGGAAAGCCGTGGCAGTCATTTTGACCCGGATATTACCGATATCTTTTTGCAGCATATAGACGAAATGGAGGCTGTCTTCATCCAGAATAACAGCTCTCCATCTCTGTAGATCATTTTTTATTTAAGTCGCCTGTGCGTAGCATTTTATGAATTCAGTATCTTCATAAATTCTTCGCCGGTGATCGTTTCCTTCTGATAGAGATACTGGGAAATTTCATCCAGCTTTTCTCTGTTTTCCATCAGGATCTGTGCAGCCTTCTCATGCTGCTTTCTGACAAGCTCTACGACCTTCTGGTCGATCATTGCCTGCGTCTCGGCGGAACAGGTCAGTGATGTATCGCCGCCCAGATACTGGTTTGTCTGCGTCTCCATTGCCACCATATCAAAATCTTTGCTCATACCATAACGGGTGATCATGGATCGTGCCAGCTTCGTTGCCTGCTCAATATCATTGGATGCACCAGTTGTCACACAGCTGAATACGATCTCTTCTGCTGCACGGCCGCCTGTCAGTGTGGCAATCTTGTTTTCCATCTCATCCTTTGTCATGAGATAGTGGTTGCCCTCCTCTACCTGCATTGTATAGCCAAGTGCTCCGGAAGTACGCGGTACGATCGTGATCTTCTGTACCGGTGCGGAATTCGTCTGCTTTGCAGCAACCAGGGCATGTCCGACTTCATGATAGGCTACGATACGTTTCTCTTTATCGGTCAGTATCGCATTTTTCTTCTGGTAGCCTGCGATAACAACTTCAATGCTTTCCTCCAGATCTTCCTGCGTTGCATATTCTCTGTGGTCTCTGACTGCACGGAGCGCCGCCTCGTTGACGATATTGGCAAGCTCAGCGCCGGATGCACCGGATGCCATACGTGCGATCTTGCCATAGTCTACATTATCACCGACTCTGATCTTCTTTGCATGCACACGGATGATCTCTTCCCTGCCCTTCAGATCCGGCAGCTCCACAGGTACACGTCTGTCAAAACGTCCCGGCCGCAGCAGCGCCGGATCCAGTGTTTCCGGTCTGTTTGTGGCAGCCAGAATGATAACACCTGTGTTTCCTTCAAAACCGTCCATTTCCGTCAGAAGCTGGTTCAGCGTCTGCTCCCGTTCATCGTTTCCGCCGATCTGTCCGTCACGCTTTTTACCGATCGCATCGATCTCATCAATGAAAACGATACACGGTGCTTTTTCCTTTGCCTGCTGGAACAGATCTCTTACCTTGGAAGCACCCATACCAACGAACATTTCCACAAATTCCGAACCGGACATGGAGAAGAACGGTACATTTGCTTCGCCTGCGACAGCCTTTGCCAGCATTGTCTTACCGGTTCCGGGAGGGCCTACCAGCAAAAGTCCCTTTGGCATGGAAGCACCTATCTTCTTATATTTATCGGGATTGTGCAGATAATCTACGATCTCTGCCAGATTTTCCTTTGCCTCATCTTCACCTGCCACATCGCTGAACTTGATGCCATCAGAAGATTTTACATAAATCTTCGCACTGCTCTTGCCCATTCCAAAGCTCATGGCATTTTTACCACCTGCTTTTTTCATGAGCTGTCTGGCAAGCAGTTCACCAAGTGCACCAAATATGAGAAGCGGCAGGATCCAGCTCATCAGGAAGCTCAGGATCGGAGAAGTCTGCTTGATCTCTTCTCCGTAAAAGGAAACGCCTGCCTGATACAGCCGGTCTGTCAGATCCGGATCACTTACCATGGCAGTCTGATAAATGTTCTTTTCCTCTTTATCCGTAAATACGATCGTATTACTCTGCTCTTTGATCTCGGCTCGTCCAACTTTTCCGTCTTCTGTCATCTGGATGAACGTACCGTAGTCCACATCTTTTACCTGATGTCCCATAAGCCACGGCATTGCCAGTGAATTAAATAAGATCAGGATCAGCAGTACAATGCAGTAATACGAGATCAAAGGTTTCTTTGGTTTTTTCACCTCATTCATCTGTGTTTTCTCCCTTCATTTTTCACAATTATCTTCTTTACTGTAATGCACTTATTTCACAGATTCAATACGGAAATCACTTATTTTATACATTTTAGAAAAAGTTAATATTATTTCGGTTCATAGCCTTCCGAGAACAGATACATATCCTTCTGTCCCTCGTAGATCGCATAATATTCATCCTGATAAACACAGGCTGCATCGTCCATGACCGTGAAATCCCCCTTCAGCATTCCCGCTTCCTCAGTTCTTGCGAGCAGCAGGAAGCATTTGCCATGATGGAAGCCGGCTCTGTAGTATTCCTTCGGTGTCAGCCATTCGTACGGGGCAGCTTTTCCGTCACTGCCGCCCAGATTGCCGACGTGGATCGTTCCGTTGCTCAGATACTCCGTCACGGAAGCATTCCAGAAGGTTGCATAGCCAAAATCATAGTCATTTTTCTCCAGAAAATCCATATAAGCATATCGTTTTGCACAGTCATTGTATTTCACATCCTGCCAGAGCTCTCCGTACAGGCTCGAAAGCACCACAAGTGCCAGAAACGCACAAAGCAGCGGCTTCTGAAATGCCGTCACAGGCTGAAAATGCTGCAGGAAAACACAGATCAGCAGGACACCGGTCACATAAACAGGCAGCCAGTAGCGGTACTGCTGCAGTACATCCGTAAAGATCAGCATATACCAGTTGATCAGAAACAGCATCAGGAAAAAGTACAGCAAAAAGCGTTCTTTTGCATCCAGCTCCATCCGCTTATGAAAAAGTACGGCGATCATCGCGATGAATGCCAGGAAAAACAGGCACTTTACCGCATTGACAATGCCAAGAGGTGTTACGACCTGAATCTGACGATAGCCCATAAATTCCAGCATCAGCCGGATGGAAGTCAGAAAACGGTCCGGAATCTCATCGATCGGTACGAAGCTGACTTCAGAAGTCGTATCAAAGCTGTAATGTACTGCCAGGTAAAACTTATTGATCAGAAAACCGATGCCCGCAAATCCGGTCAGCACAAGGGAAAATGTGATATTCTGCCAGTTTTCCTTTTTGTTGCCTTCTTTTTCCAGCACCGGGAAAAGCAGAAAAGCCAGCAGCATCGGCAGATACAGACTTGCCAGGTACCGCAGCCCTGTCATGCCGAGCAGCAGGGAAAGAACAGACAGCACAATGCCTTCCCGGATCCACATTTTCTTACTGTTCTTTTCCTTTAACACAAAGGAAAGCACCAGATACATGCAGATCGTCTGCGTTGTGTAGAAGCAGCCGATAAACATCATATCCAGATATTCATTGGAAAGCGGTGCCAGCAAAAGTGCCAGTCCCAGAAAGATCCATTTTTTCTCAAGTGTAAAACGCTTTGTCAGCATATGCCAGGCATACAATAAGATGGCATAGTAAATAAAAATGGATAGCAGCTTCACCAGCCTGAAGCTTGAGAAGATCTTAAACAGTGGAACCATCACAAGCTGCGTATAGATCACGCGGATCTCTGTGGAATAAAACCACTCTTTGGAGATCAGTTCGTTGTGGTCTGCCAGAAATTTGGATAAGATCACCTCTGCTGTCGTGTCCGAATGCATCAGATTGTCCAGACAGAAGCTTACATATAAAATCAGGGCGAGAAGTGCTGTTCCTGCCAGCAGCAGATACAGCCCTTCCTCTATCGTCAGTTTTCTTTTTTTCATTGTATTCTTTTCCATATGCCTTTCTCTTTACTGTATTTTTATTTGCTTCTATCTTACCTGTTCAGGCAGAGAGTTGTCAATCTAAGGGGCAGAAGTCATAACCTGTTGTGAAACAACGGAGAATGGAACATTCCGCATAATATCATTCTATAGTAACGGAAAACAATGGATCTCCCGCTTTTACTGACGCGTGTGTCAGAAGGCGGATATGCTGATTTTCGGCAAGTTCCGTACAGACGACCGGTGTCACGATAGATGGTGCATGTTCCTTCAGATAGGCAAGATCCAGCTCCATCAGAAGATCTCCGGTTTTCACCCGCTGTCCGTTTTCTACCAGAACGGTAAAGCCCGCTCCGTTCAGCTTTACGGTATCGATCCCGACATGAATGAGCAGGCTGATCCCGGCATCTGTTTCAAATCCGATGGCGTGCTTTGTGTCAAAGACAAAGGTGACGGTTCCGTCTGCCGGTGCATAGACACAGGGGTCCTCCGGTGTTACAACAGCGCCGTCCCCCATCATCTTCTGCGCAAATGCTTCATCCGGTGCTGCTGTGATATCTGCCGCCTGCCCGGTCATTGGACTGTAGATAATACTTTCCGTTTTCTCTGCTTCTACCTGTTTCTCCGGCTTATCTTTCTCCGGGGTATTCCGGGCAGCATCCGGGATGTTGTCTTCCGGTTCATTCCGAACAGTCCGTGAGATGTCAGCTTCGAATTCATCCGAGATCTCGCGGGAAAGATAGTCCTCCAGATCGGATTTAATTACCGTAACACGCGGTCCATAAATGATCTGTACCCCGTTTCCTCTGTGCACCACGCCGCTTGCCCCCGTTGCACGAAGCACCTTGTCATCTACCAGAGACGGATCGTTGACACTGCAGCGCAGTCTCGTCGCACAGCAGTCCACATCCGCAATATTATCCTTTCCACCAAGTCCTCTTGTGATCGCCGCACTTCGTCTGTCTGCCCCGTTCTCCGGGTTTACACAAAAGCGATCCGCGCCGGCATTTCCGTCTGCACCGCCTGCGGCTGTTCCCGCATTTTTCCGGGCATTGACATCTGCCTTTGTATACAATTTTATCTCTCCATCCTCATCTTCCCTGCCCGGTGTCTTGAAATCAAATTTGCGGATCAGAAAGCGGAAGATCACATAATATAAGAAGAAATACACAATACCGACCGGGATCACACGCAGCCAGCTTGTCTTTTCGTTGCCCTGCAAAATACCAAACAGGAAAAAATCAAGCAGTCCTCCGGAAAAGGTCAGCCCGACCGCCACGTTCAGCATATGTGCGATCATATAGGCAGAGCCTGCCAGGATGACCTGCACGACAAACAGCGCCGGTGCCACAAACAAAAATGAAAATTCCAGCGGCTCTGTAATACCCGTCATCATGCTTGCCAGTGCAGCAGATAAAAGCAGTCCGCCTGCTGCCTTCTTTTTCTCCGGCTTCGCGCACTGATACATGGCAAGTGCCGCACCGGGCAGACCAAAGATCATAAAAATAAATTCGCCCGAAAAATATCTGGTCGCATCTGCGCTGAAATGTGCAATATTGGCAGAATCCGCAAGCTCCGCGAAAAAGATATTCTGCCCGCCCTGCACAAGCTGTCCTGCCACTTCTTTTGTACCGCCGACCGCAGTCTGCCAGAATGGCATATAAAACACATGATGCAGTCCAAACGGGATCAGGGCACGTTTCACAAGACCGAACAGGAGCGTTCCGAAATACCCGGAGCCTGTCACCAAGCCGCCCAGCGCATAAATACCGTTTTGCACCGTCGGCCACACATAATAGAGCAAGATACCGACAAACAGATACACGACTGTGGAAATGATCGGTACAAACCGCGTTCCGCCGAAAAAGGACAGGGCACTCGGCAGTTCGATCCGGTAAAACCGGTTATGCAGTGCCGCCACGCCAAGTCCGACGATAATACCGCCAAACACGCCGATCTGCAAAGATGGGATCCCGCAGACTGACGTGATACTGCCTTCCAGTACAAAATCCGCGATCTGTCCGTCTTCCGAGATCTCACCATACAAAAGCAGCATGGCATAGATCGATGTATGCATGACCAGATAGGCAATGACCGCTGAAAGCGCCGCCACTTCTTTTTCCCTCTTTGCCATACCGATCGCCACACCGATCGCAAAGAGCAGCGGCAGATTGTCAAAAACCGCACTGCCCACACGGTTCATGATCATGAGCAGGGCATGTGCTATTGTGCCTTCTCCCAGAATTTTCGTCAGATGATACGTTTCGATCGTGGTCGCATTGGTAAAGGAACTGCCGATCCCAAGCAGCAGTCCCGCTACGGGCAGGATTGCGATCGGCAGCATAAAGCTCCGTCCCACGCGCTGCAAAACGCCAAAAATCTTATCCTTCATTTTCAGTTCTCCTTCTTTCATTCCGTTTCCCGCAGGGAAACCATCATTTTATAGGATGAACCGCAGACATCTGATTTATTCCTGTTTTCCAATCTTGCAAACCACCCGGAAGTCCATTATCATAGATATATAAATCCTACCGGGAATCCGGCAATCCACTGACGAGGTTTTTAGAAAATATGAAAAAGAAATTACCGATCCTTCTTCCATGCATGGCCGCACTTGTGCTCTGCGTTCCGCTGTTTGCCCATTTTTTTCCGCTCTGGGCAGCAAAAGCACCGGTCTTTACCGATATCATCATAGAAACAACCGCCAAAACAGGCATCAATAAACAGGGCGAGCTTACCCTGTTCCGCCTGCTGACAGTCCTTGGACTTCTTCTCTGCTGTCTGACGGGCTTTCTTCTGTCTGCATGGCAAAGGAAACACATGGCAAAAGCGACCGAAGCCGCTCCGGCAGACAAGCGTCCGGCTTATCTGCGCTATCTCTGGATCCTTGTTTTCCCGCTTCT
>DJNY01000111.1:3098-8294 GCA_002441865.1 Lachnospiraceae bacterium UBA6452 | reverse complement strand
ATCCGTAAGACCAATGTCACAGACCGCGAGGCCGGTGGTATCACACAGCATATCGGTGCTTATACAGTCAATGTAAAGGGTGAAAAGATCACGTTCCTGGATACACCCGGACATGAAGCCTTTACAGCAATGCGTATGCGTGGCGCAAATTCAACAGATATCGCAATCCTCGTTGTTGCAGCGGATGATGGTGTCATGCCGCAGACCGTGGAAGCGATCAACCATGCAAAAGCAGCAGGTATTGAAATCATCGTCGCTGTCAACAAGATCGATAAGCCAAATGCCAATATCGATCGTGTAAAACAGGAACTGACAGAATATGACCTGATTCCGGTAGACTGGGGCGGAACAACAGAATTTGTACCGGTTTCCGCAAAATCCGGCGAAGGAATCGACACACTGCTTGAGACGATCATCTTAACGGCAGAGATTCTGGAGCTGAAGGCAAATCCAAACAGACGTGCAAGAGGTCTTGTTATTGAGGCAGAGCTGGATAAGGGACGTGGTTCCGTTGCTACTGTTCTGGTACAGAAGGGTACACTGCATGTCGGTGATTTTGTATCGGCAGGTGCTGCACACGGTAAGGTAAGAGCCATGGTAGACGATAAGGGACGCAGAGTGAAGGAAGCAGGTCCTTCCACACCGGTTGAGATCTTAGGTCTTTCCGATGTGCCAAATGCAGGTGAGATCCTGATCGCACATGAAAATGATAAGACGGCAAAGCAGTTTGCAGAGACCTTCGTGGCACAGAACAAGGTAAAGAAGCTGGAAGAAACAAAGTCCAAGATGTCGCTTGATGATCTGTTTACCAAGATCCAGGAAGGCAACCTGAAAGAACTGAACCTGATCATCAAGGCAGATGTACAGGGCAGTGTGGAAGCAGTCAAGCAGAGTCTCTTAAAGCTGTCTAATGAAGAAGTTGTTGTAAAATGTATCCATGGCGGTGTTGGCGCGATCAACGAATCCGATGTTATTTTGGCAAGTGCATCTTCTGCGATCATCATCGGTTTCAATGTCAGACCGGATGCACAGGCAAAGGCAACGGCAGAGAGAGAAGGCGTTGATGTCCGTCTGTATAAGGTTATTTACCAGGCAATCGAAGATGTGGAAGCTGCCATGAAGGGTATGCTGGATCCGGTGTTTGAGGAGCAGGTGATCGGTCATGCGGAAGTCAGACAGATCTTCAAAGCATCCGCAGTCGGCAATATCGCAGGTTCTTATGTGCTTGACGGACGTTTTGAGAGAAACTGCAAGGTTCGTATCACAAGAGAAGGTGAGCAGATCTATGAAGGTCAGCTTGCATCCTTAAAGCGTTTCAAGGACGATGTAAAAGAAGTAAAAGCAGGATTTGAATGTGGTCTTGTATTTGAGGACTTTGACCAGATGAAAGAGCTTGATATCGTAGAAGCATATATCATGGTCGAGGTGCCTAGATAGGAAGTTGTTATGAGAAAAAACAGTGTAAAAAATACACGTATCAATGGCGAAGTCATGAGAGCACTGGCTGATATCATCCGCGGAGAGATCAAAGATCCGCGGATCGGTCTCATGACAAGTGTGGTGGCAGTAGAGGTGGCACCGGATCTGAAGACCTGTAAGGCATGGATCTCCGTACTGGGAGATGAACAGACCGCAGCGGATACGCTGGAAGGCTTAAACAGTGCGGAAGGCTTTATCAGAAGCAGGCTGGCAAAGATGATCAATCTGCGTAACACACCGCAGATCCAGTTTATTATGGATCAGTCCATTGCATATGGTGTGAACATGTCAAAGAAAATTGATGAAGTGAATAAGGATTTAAACCGCGAAGAGGAGTAGTGGTGTTATGTTAGATTTAGGAAAGGAATGTCAGGGTGCTTTATCCATCGGTATTACCGGGCACACAAATCCGGACGGCGACTGCATCGGAACAACTCTGGCACTCTGGCAGTTCTTAAAAAAGCTGAAGCCGGAATGCAGAGTAGATGTGATTTTGGAAAAGCCTGCACCGGAATTTGATTTTATACAGGGTGTTGATCAGATCATTACAGATGATCACACACCGTTTGTATACGATGTCATGATCGTGGTGGATTCGGTTCCGGAACGCTGCGGGCATGCCAATACGTATATCCTGCACGCGAAAAAGCTGATCAATATCGATCACCATATCAGTAATCCGGGCTGCGGGGATATATATTATGTGGATCCGAAGGCAAGCTCGGCTGCTGAGGTCTTATACGATCTGATCGCTTCCAGACAGGAATACCTGGATCTGGTCGACAAAGAACTGGCACAGACGATCTATGTCGGTATCATCCATGACAGCGGTGTGATGCAGTATTCCAATACGTCACCGAAAACACTGCGGATCGTTGCAGATCTGATCTCCTATGGCTTTGATTTTCCGAAGCTGATCGAGGAAACCTTCTATGAGAGAACATATATCCAGTCCCAGATCACAGGAAGAGCCGTTTTAGAGGCATTTCCGATGATGGGCGGCAGATGCATGGTTTCCATGGTAGACAGAAAGACAATGGACTTTTACGGCGCAGAGAAAAAGGATCTGTCCGGCATTGTCAACGAACTGCGGAATATCAAGGGCGTCGAGGTAGCGATCTTCATTTATGAGATCGGCAGTCAGGAATATAAGATCAGTATGCGTTCGCGTTCGTATATCGATGTAGCAAAGGTTGCGGTCTTTTTCGGCGGCGGCGGTCATGTCAGGGCTGCGGGCTGTAATATGAACGGTAATTTTTATGATATCGTCAACAACCTGATGGAGCAGATCGTGCTGCAGATGGAGCAAAACGGGCAGGATGAATAAGGAAAACGATGAACGGAATCATTAATGTATATAAAGAAAAGGGATATACCTCGCATGATGTCGTGGCAAAGCTGCGGGGGATCCTGAAGCAGAAAAAAATAGGGCACACCGGAACGCTTGATCCACAGGCAGAGGGTGTGCTTCCTGTCTGTATTGGAAATGCAACAAAACTTTGCGATCTTCTGACAGACAAGACAAAAGAATATGAGGCGGTTCTTCTGCTTGGTGTGACGACCGACACACAGGATACGACAGGAACTGTGCTTTCGGAGCAGCCTGTGTGTGTGCAGGAAGATAAGCTGCGGACGATCATGGAAGGCTTTGTCGGAAAAAGCCGGCAGATCCCGCCAATGTATTCCGCACTGAAGGTAAACGGGAAAAAGCTGTATGAGCTTGCCAGGGAAGGCAAAGAAGTGGAGCGAAAGCCACGTGATATCGAGATCTTTTCCCTGGATATTTTAGAAATGCAGCTTCCGCGTGTGCGTTTCCGTGTGCACTGCTCCAAAGGAACGTATATCCGGACACTGTGTCAGGATATCGGAGAAAAAGCAGGCTGCGGCGGCTGTATGGAAGAACTTTTGCGGACAAGGGTGGACAGATTTTCACTGGCTGAGGCGCATAAACTTTCCGAGATCGAGCAGATCCGCGATGCTGATAAGCTTTCTGAGATACTGATCCCGGTGGATCAGATGTTTTTAAGTTATCCGAAAGTAACTGTGTTGGAGAAATATCAGCCTGCACTTGCAAACGGAAACAGCTTTACAGGGCAGATGCTGGCAGATATGGATATGGCAGATGCGGAAGCAGCCGATATGGTTGGAACAGTAGATAATGCCGGAGAAACTGATGAGGGAGTAACAGGAACTGCACAAATCCATGACGGATCACTTGTAAGAGTTTACAGTGCAGAAGATGTATTTTACGGGATCTATCAGTATACGCAGGCGGAGGAACGCTTTATCCCTTATAAAATGTTCCTGCCACAGTAAAACAGAACAGACAAAGGAAATGAAAATGAAGATAATAGCCGGAACAACGGAGTTTACAATTGAAGAAATGACAGCAGTTGCCATCGGCAAATTCGATGGGATCCATAAAGGACATAAGAGGCTGCTGGATGAGATATTCAAAGCAAGGAATCTGGGACTGAAGACAGCTGTTTTTACTTTTGATCCGTCTCCTGCGGTCTTTTTTAAAGGCAGTCAGGCGGGAGAACTGATGACAAGAGAGGAAAAGCGTGCAGCCTTTGAAAAGATGGGTGTGGATTATCTGGTTGAGTATCCGTTCAGTAAGGAAACGGCGGCTGTTTCGCCGGAGGCATATATCAGGGACTTTTTGCTGAAAAAGATGCATGCGGGTTTTATTGCTGCGGGAGAAGATGTATCCTTTGGTGACAAGGGTGCGGGAAATGCAGCACTTTTGAAAAAAATTGCCGGTGAGAACGGGGTACAGGTACGGATCATAAAAAAGATCTGTCACGGAGAACGGGAGATCAGTTCTACCTTTGTCCGGGAAGCTCTTACGGAAGGTGATATGGAGCTTGTGAATGCACTGCTGTCGGAGCCGTATTTTATCTGTGGCAGGGTAGCACATGGCAACAGGATCGGCAGAACACTTGGTATGCCAACAGTCAACCTGCATCCACAGGAAGGGAAGCTGCTGCCACCGAACGGTGTTTACTTTTCAACAGTTACCTATGGGCAACAGACTTTCTACGGTGTCACGAATATCGGTTATAAGCCGACAGTGGAAGATACACACCGCATGGGTGTGGAAACGTATATTTATGATTTTAATGAAGATATATACGAGAAAGATATCACAGTGCATCTGTTCCATTTTGAAAGACCGGAACAGAAATTTGCGGGTCTTGCGGAACTGAAAGAGGCAATCGCGAAAAATGTAGCGGACGGAAAGAGGTATTTTAACATATGAGATTTGTCATTCAAAGAGTCAGTCATGCACAGGTAACCATAGACGGTCAGGTACGTGGCAGTATCCAAAAAGGGTATATGGTACTGATCGGGATCGGGCAGGAGGATACAGAGGCGCTTGCAGACCGTATGATCGCCAAAATGCTGGATCTGCGCATTTTTGAAGATGCGGACGGAAAGAGCAATCTGTCCCTGCGGGACGTAGGTGGTGCCCTGCTGCTGATCTCGCAGTTTACCTTATATGCAGACTGTAAAAAAGGAAAACGACCTTCCTTCTTTAAAGCAGGAGAGCCGCATATGGCAAATGAGCTGTACGAATACATCATCGGGAAATGTAAAGAAGAAGTAAGCGATGTGGAACGCGGCGAATTTGGTGCCATGATGCATGTGGAGCTTTTAAACGAGGGACCGTTTACGATCATCTTAGACAGTGCGGAAATGGGCTGGGCATAGAAA
>DJNY01000111.1:0-2995 GCA_002441865.1 Lachnospiraceae bacterium UBA6452 | reverse complement strand
TTTAGGTATTTGGAAAGTCTTTTGTTACAATACCAAAATCTTTTTCCTTGTAGTTCCAGAGAGCGCGGCCAACACCAAATGTATCGAATGCCTTGGAAATATCAGCAAGCCAGCGGTCTTTGTCTTCCGGGGAAGCAAGCTCTATCACACCATATTCGCCACAGTAAAGAGGAACGCCGGCTTTTTTGGCAGCTTCCACGGCAGGAGCAAATATATCGGCAAAGAAATCAGGACCGATCTCACTGATACCTTCTTTAAATACTGCACCTGCAAGTGCTTTGGAAAGCTCTGTGCTTGTCCTGCGGTATTCAGCAAGTGTTCTTGGATAACCGATACGGAAATCAAGTGGCATATCCTCTACCCAGTAAGCCCCCTGATGCGTAAATACCATCGGTTCATAGCAGTGGAAATTAAAGACGATCTTGTAAGTGTCCGGTACTTTGATGAGCGGTACAGAGAGTACATTATTATAACAAACGCCGCCAATGACCAGATATGCTTCCGGTACAATAGAACGCATCAGCGTTACATATTTTGCAATGACGGCATTCCATGCATCTGCAACTTCTTCCAGAACAACCTCATTCAGCGGCTCAAAAGCAACCTGATCCGGATAGTCTTTAAATCTGGCTGCAATCTCTGACCAGAGATGCAGGAAGCGTTCCTGCAGTGCGTCATCATAGAAGAATTTTTTCCGGTCCATATCTTTTTTGAGCGGATCGAAAGAATAGCCATAGCATTCATGCAGATCGATCAGCATGTTCAGATGATGCTTTTCGCACCAGCTGCGGCAATTTTCCAGGTAATCGAAGCCGGAGGGAATGATATTGCCATCCTCATCCTCCAGTACATTGTAGTCTACAGGAACACGCACATGATCATAGCCGAGAGATGCGATATATGCAATGTCTTTTTCTGTAATAAAGCTGTCAAAATGCGCCTTGTCATATTTGTCGAACTGGGAGATCCAGCCGCCCAGGTTGATTCCGTTCTGAAACCCTTCAAAAATCATTATAGTTACCTCCAAATGTATAATAGATGTTTAAAGATAGGATATCTTCCCGTATATCATAAGTCATAAGAAAAAAACATGCAATTTGAATTTGCGGATTTGTGCAGGGAAGGTAAAGAAAACGACATGATTGGCAAGATTTGTAACTGATAAGCCCACTACTTGACACGATACTATCAGGTTGTTATAATGTCTGTAACATTTGTAACAATTATGTAACAAATGACAAGGGTTGAGAAATACAATTGGTTTAGGAAGGCTTTATATGTTTCATAAAAATGGACTGAAAAAACAAATATCTGCACTTGTTTTAGCTGCTGCTATGGTCTGTCAGACGCAGACGGCATCAGCAGCAGCCGTATCCCTGCAGGCAGGTGCCCGGAATGCACTGGCCACACCGTCTTTACAGACGGCTGGAACGGAAGCGGTACAGACGATCTCTGTGGATGGTATGCAACAGGCAGAGACGGATGCGGCGTCGGATAACCGTGATGTAGCTTTGACAGCCGGAGCAGGTGTGATGGTTTCCTCCCCAATCTATGTAGCACCGGAAGATATGGATGAGCAGGAATACGATGAAGAAGAAACTGCCGGGGCAGCGTATGGTTATACCAATCTCGGTATTGCGCAGGTTGCGGATCATCTGAATGTCAGAGAAACAGCAGAAGATGGCAGTAAGATCGTCGGAAAGATGGAAAATGATACCGGCTGTGAGATCCTTGGGATCGAAGGCGATAAAGCGCATATCACATCGGGCAGTGTGGAAGGGTATGTCAGCCTTGCTTATATTCTGACCGGTAAAGATGCGGTAGCGCAGGCAGACAGTGTGGTAAAAGAGCTTGCCACAGTAAACGCGGACGGACTGAAGCTGCGGGAGTCCCCCTCACTGGATGCTCCTGTTTATGATATGGTTGCATACGGAGAAGAACTGGAAGTACTGAATAATGGCAGTGACTGGGTCGGCGTTGACTTTGACGGAAATGAATTATATGTATCCGCAGACTATGTAACAGTTGATACAAAGCTGAAAACAGCATTGAACATGACTGAGTTTTTATATGGTGCAGGTGTATCGGATGTCAGAGTGGAGCTTTGTGAATATGCAAAGCAGTTTGTCGGCAATCCTTATGTCTGGGGCGGAACGAGCCTGACAAAGGGTGCGGATTGTTCAGGGTTTGTATTGAGTGTATTTGCAAAATATGGTATTTCCCTGCCACACTCTTCAAGAGCGCAGGCGAACAGCGGCACAAGGGTCAAAATGTCCGAGGCAAAGCCGGGTGATCTTGTCTTTTACGCAAAGGGCGGCAGGATCAACCACGTAGCGATCTATATCGGTGGCGGACAGGTTATCAGTGCCAGTTCACCGAAGACCGGAATCCGTATTGCAAGCGCCTATTACAGAACGCCGGTAGCGGTAACAAGAATTTTGCAGGATTAGCATAAAATTAAGAAAAAACGGTTGATTTCCCCTGTCAATTATGATAAAGTGTGAATGTTGTGAAAAAGAGATGGTCCTCTGTTACGAAGTGTATTAAGAACATCCAGAATGGAAGGAGAAACACAATGAACGAAATCATTAAAGAAATCGAAGCAGCACAGTTAAAGGCAGAAGTACCCCAGTTCAACGTAGGTGATACTGTAAAGGTTTACGGTAAGATCAAAGAAGGAAACCGTGAAAGAATCCAGATCTTTGAAGGAACTGTTATGAAAATCCAGGGTGGCAGCAACCGCGCTACATTTACAGTACGTAAGACATCAAACGGTGTCGGCGTTGAAAAGACATGGCCTCTTCACTCTCCAAACGTTGAGAAGGTGGAAGTTGTCAGAAAGGGTAAAGTAAGACGTGCAAAACTGAACTACTTAAAGGGTCGCGTAGGAAAGAAAGCGAAAGTAAAAGAGTTAGTAAAATAGTCATTGCCGCTTAAGCAAAGGAAAAGGGACAAAATACATTGTGTATCTTGTCCCTTTTTAAATAATGTCATG
>DJNY01000041.1:9861-18929 GCA_002441865.1 Lachnospiraceae bacterium UBA6452 | reverse complement strand
TTATTTCGCATAATCTGTTACACGAGACTCTCTGATCACATTTACTTTGATCTGACCCGGATACTCAAGCTCTTCTTCAATCTGCTTTGAAATATTCCTTGCCAGAAGTACCATATCTGTATCAGATACCTGTTCCGGAACTACCATTACACGAATCTCTCTACCTGCCTGAATAGCAAAAGATTTGTCTACACCTTTGAAATTGTTGGTTATTTCTTCTAATTGTTTTAATCTGGTCGTATAAGTTTCCAAAGTCTCTCTACGTGCCCCAGGTCTTGCTGCGGATATCGTATCAGCTGCCTGAACGATACAAGCAATCAAGGACTGCGGTTCTACATCACCATGATGAGACTCAACAGCATTAATAACAATCGGAGACTCTTTGTATTTTCTACATAATTCTGCACCCAGCTGGATATGAGAGCCTTCTCTTTCATGGTCGACTGCTTTGCCGATATCATGCAGAAGTCCCGCTCTCTTTGCCATGCGGATATCTAAGCCCATCTCAGCGGCAAGCAGTCCTGATAACTGTGCTACTTCGATAGAATGTTTTAAGGCATTCTGACCATAACTGGTTCTGAACTTCATCTTTCCGAGTAATCTTACAAGCTCCGGATGAATACCATGTACACCAACTTCCAGTGTAGCGGCTTCACCTTCTTCTTTGATCATTACTTCGACTTCTTTCTGCGCCTTTTCAACCATTTCCTCGATTCTGGCCGGATGGATTCTGCCATCAACAATCAGTTTTTCAAGGGCGATCCTTGCGACTTCACGTCTGATTGGATCAAAACCGGATAATACAACAGCTTCCGGTGTATCATCGATGATCAGATCAACACCTGTTAAAGTCTCAAGGGTTCTGATATTTCTACCCTCACGACCTATGATACGTCCTTTCATTTCATCACTAGGCAGCTGTACAACCGATACTGTTGTTTCTGACACATGATCTGCAGCACATTTCTGAATTGCATTTACCACATACTCCTTGGCCTTCTTATCAGCTTCTTCCTTGGCTCTGCTCTCCATTTCTTTGATCATGACAGCAGTTTCATGTTTCACTTCATCTTCAACAATTTTCAACAAATATTCTTTTGCCTGTTCAGAGGTCAATCCTGAGATTCGTTCCAGTTCCCGTACTCTTTGCTCGTTTAAGCTGGCAATTTCTTTTTTCTGCTTTGCCAGTTCCTCTTCTCTCGCGATAATACTTGCTTCCTTCTTTTCGATCGCATCGGATTTCTTATCGATGTTCTCTTCCTTCTGCTGGATGCGGCGTTCATAACGCTGTACCTCAGCTCTGCGGTCTTTGATCTCTTTGTCCAGCTCGTTTTTTGTACGGATGGACTCTTCCTTTACCTCCAGAAGACTTTCACGCTTCTTGGCTTCTGCAGTCTTTAATGCATCATCAATGATCTGACGTGCTTTTTCGTCTGCATTTCCAAGCTTGCTCTCTACGTCCTTCTGATATTTGGAAGTTGCGATCTTCGCAGTGACCGGAATAGCAATGGCAAGAGCAACAATTACTGCTATAACTGCAATTGCGATTGGCGGCATGTACAGGAGCACCTCCTTATTCATTTTTCATTGTACTTATATTATCTATAGAATGTATGTAGACGACATCCTAATATCTAATTTTACAACACTTCAATTTTAAACTGTATTAGATGTTATGTCAAGTATTAGTGGTTTTTTAACTGTCTATTTGTATAAATCTTCCAATATTTCGGCAGATAAAGCAGTTTTGATCAGATTCATGGCATAGCCCTTCCGGAGCAGATATTGTATGACCTTTGCCAATTCCCGGGGCTCCGTGGACATTTGTCCATGGCTCTTTTTTTGTGCAAGTTGCTGAATCTGGCAGATCTGCATCTCGCGCATTGCTTCCTCATCCTGCTCTTCCAGGCAGTTGTTTATGGTATCGCCGTCAATGCCTTTCTCCATCAGCTTCTGCCGGATCCTGAGAGGACTTTCCGAGGTAATATGATAGGCTATATAATCCCTTGCATAGGCTTCATCATCGATATAGCCATATGATTTCACATAAGCAAGCGCAATATCTATGATTTCTTCCGGATATTTTCCCTCCGCCAGCTTTTGCCGGAGTTTTTTTTCCGTATAGGGACGTTTGGTCAGGAGATTCATGGCACGCAGCTTTGCCCGTTTCGGCAAAACCTCCTGCACAATTTCCTGATAAGCAGCCTGTGCAAGAGGCTTTCCGACTACGATCTTATATTTCCGAACCTCACCTTTGTATAATACAAACGCAGATTCTTCATCCAGATATACCTGATATCTTTTTTGATCCAGTTCCACAAGTCCCGTAACAATCTGTTCCATAGGCTTTATTCTTTCGCCTTGGCTTTTGTCTCAGGCTGTGCATCTGCCTTAACAGGATCTGCTTCCAGACCGAACAGCTCACGTACCTGCGCATCAATCTTTGCACACACTTCAGGATTATCACGCAGAAACTGTTTTGCATTTTCACGTCCCTGTCCGATCTTATTACCATCATAAGCATACCATGCGCCACTCTTATTGACGATACCGTTCTCGGCTGCCAGATCCAGGATATCGCCTTCTTTTGAAATACCGGTACCGAACATGATATCAAACTCAGCTTCTTTAAACGGCGGTGCGATCTTATTCTTGACAACCTTGATCCTTGTACGGTTACCGATCGTCTCGCCGCTCTGCTTCAGCTGCTCGATCCTTCTGACATCCAGGCGGACGGAGGAATAGAATTTGAGTGCGCGGCCACCTGTTGTTGTCTCAGGATTACCAAACATAACGCCGACCTTTTCACGCAGCTGGTTGATAAAAATAACAGTACAATTAGACTTGCTGATGACTGCTGTCAGCTTACGCAGTGCCTGTGACATCAGACGTGCCTGCAGACCCACATGGGAATCACCCATATCACCGTCAATCTCCGCCTTTGGTGTCAGTGCTGCAACGGAGTCCACAACTATGATATCGATCGCACCGGAACGCACCATTGTCTCCGTGATCTCCAGTGCCTGTTCACCGCTGTCCGGCTGTGAAATATATAAATTATCAATATCTACACCGATATTTTTGGCATATACAGGATCCAGCGCGTGTTCCGCATCAATGAAGCCCGCAATACCGCCACGCTTCTGTACCTCTGCGATCATATGCAGTGTTACCGTTGTCTTACCACTGGACTCAGGTCCGTAGATCTCTACGATACGTCCCTTCGGAATACCGCCAAGTCCCAGTGCAATATCAAGGCTTAATGATCCGGTCGGTACAGTCTCCACATTCATTCTTGCTGTATTATCACCCAGCTTCATAACAGCGCCCTTTCCATACTGGCGTTCAATCTGTGACAGAGCTGCGTCAAGTGCTTTCAGTTTATCTTCTCTTTCCATCTTTCTCTCCTTATAGGAACATCTGTTCGTTCTCCTATCAGATTAAAACAAATGTTCGATTTTGTCAATACACTATCTTTTTTATTTTCGAGTATACCATTTCTTTTGCCTGCAGGCAATTTATGTTCTTATTATACATAGATATAGTCCGTTAAAAATCCCTCAATAAGCATTCACTTCCTTTTTTCCATTTTTTTTGTGAAAATCCCGGTGAACAACCGGACCAGATGGCCTGCGCCATAGAAATAAGCTTATACAGAAAAGCTTATATAGACAGTATCATATTCTTTCTTTTCCTGCAAGGAGAAAATCAACCATTTTCTTATCGCCATAACACAAAATGTACCGACCGCATTCCACCTGTGTTTCTGCAGTCAGTACATCTTTTTTCTCATTACATTTTGTTACCGTTTTCAGCCCGGTTGTTTTAAAATGCAGTCCCGCAATAAGACGAGTGCACTTTCTGCCGCCGCCTGTCTGATCTCACTTCTGCTGCCGGAAAAATGACATTCCTGTACAGTCACTTTTCCCTTTACAAAACAGCCGATGTAGACAAGTCCTACCGGTTTTTCCTTTGTACCGCCATCCGGTCCCGCAATGCCCGTTACCGATACAGCAGCATCTGCTTTTGCCGCAGCCGCTGCCCCTTTTGCCATCTGCTTTGCCGTCTGCCGGCTGACCGCGCCATGCTTTTTCAGTGTTTTATTCTTCACACCGAGCAGCTTATGCTTCGCTTCATTGGCATAAGTGATATAGCCCTGCTTATAAGCTGCGGAAATGCCCGCTGCATTGATCAGCCTGCCTGCAACAAGCCCGCCTGTGCAGGATTCGGCCGTTGTCACTGTCATATGATTTTGAATCAGAAGTTCCGCAATTTCCTGTTCCAGTTCTTTCGACATAATGCTTCCTCTTTCCCACGCTTCATCCTTTTTCGGATTTCATTGATCCGCTTCCGCTACTGCCGATCAGCCCTTGTCTTCTTCCTTCATGACATCTTTATTTTTCACCAGATAATCGATCAGGGAAACAACCGTCAGGATCACTGCGATCCACAGTAAAACAGTTGTTACCGTCATAAAGCCCTGATATGCCCTGCCAAAGCCTTTATCATTAACTAAAAGGAGCAGGATCGCCAGCGTTACCATTGTAACAGAAGTTTTCCATTTTCCCCACCAGCTTGCTGCGATCACTCTGCCCTGCTCTGCTGCGATCAGTCTGAAACCGCTGATGATAAATTCGCGGCTGATGATCACAACCGTCATCCATGCAGGGATAAAACCGAGTGCCGTCAGGCAGACAAGTGCTGCACTGACAAGCAGTTTATCCGCAAGCGGATCCATAAATTTACCAAAATTGGTGATCATATGATATTTTCTGGCAATATAGCCGTCCAGAAGATCTGTCAGGGATGCTGCCACGAAAAGTACAAATGCGATCCATTTAAAATCCGCATGAGTCGGTGTCAGAAGCAAAAATGCCACAAAAAAAGGTACCATGATCACTCTGAGCGTTGTCAGTTTATTCGGTAAGTTCATTTTCATCCTTTATTTCTCCAATCAAGTCGTATTCATAAGAACCTGTAATATGTACAGGTACAAAATCTCCTGTCATAAGTTCCCTGTCCGTATTTACAAAGACCAGACCGTCTACATTCGGCGCATCTTTATAGGTACGTCCCACATAGGCATTTTCGTCTGCCACTTTGCCTTCGATCATAACAAGCACATCCTGCCCTGTCATGCCTTCCGCTTTCTCAAAGGCAATTTCCTGCTGCAGCTCCATGATATCTGCCTGTCTGTCTTTTTTGACTTCTTCCTCGATCTGATCCGGGAAGCCCGCTGCAGGCGTATCCTCTTCTGCGGAATAGGTAAACACACCAAGCCTGTCAAATTCCATCTCATCTACAAACGCCATGGACTGTTCATGATCTTCCTGCGTTTCTCCCGGAAAACCGGTGATCAGTGTGGTACGCAGACAAATGTCCGGTATTTTACTGCGGATCATCGCGATCTTTTCCTTTAGCTGCTGCTGGTCGGTACGTCTGCCCATGCGTTTTAAGATCTTATCCGATGCGTGCTGGATCGGAATGTCCAGATAATGACATACTTTCGGAAGCTCTGCGATCGTATCGATCAACTCTTCCGTGATCTCTTCCGGATAGCAGTATAAAATACGGATCCAGTAAAGCCCTCTGATCTCGGAAAGCTTCCGTAAAAGCTCCGGCAAAGATTTCTTCCCATACAGATCTGTTCCGTATAAGGTAGTTTCCTGTGCAACAAGGATCAGCTCCTTTACGCCCTGCTCTACAAGCGTACTCGCTTCCTTTAGCAGTGTTTCCATCGGAATACTGCGATAGCCGCCTCTTACCTTTGGAATAATGCAATAGCTGCAGCGTTTGTCACAGCCCTCTGCGATCTTCATATAAGCGTAATGCCCGCCGGTCGTAACGACACGTTTCTTACCACTGACCGGTGTCTTATCGATATCTTCCACAAATGTGGTATACTGCTTTGTCTGATATTCTTCTACCGCTTCCACAATTTTGTCGATCGCCATCGTTCCGATGATCACATCAACCTCCGGGATCAGATCCCGGATCTCTTTCCGGTAACGCTGTGCCAGACAGCCAGCTGCGATCAGCATTTTCACATTGGCAGTTTCTTTCAGCTGTCCGATCTCGATCAGTGTATTGATACTTTCTTCCTTGGCATCTCCGATGAAACAGCAGGTATTCACAACTACAATTTCCGCTTCCTGCTCATCATCCGTGAACTGATAGCCCTTTTCTGCCAGCATACCAAGCATCATTTCGGTATCTACCAGATTTTTATCACAGCCAAGTGATATAAACATAATTTTCATAATAAGTCTCTAACAGGAAAAAGAGAAAGATTATTCTTCCTCTTTTTCATCTCCCATAATCTTGATTTTGCCCTGGTTGAGTTCGTCAACCGCAATGGATAATGGTTTTCTTCCTTTTGCAGGAACAAGCGGTTCTTCTCCTGCGATGATCTGTCTTGCTCTTTTGGAAGTTGCCATTACAATGGAATAACGGCTGTTGACTACAGGAACTTCTCCCGGTTCAACCTCGCTGTTTACGACCTTCATAAGCTCTGTGTAAGATGGATGTATCATTTTTCTCTTCCTTTCCTTTATCTGCTTCCAAGGAACTCTTTGAGTTCTTTTCTGATTTCACTGATAAACTCTATATTTTTGGATGGCGTGTGACGCGCCGCATTTACGATCGTATTGATCTGTGCAATACAATCTTCTAACTTATCATTTACCACAATATAGTCGTATGTGTCAATACCTTCCGACTCTTCTACCGCACGCAGCATTCTCTGCCGGATCACTTCTTCCGTCTCTGTTGCCCGTCCGGTCAGCCTGTTATGCAATTCTTTTGCACTTGGCGGCATAACGAATAACAGAACCGCATCCGGGTATTGTGCTCTTACCTTATGTGCGCCCTGGATCTCGATCTCCAGGATCACATCTTTTCCTTTCTCCAGATTCTTCTCCACGAAATCCTTCGGTGTACCGTAATAATGCCCACAGTATCCGGCGTACTCGATCATTCCGTCATTTGCGATCCTGTTTTCAAATTCCTCATCTGTCACAAAGAAATAATCTCTGCCGTCCACTTCACCTGCTCTCGGCTGTCTTGTTGTCATGGATACGCTGAGCGCATAATTAGGATAGTCCGTGATGAGTTTTTTCATAAGTGTTCCTTTTCCGGCTCCTGAAAAACCGGAAACTACAACCAGTATTCCCTTTTGGTTCATTCTTCTTCTCCCGTTAATGTCTCTGCTCTTTGTGCTATTGTCTCGGGCTTTAAAGCCGATAAAATGATACGGTTATCTTCCATCAGGAGAACTGCTTTCGTCTTTCTGCCCTGTGTGGCATCCACAACAATGCCCTGCTCCTTGCCGTGCTGCACGATCCGCTTGACCGGTGCAGAATCCGGCTGCAGAACTGCAATCATCTTATCTGAATTTACCATATTGCCAAAACCGATATGTGTAAGTGTTTTCATATGAGCATTTCCTTATTCAATGTTCTGAATCTGTTCTCTGACTTTTTCAATTTCTGTCTTAAGCTCTATTGCATGATTGGATATATCCAGGTTATTTGCTTTGGAAAGTGTTGTATTGGCTTCCCTGTTCATTTCCTGTGCAATAAAATCAAGCTTACGACCGATACTGCCGCCCTCCAGCAGTGTCTGCTTTGTCGTCTCGATATGACTGCGCAGACGGACCATTTCTTCATCTACACAGATCTTATCCGCAAACAGGGTCACTTCCATCAAAATTCTGTTGTCCTCAGCCTGTGCATCTGTCAGAAGCTCCTTTACCTTTTCATAGATCTTCTGTTTATATTCTTCAATGATCTCCGGCGAACGCTTTTCAATATAATCCACATGCACAAGCATGCCATCCAGTTTGCCGATCAGGTCATCTCTCAGGTTTTCACCTTCCACGACACGGGACTGTACAAACTGCTCCGCAGCACCGCGGATCGTCTCCTCCAAAAGCTTCCAGATTTCTTCTTCGTCGGCGGTGATCTCTTCCATTGTAAATACTTCCGGATATCTGGAAAGTCCTGATACCTTGGTATCGTTTTCCAGCCCGAAATCTTCCGCCATCTGATTCAGATACTGCATATATTCCGCAGCAATCTCTTTATTATACTTGACAGCTACCGTACTTTCGGAATAATCCTCATAAGTAATGAATACATCAATTTTCCCTCTCTGCATATATTCCTTGAGCAGATTGCGGATGGATGCTTCAAAGAAATTCAGCTTCTTTGGCATCTTGATCGTCACATCCATATATCTGTGATTGACTGATTTGATCTCTACCGTAAACTTACGGTCGTTTCTTGCGAGCTCGCACCGGCCAAAACCGGTCATACTTTTAATCATTTCGGTTCCCCTTATCGCTATTTTTCTATTATTACATTGTCCTCATTTTTACGTCATTATCTTTTATATAGTAAACCATCTTCCCATATTTTGCAATAAATCCGGTCTTATTTCTGCTATACCTGCCTGATCTTTGAAATATCCGGATCGATCACCATGGAATAATTGGTGTAATACACGACAAAGCCCGGTTTTGCGCCGCCCGGCTTCTTTACATGCTTGCGCTGCACGTAATCCACCTCAATGCTGTTCTGTCCTTTGGCACTGGAATAATGGGCAGCCAGTCTGCCCGCTTCCTCAAACGTACGATCCGGCAGTTCTTTTCCGTTTGTCTTGACGATCACGTGGGAACCCGGCATTCCTTTTGCATGGAACCACCAGTCGCCGCCCTGTGCCATCTGGAACGTAATCTCTTCATTCTGGAAATTGTTTTTGCCGACATACATATCAAAACCGTCACTGCTGATAAAGTGCAGCGGCTTTGAGACGATCTTTTCTTTCTTTTTACCGCCTTTGTGACGGATATAACCACTCTGCACAAGTTCTTCCCGGATCTGGGAAAGATCTGCCTCATCCTGTGCCAGATCCAGCGCATTTACAACAGACTTCAGATGCTCTACTTCTGCTCCCGTTTCCTGTACATACTCTGTCAGTGCCTCATAGGTCCGCTTCAGTTTACCGTACCGGTCAAAATACTTTTTTGCATTTTCCATCGGGGTAAGCTGATCGTCAAGCGGGATCTC
>DJNY01000041.1:0-9775 GCA_002441865.1 Lachnospiraceae bacterium UBA6452 | reverse complement strand
CTCGATCTGATAGCCGTATGTATGGAGCAGCTCTCCGTATACTTTATATTTTTCTCTCTTTTCCGTATCTGCCAGCTGTTTCCTCTGCAGATCATATTTCTTCACATTCCGTTCCAAAGCCGTTGTAACGATCTTTCTCAGATCTGTGGACTTTTGCCGGATCCTTGTCACCGCACTCTTTTCGGAATAATAACTCCATAAAAGCTCCGAAATACTTTCATAAACCTTCTTTTCT
The DNA here is from genome assembly GCA_002441865.1 of Lachnospiraceae bacterium UBA6452. Classification (GTDB taxonomy): domain Bacteria; phylum Bacillota; class Clostridia; order Lachnospirales; family Lachnospiraceae; genus CAG-194. The sequence goes on along the minus strand of DJNY01000041.1, from coordinate 9,540 downwards.
TTTTCTTCATACAGCGTAAACGGAAGCACACCGAATTCAACAGGTTCTCCTTTATCATAGTAGATCGCAGGTTCAAAAATCCCCAGCTTTACCGCATTCATATAAGAAACGAATGCCTGATACAGCCGCTCTCCCATGGCAGAGTCAAGTACACTTGTCGGCAGATCCGCATCGATTCCGGCTCTGTAGCAGACCTCCTGTGCAACGATCGGCGATATCCCCGTATAGCGGGAATAAATTCCTTTATAGACAGCTACAGAATTTTCCTTCAGGTCTGCGAGAAATCCTTCTTTACTGACCATATTAGTCAATATATCTTTTTTGTGCTCTGTCTGTGGAATAAAATAGGTTCTTCCCGGGAGCACCTCCCGCACGCTTGAGACCAGTCCGGAAATATGCTTGATGCTGTCCAATATCTTATTTTCTTCATCATAAAATATGATGTTGCTGTGCTTTCCCATCAGCTCCATGGCAAGCGTCTTTCTGCGCAGATCCCCCATTTCATCCAGATGTTCAATTTCAAACCGTACCACACGTTCCAGACCGGGCTGGTCAATCTTTACGATCCTGCCATTCTGGATATGCTTTCTGAGCAGCATGCAGAAGTTTGGCGCTGTCATCGGACTTTTTTTATTTTCCTGTGTCAGATAAATGAGAGGAAGAGACGCGTCCGCATTCAGGGAAAGACGGTACTGCGCACCGCCCGCCTTGATCGTCAACAGGATTTCATCTTTTTCCGGCTGTGCGATCTTATAGACTCTTCCATCCAGTAATTTTTCATTCAGCTCCTGCACCACGCAGGCCATTGTAATTCCATCAAATGCCATTTTCTTCCTCGCCTGTGCTTGATTTTAAAATCTGCCCCGACAATAAACAAGACCGGAAATACCGGTCTTGTTTATTTATCATACATTTCTATCGTTCCTACAATTTCTTAACCGATCAGCCAGTCATACATTTCCTGATACTTGGCTGCGGATACGCTCCAGGAGAAATCAGCTGCCATGGCACGATCCACCATCTTATTCCATTCACGCTTGCGCTGATAGAATACATATTTCGCGTAACGGATCGTTGCCAGCATTTCGTATGCATTGTAATTTGCGAAGCTGAAACCAGTTCCTGTGCTTTCATATTCGTTATATGGTTCTACCGTATCCTTCAGACCTCCTGTTTCCCTGACGATCGGAAGTGTTCCGTAATGCAGTGCCATAAGCTGCGAAAGACCGCACGGCTCAAATAAGGATGGCATCAGGAATGCATCCGATGCTGCATAGATCTTATGGGATAATGCATCGGAATAGTAAATATTGGCCGATACCTTATTATTATATTTCCAGTCAAAGTGACGGAACATATTTTCATATTTTTCTTCGCCCGTACCAAGTACAACGATCTGGACATCTTCCTGACAAAGCTCATCCATGACATAAGCGATCAGGTCAAAGCCCTTCTGGTCTGTCAGTCTGGAAACGATACCGATCATAAATTTCTTATCATCCTGCTCCAGACCGAGTTCCTGCTGCAGCGCACGTTTGTTTTTGATCTTTTCCTTACGGAAATTTGCTGCATTGTACGGGGCTACGATATTTTTATCTTTTTCCGGATTGAACTCTTCATAATCAATACCATTGACGATACCACGCAGTGCACCGGATCTTGCACGGAGAAGACCGTCCAGCCCTTCACCGTAAAACTGTGTCTTGATCTCTTCCGCATAGGTTTCGGAAACGGTCGTTACCGCATCCGCATATACAATACCGCCCTTTAACAGGTTTGCATCCTTGTATGCTTCGAGCTTATCGGATGTAAAGAAATAGTCAGGCAGTCCTGTGATGTCCTTGACATCCTTGACATTCCAGCGTCCCTGGAATTTCAGATTATGTATTGTCATAACTGTCTTAATGCCACGGAAGAAATCTCCGCCTGCAAAGCGTTCCTTTAAATATACCGGAATCAGACCTGTCTGCCAGTCATGGCAATGGATCAGATCCGGTCTGAAGCCTGTCAGAGGCAGGGCTGACAATGCTGCCTTACAGAAAAAGCTGAACTTGCGGATTTCATCCAGAACGTTATCGCTGTAAATCTTAAAGCCGCTGAAATAAGATTCGTTGTCGATAAAATAATAGGTGATACCATCTACTTTTGCTTCCAGTACACCGACATATTCACTCTTCCAGTTGAAGTCCATGTAGAAGTGGGTCTTATACTTCATCTTGTCCTTTAATTCCTGCTTGATACAGGTATATTTCGGAAGCATAACGCGCACATCAAAGTACTTCTTGTCAATGTTCTTCGGAAGAGATCCGACAACGTCTGCAAGTCCTCCCGTCTTGATAAAAGGAACCCCCTCAGATGCAATAAACAGTATGTTCTTCATTCTTTATAATCCTCCAATATTTGTTTTCACCTGCTACCCGGACAGGTAAATACCTTGGAACAATTATACACCAATCACGTGCATTTTGAAAGAACTAATTTGTGCGATATAAAAGCCTGATCTTATCTGCAATGAGTGCGATAAATTCCGAATTGGTCGGTTTTCCTTTGCCGGTATTGATCGTATAACCGAACAGGGCATCCAGCGTCTCCATTTTTCCGCGGCTCCATGCCACCTCGATCGCATGTCTGATCGCCCGCTCTACCCTGCTTGCGGTTGTCTGGTATTTTTTAGCGATCGTCGGATACAGGATCTTTGTAATAGACCCCAGCATATCAATATCTTCAACCGCCATCATGATCGCTTCCCGCAGATACTGGTATCCTTTGATATGGGCAGGAACGCCAAGCTCGTGGATCATATCCGTCACATCTTTTTCCAGATCCCGGACAGGCTTCTCTTTCTGCGGTACTGTCTGTGGATGCAATTCCTGTCTGTTTTTGGAAGGGACGGAAATCACAATTTGAAATTCTTTATCCTGATGAACCAGTTCGGTCAGTATTTTAAACATTCTGTCATTATCCTGTGTAGTTACAACATTCAGCTGCTGCATGGAAAAATCCCTCCTTATTTCTTATTTCCTGTGTAGCATATTATAACAATGTGTCATTTTGTGTTGCAAGCTACAGTCATCGCACAAAAACGACGTTTTCGCCAAAAATACCACGGCACTTTTAAAACAGAACAGCGTTTGACAGAATTATCGGGCATATTTAGGAAGATCGTGCGAATTATTTTCCTGTATTTTCCAATCTTCCCTGCGCCCCTCGACATTCTCCCCTTATTTCTGCTATAATAAAATATAAGAGACAGGAGGTATCATATGAAATCTACCGATGAGCTGATCAACGATCTGAAAAAACAGGATCAGACCTCTTTTCTGGAAAATGAAACAGACTATGCAGAGTCCGGCGGTGCTTATTTATCCATGCTGCTAAAGGAACATCATCTGCAGCCCGGCAATCTGATCCGTGATCTGGAGCTGGAACGCTCCTATGCCTATCAGATCCTGCGCGGCACTCGAAATCCTACGAGGATCCTTCTGCTGCGTATCGGTTTTTATCTGCAGCTGTCATTAGCGGAATTCCAGCGTATGCTGTCCATCTGCCAGCGTGCTGTCCTGTATCCGCGGAACCGGTTTGACGCGGCAATTATCTACGCACTGGAGCACAATATGTCGATTGATGATCTGAACGGTCTTTTGACTGAAATAGGAGAACCACCGCTGCGCTGAGCGGTGGTTCTATTACTCCACAGAGATCATAAAGGCCGGATCTCCCAACTGTTCTATTGTTTCCTTCTGGCTGCTGTCTGCCCCAACCTCCTGCAGGCTCTGGCAGGAAAACAGCGGTGTAAAATTCTCGACCGGAACGCCCTGCAGACGCACGACCTGTAATCTCGGCAGCTTTGTCAGCGGGGCAATATCCTTTGCATTTGTACCGTCCATACAAAGCACTTCCAGTCTTTGCAGATGTTCAATTCCGGCAAGAGAGCTGACACGCCCCTCATTTACAAACAGATTCTGTAAATTTTCCAGACTACTGACGATCTGAAGATCTGTACCGAAATGACCGCCCCATAAAGATAACGTGCGCAGTTCCGTCAGATTCGGAAGTTCTTCATAAAAATTTTTCTGCTCCGATCCGGTATACAGTTCTGTCAGACTCTGCATGGTCGAAAGCACCTCAAAAGACCCATCTTCCACATAAATCCCCATTGCATACAGATTGCAGATGCTGCTGCCTTCCAGGAAATCAAGTGTTTCGTAATTATTTCCGCAAAGTGCAAGTCTGGTCAGCTTCGTGCAGTCTGACAACTGTGGCATTTTTCTGACCGGATTATCTACTAGATACAGTGTGGAAAGCTCCTGCATTTTTTCAACAGGAGAAAAATCCTCGATCCGATTGCCGCACACATACAGACCTTCTATCGGAAGCTCCTGCAATGGACTGATATCCGTAATTTTCTGATTACATAAAAATACTTCTTTCAGGTTCGGCAGATTCGTCAGTACCGACAGATCCGTGATCCCTCCATTGACCATCCGGTCATTAAATCCATCCTGATATACAAGATTCTCCAGATCTTCCACCGGCGTTTTCTCCGTATAGATCTGATCTCCGATCACAGCGATCCTCGTAATGCCGGAAAGTATGCCTCTTGTCAGCTCATCGCTTCCAGCAGTTTCCCGGATTGCCTGCAACAAAAGAGGATCCCCTTCCAGTGTAACGATTTCATCGGAATCTGCCTGCGCTGGCGGATCCTCCATGGTCTCATCCTGCTGCTCTGCCTGTCCTTCCGCTAAGGCTGCCACGTAGTCTTCCACCTCCGTATTTTCCGTTTTCTGAAATCCTGTCCGGAAGAATAATGCTCCCAGAACGAGCAAGAGCAAAATGCTCTCAGCCGCCACAGCAGCTTTCAGCCATTTGTTCCCTCCCCGTCCGGTCTGCTTTCTCACGATTCGGATTGCCAGCAAAAGTGCCTGTACATTCTGATAACGGTCGGCAGGATCAAATGCGGTCGCTTTTTTGATGATGCGCTGCATTCGTTTTGCTGTCAGCGGATCATACCCTGCCTGATATTCTTCATAAAAATATTCTGCGATCTTACCGATCCCGAACACATCTGTCCGCACATCGGTCTGTGCATAGCCGTATTGTTCCGGTGCAGCAGAACCTTCCGTTCCGAAAAAGACCGTATCCTTCTTTTTTGTTCCGTCGTATTCCCGCGCCGTTTCAAAATCGATCAGATGCACATGTCCTCTGGCATCAAGGATCAGGTTCTGTGGCTTCATATCCCGGTGCAGGATCACCGGATCCATGGCATGCAGCCTTGCAACAGCCTGACAGATCTCCTCTAAGATCTCAAGCTGTCTTTCCGGCCTCAGATACGGATCCTCCGCCACATACTCCTCCAGATTTTTTCCTTCAATATAGGCGCGCAGCAGATACACATACCCGTCTGCTTTCTGTAAGGATGCCCGCTGATACAGATTCGGATAACGTTCTGCCAGCCGCCCCAGCTCTTCATACTCTTTTTGCAGACTGTCTCTGTCTTCTCTTTCTTTTCTGCACTTTACGATATATTTTTCTTTCGTTTCATTTTTCTGCAGCAAATAGCAGCTTTTCTCCTCCTGCGCATAATAACAGGAAAGCACAGAATACCCGTCCTGTAAAAAGACGGGCAGTTTCTGTGCTGCCTGCTCTGTATAATTCTGCAAAAATTCATCTGCTATCTGGCTGTTTTGAATTTGGCGTTCGCCGGTATTCCTTTCTTTTTCAGCCATTTCTTATAATCCTTTGCTTTATTCTTTGGCATCTTCACGGTTACTTTTGCTTTCACACCCTTAAATGCATTCTTTCCAACCTTGGAAGCCTTCAGTTTTGTTGTCTTAAAGGTAATACTTGACAGCTTTTTGCAACCGTAAAATGCATTTTTGCCAATCTTCTCAATATTTTTACCGATCGTTACCTTCGTGATCTTCTTATTTCCTTTGAAAGCATTGGCTGCGATCGATGTTACCTTATAGGTCACCCCATCGATCGTGACTGCCGCAGGGATCGTAACGCTTCCCTTCACATTTTTCTTTGCCTTTGTATAAGCAACACAGCCTTCTTTTGCACCGGCTTTTGTTACCTGATAGGTAACACCGCTCTTTGTCAGCTTTGTGCCCTTCTTCTGCGGTGTTGGCTGCCCGGATGGCGTTGGCTGCGCAGATGGGGACGGTGTTGGTGCAGGTGTTGGCTGTGTGGATGGTGCAGGTGCCGGTGTCTCTGCTTTTTCTTCCATGACTGCGATCGCATAAGTGGAATATTTGTCAGAGCTTGCATATAATCTGCCGTTCTCATAGCTGACCGGAATCTCATCCGCCTGCCCTCCATGGTATCTGAACAGCTTTAATTTCAGTTTACCAGTACCAAGCTGTTTTTGTAAAGCTTCATCTACCGGAACAGAGAAGGAAACCGCCTGCTTTGTTTCCTCTACTTTACGTTCCTTCTGCTCTCCGATCTGCAAAAGCAGATTCAGATCCAGCGGGATCAGATCCTTTACCGTTCCGCTCTTTTCTGCGAGTTCCTTGAGCTTATTGATCTCATTTTTGATCTGTGCACCTGCTTTTGTGGCATCAATCTGGTCTACGGTAAGTTTCAGATTCGCATTTTCTCCACGGATATATGCCTTCTCTTCTTCCTCTGTCAGATTCGGCAGAAGGTCAGACACATTGCTGTCCTCTGCGATTTTCAGTTCAGGCATTTTGCCGCCGGCCGAATAATTGCCCGCAACAGATGCTTCTGTCTTTGCCAGTACACAATTTACAGTCATAGAAACTTCCTGCGATTCATCCCAGCAGGAATTATCTTCTTCGTTGTAGCATCTTACCAGATGATAAACGGAAACATCCTTCTCTCCTATGCTGTCTGCATCAAAGCTCTCTTTTTCCTGATAAAAATATCTTACATCATCATACTGCTCCCAGAAGCTTTCCTCCTGCATCAGGGCTGTATCCAGTTTTACCTCTTCACCGTCTTCCGCTCTTGTTGCATAACAGTAAAGTGTCATGATGGATACCTTGTTTTCCGAATTCGGATAGAACCCGATCTGCAGGTTCGGCTCCTCATCCTGCCAGTCACCGGTGATCTTCAAGTTGGTCTTTGCATCTACATAAATCTGTGGCATAGCGTAAGAAATATGGGACGGCATTTCCTTTGTATAAACCGGATCCGGCTCTGTCGCATCAAATCCTCTGTCATTTACCAGTTTATCGGTTATATAGTAGGTATTGTCCTGTGCATCTTTTTCTACATAAGTCCATCCGTTTTCTGTCCAGGCGATCAGGACGGATTCCGTATTATCATCGGTATCTTCCTGATCCTCCAGATGGTCTGTTTTCCGTAAGCCTGCTATTTTTATATCATATGACTGCTCAGTTCCCCTTTTATAGCAGATCTCCGCATCCATACCGGAATCCATGCAAATGCCTTTGATGCTGTCCGGTGTTTTTACATACTGTGCTGCTTCTGCATTTTCCGCATAGGCATCTATATAGCTCATGGTCATATAGATATACCCTGTATTCTTCACCTGATACTGTTTACCGGCCCACTCCACCAGTTTGCCGTCTGCCGCAAGCAGTTCTTCCATAACACCCTGCATGGTATCTGCATGTACCCAGTACTCAAAGCCGCTTAGGAACTGTTCATTCTCCTCTTCCATAAAATAAGGGGAACCTGCTTCATAGGAAGCCTTTGTCACAAAACAGCCTGAAAAACCGGTTCTTGCTTTTCCGTCTTCTGCCACAACTGCCTCCGCAGGGCTCAGGCTCAGATAACCTTCCTGTCTCCATTCATTTTCCCCTGCATTGCAAAGCACAGATGCTTCCAGTGAAAAGTATGCTTCACAGCCGGCGGAAATTGTCAGCTTGTAACTGCCATTTCCAAGTTCCTCACAGCTTACATAATCACATTCGCCGTTCAGTACGTTCATGATCGTCTTTTCTGCTTCGTGATTTTCATTTTCGCCCCATTCACCTGCTTCCAGCTGCAGATCGGAAACTGTCATATTTTCATCCGGTCTTTCCTGTACATGCAGATAAAGCGTGCTGTTGTCAGTTTCTCCAACTGCCAGTGTGCCACCATACTGAAATTCTTCTGTCAGAATACTGTCTTCTGCCGGCTCCGGTGTCATATAGAACCCCAGCACCGGATATACAACATTGATCGTTACCAGCTCTGTGTCTGTATCAACCTTTTCTTTTAAAGCGACCTGATAGGTTCCGGTTTTTGTAAAGCTTGCATCTGTGATCTCTGCGTTTTTCTCATTTTCCTGCAGCGCACCGATTCCTTCTGTTTCCAGAGAGCCATCGTCCTTTACATAAGAAAGTACCAGATCAGAAGCCTTTACGTTTTCCGTTCCGCTGTTTTTTGCAAAGCAAAAAGACATGCCCGGCAGATCTGCCTGATGTTCCTTGCTCCACTGTTCATCACTGTCCGGATTGGATGACGGTGTGCCATCCTCATCCCAGAGCAGATCGCTCTTGGCAGCAAGTCCATCATATTCTGCCACTGCTGCATCGTCCCAGCTAATCTGCAGTCCATATTCTATATCCTCATAGTGATCCTCTTCCAGTACCTGTCCGGTCACGCTGATGGAAAACCATTTTCCCACGCAGCTTTTCGGAATGTTGATCTGCCAGATGGTATTTCCGGCTTCATCCGTCTCCGGTTCACTGACTGTGAAATATGCGTCATGTTCTGCAATTTTTTCGCCGTCCTGATCCAGATAGAATGCAATATCTTTCGCTTTCTTATCCGTGATCATATAGAACAGGCGTCGTTCATCCTGCGGATCTTCCTCTGATTTTCCATAGATGCATTCTGTCATAAAGCTGTCTGCACTTCTGGTTTTATCTCTGAAAAATGCAAATGACGGATAACTTACCGTGATCGTGACATAATTATTTTCTTCTCCGCAAGTTAGCCCAGAGCAACTCACACGATAAGTGCCTGTCTCCATGAATGTAATATGTACCAGTTCTTTTTCTACACCGGCAGCTTCAAAAATCGGATCATCATCCAATGCAGGGATCTGCACCCATTGTGGCTGATCACCTTCTCCATCCCATCTGTAAAGCTGCAGCTTATCAGCAGTTATTATTTCCTGCTCCTGTCCGTCTGCATCGAAGCTTTTGAACTGATAGGTGCCTTGCAGATCTCCCCACCAGACTTCTTTTCCAAACTCCGCGCCGTCATTTACCGCAGGCTCTTCTCCGTCCCAGTTCATATCCCAGGCGATCCCAAGACCGCTGATCGTATCCTGCTGCGGTTCCTGCTCTTCTTCATCTGTCGTTTCTGCATAAGCAGCTGCCTGATAAAGCGGCAACGATGTTATCAACATACATACCGTCAAAAAACAGGACAGCCACTTTGCCAGTTTTTTCGTCATGCGCAATTCCTCCCTTTCTTTTGCTGCATTTCTGCAGCTTTCTATTGTCATCGTACCATAACCAATATATGTTAAAAAGTGGACAAAAATGCCCACTTTCCCTTATTCTGCACGTATATTTCAGAACAAAGAATGTGCCCTGGCACATTCTTGCGCCTGCG
>DJNY01000098.1:6249-7686 GCA_002441865.1 Lachnospiraceae bacterium UBA6452 | reverse complement strand
GATTGCGGCTCTGCAGGCAGAGATCGCACGATTGAAAAAGAACTAGCCATGATATTCCGTTACAGAAAGGATTACACCCATGTGGATAGCAGATAATTGGAAAGATTATGAAGTACTGGACACCTCAGACGGCGAAAAGCTGGAGCGCTGGGGTGATTATATTTTAGTGCGCCCGGACCCGCAGGTCATCTGGAGCACAGGGCATGATGCCAAAGAATGGAAACAGAAAAACGGACACTACCATCGCAGTGTCAAAGGCGGCGGTCAGTGGGAATTTTTTGACCTGCCAAATGAATGGACGATCTCCTACCGGGAGCTTACCTTCCATCTCAAGCCGTTCAGTTTTAAGCATACGGGGCTTTTCCCGGAGCAGGCGGTAAACTGGGACTGGTGTGCCCGGAAAATCCGGGCAGCCAAAGAAAAGGAGCCGGGCAGGGAGCTTAAGGTATTAAATCTGTTCGCTTATACCGGTGGTGCTACGATCTCTGCAGCAAATGCCGGTGCAAATGTCACACATGTTGATGCTTCCAAGGGAATGGTTACGTGGGCAAAAGAAAATGCGGTTTCAAGCAATATTCCCGGCGATAAGATCCGCTGGCTGGTAGATGACTGTGCCAAATTTGTAGAACGCGAGATCAGACGCGGCAATACTTACGATGGCATTATCATGGATCCCCCTTCTTACGGAAGAGGACCAAAGGGCGAGATCTGGAAGATCGAAGAAAGCATTTTCCCATTCATTGAACTGACTTCCAAAGTGCTGTCCAGGGATCCGGTTTTCTTTTTGATCAATTCTTATACGACAGGACTGCAGCCTGCAGTTCTCTCCTATATGTTAAATACCGTACTGACGAAAAAGCTCGGCGGATGTGTTGTTGCGGATGAAATCGGATTACCGGTCACAAGATCCGGGCTGGTTCTGCCATGCGGTGCCAGCGGCAGATGGAGTAAGGAATGATCATTCCGGTTTGAAAATAATATAACGGAATATAGAGAAAAGAGGCAAATGATGAAAAACGGAACAATAATGCAATATTTTGAATGGTATCTGCCATCCGACGGCTCTTTATGGAACCAGCTTAGCGAAAAAGCGCCTGCTCTTGCTGAAGCAGGTATTACCGCAGTCTGGTTACCACCGGCTTACAAAGATGCTTATGGAGCAGACGGCGTCGGCTATGCGGTGTATGATCTGTACGATCTCGGTGAGTTTGACCAGAAAGGCAGTGTTGCAACCAAATATGGAACAAAGGCAGAATATCTGTCTGCGATCCGCGCCTGTCAGGCATGCGGCATTGATGTATACGCTGATATTGTACTGGATCATAAGATCGGTGCTGACGGAACAGAAACATTAAATGCCGAAGAATGCAATGCAGGAAACAGAGAACAGGAAACTACAGGCATAGAACAGATCACAGCCTGGACAATTTTTAATTT
>DJNY01000098.1:0-6083 GCA_002441865.1 Lachnospiraceae bacterium UBA6452 | reverse complement strand
GCAGATATTGATTTCAGTGAACCTGAGGTCGTTACCGAACTTACAAAATGGGGAAAATGGTATCTGGATCAGACACAGGTCGATGGCTTCCGTCTGGATGCGGTTAAGCATATTGATTATGATTTTTATCGTGACTGGCTCCCTGCCATGCGCAGCTATACAGGGCGTGAACTGTTTACTGTCGGTGAATACTGGCACAGGGAATGCTGGGCACTCGAAGCCTATCTTGAAAAAACAAATTATGCGCTGTCTTTGTTTGATGTGCCGCTTCATTTTAATTTCCACTATGCATCTTATAACAGTGAAGGCTATGATCTGCGCCGGATCTTCGATGGCAGTCTTGTTGCTGCCAGACCACAGAATGCGGTTACTTTTGTAGATAACCATGACACAGAACCCGGACAGGCACTCTGCTCTTTTGTGGACAGCTGGTTTAAACCGCTTGCCTATTCCCTCATCCTGCTGCGCGAGGCAGGATATCCATGTGTATTTTACGGTGATTATTACGGTATTCCATCCCAGAATATAGCTCCGGTCGGTAAATCACTTACCAATCTGATCTCCGTCAGGGCTTCCCATGCTTACGGAGCGCAGCATGATTACTTTGATGACTATCACTGTGTCGGATTTACCAGAGAAGGGCTTGCAGAAGATGAAAATACAGGACTTGCCTGTATCCTTTCTTCCCAAAATGATACGCAGAAGACCATGTATGTCGGGAAACAACATAGCGGACAGAAGTTTTTTGATGTGTTGTTCGGCTATCGCCATATGGTAACGATCGATGCGGACGGAAACGGTACTTTCCCGGTGCACGGCAGATCAGTTTCTGTCTGGATTCCAGTGTAAAAGCAGACCGTCCTTACGGGTCATCGGTTCCACAGCCGGAAAATACCACAGCATACGATAGATATAAAACAGGAGCATGAAAGCAATGAGAACGATCATAAGCTGCAATGCTCCTTTTGGTTTGCAGCCTTTGACATAGCGGCAGAACAGGACATACAGCAGAAGCACTGCCCATCCGTAAATGAATGGGTGCATCTGAAATGCTGCTGCAAAATGCCCGGTCAGAAGCAGTACGCCCGCTCTTGTCAGTCCGCAGCCCGGACATGGCAGTCCGTACAGGATCTGCACCGGGCAGACATCATGAAAAATAAGCGCAAAAAGGATAAGACATGCCAATACCGCAGCACATCCTATCCCATTCTTTTGCAAATCCTGTTTTATTCTGTCTATTATTTTCTGCATTTCAAAAAGTAATCTGTTATTTTCTCTGTGCTTCCAGCAGATCAAAAAGTGCATCGTCACTGTCTTCCACCCAGGCAGTCTCTTCCTCTTTATTCAGTCCCAGAAACTTTGCGAGTGTCTGCTCTGTATCGGAATTATTCCACGCAATGATATAATCATCGATCGCTTCCAGTTCCACTTCATGTGCCAGATATTTTTCTTTGAACGTTTTCTCCATACTACTCCTCCTGCCCGTAAATATCCTGCTTTAAGAGCTTTTTATTTGCCTCGAAATCCACCTGCAGAACTGCCATCTTGCGGATCGTGGCATTGGAATAAGTGCCTTCTGCCGGAACAGTGCTCTGTACCACGTCATAGGTCAGAAGTTTACTTGCCTGTGTTGACAGGCTGTACATTTCTGTCTGCGTCAGGTTTGTTGTCAGATTTGGAAACAGACCGTCTATCAGTTCACCGGAATTGGTCGCCATGGCAAGTGGCAGCTTTTTCATAACGGCGGAAAGTACTTTTCTCTGTCTTTCCGTTCTGCCGAAATCGGTTCCGATATATCTGTTTCTGCTGTAAGCGAGCGCCTGCGGACCGTTCAGATGGATTTCCCCGCTTAATGAGGTATCCAGATAATCGGTCGTCATCTCTTTTCCTTCCAGCAGGTTGTACTCATTTAAGTATGCATTGATCCACTGGACTTCATCATTCGTCACTTCCAGATCTACACCGCCGACTGCATCTACCAGATTTGCAAAAGCCTGGAAGTTCACAAGCACATATCTGTTTACCTCGATATCCAGATTCTGCTTGATCGTCTCGCACAAAAGCGAAGGTCCGCCATAAGCGTAGGCCGCATTTAATCTGTTGCTGTCATGTCCCGGGATATCCACATACATATCACGCAGCAGAGATGTCATGTGGATCGTCTTTGTCTTGTTGCTGATGGAGATCAGGATCATTGCATCGGAACGGCCGTCTTCTCCGTTTTCACGGGAATCGTTTCCGATCAGCAGCACATTGATCACACCCTGATCCTTTAAGGAACCGCTTGCCAGCTCGTCTGACTTTTCATAATTCATCTTGTGGTAGATCCGTCCCATTGTCAGATACCACCACAGAAAAAGTGCCAGAATGACAATACCAAGAATCAGCAGTATTTTCTTTGGCCTGGACAGCTTGTCCTTTTTGCCGTCTTTCTTTTTCTGTCTTTTATCGGTTTTTCTGTTTGGCTTTCTATGCTGTTTTTTCTTATTTTCAGATACAGGCGGTTCGTATGTCCGGTGCTTTCTCTCAGATGCTGTGCTGCAGCGGTCAGAAACATTTTCCTGTCTCCGGCGTGAAGTTTCTTCCCTGTCTGCGTTATGATATCTGTCTGTCTCTGCGGATGTTCTTCTCCTGCTTACCGTATCTGCAGCATGACTCATCTGTCTTTCTCCCACGCTGCTTCTATGTTCCGGCTGTCTCGCCGCAGCTGTATAGCCGCCTGCGGGTCTTCTCTCATAGCTTGCCTGCCTCTTTGGCGTTACTTCTGTGGCAAACTCAGTCTTTAATTCTTTTTCCTTTGGTTCTTCGTTATATATAATGGTTCTGTTCGGTGCCACCTGTTCCTTGCGTACACCTGCCAGCTCTTCGTCCAAAAAGCGCTCCAGCCCATCCTGTATTGCCTTATTTTCTTCAATCGAATCCTTATTCATCTTTATCACCCTTCGAAATCATAGCATGCCTTTCTTAAAATTCCTAGCGAAAAAAGGAATCTTAAACAAATCTTCAAAAAGTTCCTGCAGATTTTACGAAGAAGCCCATGTTTTTTTATGGAAAGGATCCTTGGATATGATAATACCACCGACAACCAATGTCGCTCCGATCAGTCCACTGATCCCTAAATGTTCTTTCAGGAAGATGCTGCCCATCATCGCAGAACTGACAGGGCTGACTGCGGTAAGCAGTCCCGCTCTTTCTGCGGTCAGACGGCTTTGTGCCACAGGCTGGAGGGTAAAACCAAAGCCCGTACAGACAACCGCCAGATAAATGACCATGATCCAGCTCATCTGTCCCCGGGGCAGAACCGGCTGTTCAAACAAAAATGATGCTGCCATGCCAAGTGTTCCGATCGTTCCGACCTGTACCATTCCGATCAGCAGGGAATCGTCATTGTGCGATAATCTGTCTGTGATAATAATCGCAACCGCATATAAAATACCGGATAAAATACCGATCAATTCTCCTGTTCCCAGTGCGATCCTGCCACCCTCCAGCGTCAGGAAGCCAATTCCGGTCATTGAAACCAGAACCCCGGCCACACTGCATTTTGCAGGCAGCCTGCGCAAAAGTACCGCTTCAAAGACCGGTACAAATACGATCGCCATATTTTCCAGAAAGGAAGATGTCGATGATGCAGTCAGACGGAGCGTAAAAAGCTCCGCTGTCATAACGCAGAAAAAGGCAAGTCCGACCAGCATTCCCTTCAGCAGGGTCTGCTTTCTGATCTTCACAAGCCTTTTCCCAAATGGGATGCAGAGAAGCAGAAACGCCAGCAGAAATCTGACTCCCAGCAGGTTAAACGGATCCATCGCATTCATTGTGACCTTCGACATCACAAAGGATGTACTTCTGGCAACCAGCACCAATATCAACAGGATTTCCGCCCCACGTTCTGTTTTTATGCCTTCCCATTTTTTCATTTGTTTCTCTGCTCCTTATTATCTTCTGCCTTTTTATTCTGTTAAGGAGTCTACCGTTATGGTATACCCGCTTTCGCCATTCGCAAGTATTTTACCATTCGTGTCAAGTATTGTCACGGATTTTCCGTTTGCATCCGTGATCGTTCCGTTATTTGTAAGACTGGTCAGTACACTGTCTCCTGTCACGATCCATGTCGAATCTTTGTCGATCACCAGATTGGCATAGCCGTCACCACCGTCTCCCGCATTGCTTTCATCCTGTACAAAAGCACCGGTCAATGTACTGCTCTTCATCGTAAAGTCAAGCTGGCTGATGCTGTCCCAGATCACATTGCCCTGCATTTCCTGCTGTTCTGCCGTAAAGCTGCAGTCAGCACCGTTTTTGCCGCTTTCTCCCCAGCCTCTCTGGTTGGCATTTCCGGTACATTTCAGGAAAAACGGATTATCCTTCGCATAAGTGATGTCAACGCCTGACAGATAAAAGGTACTTTCCGTATTTGTTGTATAAAACATACCACCGTTTTTTGCCGTCAGACTGCCGCCGGTCATGTTGAAGGTGCTGTTGCCGACCTCGGAATCACCGGACATGCTCTGGTATAAGATCACGTTCCAGGTACAGTCATTCTGGGAAAGATCCTGCATATTGCCTGTCAGATCGCAGTCTGTCAGTTTCAGGGAATTCAAGCCTTCAATGCAGACCGCTTCGGAACCGTTTGCGGTAAGCGTGGCATCTGCTACCGTGATATCGGCTGTACTGTAAACCGCCGGCGAACCTGTACCGTTGGAAGTATAGCTGCCACCGTTTACTGTCATCGTTCCGCCGCCGCGGTCACTTCTGATCGCTGCAGAAGATTCGCCGCTTGTCTCTACCGTCAGATCCGTTGCTTTGAGTGTTCCGCCGCCTGCTACATGGATTCCGCCGGAGGTATCCTGCCCGGTCGTGATCGTGGTATCCGATACCTCTGCCACACCATCTCCATAGGCAAATACACCTGCTGCGCCCGCTGCATCTGTCGTGATCGTGCTGTCTGTAACCTTCACTGTTCCGTCTGTTGCAAGCACTGCTGCGCCCACACCGTAGAAACTGGAAGAATCCCCACCGGTAGAAGCATCGCTCGTTCTGTCGATCTTCATATCCGTAAGAGAAACCGTCGCACCGCTTTGTACCAGAACCGCATTTTCATCCGTGCCTGTGGAACTGATGCTTTCTCCCGTTACCGATGCATCTTCCGTATATGTATTTTCTGCATCATACTCTGTCGGTGCCTGACTTTGTCCGCCCGGACCTCCGTTTCCATCCGGCGGTGCTCCGTCCGGCTTTTCGCCGCCGGGACCGTTTCCGTCCGGTGCCTGCCCATCGGGCGGTGTTCCATCCGGTTTCTCGCCATCCGGTGCCTCTCCGTCCGGTTTTTCAGGCGGTGTATTCTGATCTGTATTTCCGTCTGCCGCAGTGCTTTCCTCCTGCGTCTGCTGCGCCGTATCCGTCTGTGTGCTCTGATTACTGCAGCCTGCCAGAATACAGCAGCCGGTAAGCATTGCGATCGTCCAAAGATTCCTTTTTCTCATGGTCATTCCTCCTGTTCTTCACATCTTTTTTCTGTCCTTATTATAACAGGCAATTTGTGTTGTCTTTTTGACCTGTCTGTGTAAAAAATGTGAAACAGAATTTTCCATTTATCCGTCGATCATACTCTCCTGCAAAAATGAGAGGATCTTCTGATAGCTTTCTTCCCTCGCCTCCATGCACTCTTTCGGGTATTTCTTTTCCATTGTGATGAATTTTCCAAGCATACGCATCAGTTTTTCCACATCTCCCATGGCTGTCAGTGCTTCATTTGGCATCCCCAGTAAATGACTGCCCTTTTCATAGATCACACACTCATAGCGATGCTTATATTGTTTTTCCCGCAGGACCTGCATCATACGCTTCACTGCCTCATCGGACGGCCATGTATCATCGTAGCCCGGTGCAAGGAACAGCCAGTCACAGTTTCCGTTTTCCACCCTGATCCTGCTGGCATCTGTCCGGTTCTTAAAGCATTCATTATAATAGAAGCGGTTCATTGCTTTTGAACCATAGCGCGGATCCTTTTTCCATTTTTTGAGTGTTGCAGGCAGATGGGAAAGTGCCTCCGCAGGTTCATACGGAATATTTTCTCCGTGCAG
>DJNY01000174.1:5516-5696 GCA_002441865.1 Lachnospiraceae bacterium UBA6452 | reverse complement strand
ATACTCTTTCACACGCCGCGCCGCCCGGTTTCTCCATTCTATACAATTCCATTTTTGTTTGTTATTTCTGCATGTCTTCATGCAGTTAGTATGTATCGATCACGTTTATTCTATCCGGACGCTGAAGTAAAAATTGCATATTAAAAAACAGACAGCTACTATAATAAGCAATCGATAGTG
>DJNY01000174.1:0-5466 GCA_002441865.1 Lachnospiraceae bacterium UBA6452 | reverse complement strand
AGTGTAGCCGACCGAGATTTGCAGCGTATATGCCGCAGCGAAGAGACCGCAACGCTTTTTTGCGGCCGGAGCGCGTGCATATATACGTATGCAAATCGCAGGGTAGGCAAACGTGATTGCGTTTGTAGTGGCTGCCTGTTTTATATTACCAAATTTTACATCATCGTGCGTACAACCTTCGGCTGATAGCCGTTTTTGTTGAGTGCTTCGATAATCTGGTTTTTATGTTCTGTACCAAATGCCTCTAATGTGATGCGAAGCTCTACAGCCGCACTTCTGTTTGTGGATACAAACTGGTTGTGCTCCAGCTTGATGACATTTCCGTTGACATCGGCGATCACGCCTGCCACTCTGGAAAGTTCACCCGGCTTATCCGGCAGAAGCACGGAAACCGTAAAGATTCTGTCCCGGAAGATCAGTCCCTGCTGTACAACAGAAGACATTGTGATCACATCCATGTTACCGCCGCTTAAGATAGATACGACTTTTTTATTTTTCACATCCAGATATTTTAATGCTGCCACTGTCAGAAGTCCGGAATTTTCCACGATCATCTTGTGGTTTTCTACCATGTCAAGGAATGCAACGACCAGATCTTCATCCGGTACTGTGATGATATCGTCCAGATTCTTCTGGATATAAGGGAAGATCTTGCTGCCCGGTGTCTTAACGGCTGTACCGTCTGCGATCGTATTGACCGTCGGAAGTGTTGTTACCTTGCCTGCTTTTAAGGACGCCTGCATACAGTTTGCACCCTGTGGTTCTACACCGATCACCTTGATCTTCGGATTTAACAGCTTTGCCAGCGTGGAAACACCTGTTGCCAGTCCGCCTCCGCCGATCGGTACTAAAATATAATCTACAAGCGGCAGTTCCTTTACAATCTCCATGGCAATGGAGCCCTGTCCGGTTGCAACAGTCAGATCATCAAACGGATGAATGAACGTATAGCCGTGCTCCTCAGCCAGTTCATAAGCCTTTGCGCAGGCTTCATCATAAACATTTCCGTACAATACAACCTCTGCACCATAGCTCTTGGTACGGTTTACCTTGATGAGCGGTGTTGTGGTCGGCATAACGATAACTGCCTTTGCACCATATCTTTTGGCTGCATAAGCCACACCCTGTGCATGGTTTCCTGCTGATGCGGTAATGATACCCTTCTGTCTTTCTTCTTCGGAAAGTGTGCTCATCTTATAGTAAGCACCACGTACCTTATATGCGCCTGTAAACTGCATATTTTCCGGTTTTAAATAAACCTTATTGCCGGTCTGGTTGCTCAGATACTCGCTGTAAACGAGGTCTGTCGGTAAGATGGCTTCCTTTACCTTCTCGGAAGCTTCTTCAAATTTTTCCAGTGTCAACATATTTTCTTCGCTCATAATCGTATCCTTTCCTTTTATATTTCCTCATTTCAGTTGTTCATGATGCCCACGGATTGTTCCGTGCTCTGCACTCTCACAATCCGCTTCCTCTATTCGCATATCGCGGTGCTTACGCACCACTTTTATGCTCATATCGGCGGGCGGGGCAACAATCCTCTACCGTACGGGAACCTCAGCTCATGCAAAATCGGCTACGCCGATGAGCTGAGGCTACATAGAGGATTTCCTTCGTCAATCCTCTACATTAAAAAGTGCATCTACAAACTGGTCTGCATCGAATTTCTGCAGATCCTCGATCGTTTCTCCCACGCCGATATATTTTACAGGGATCTGCAGCTCTGACTGTATCGCTACAGCGATACCGCCCTTTGCCGTACCATCCATCTTTGTCAGGATGATACCGGTCAGATCCGCTACCTCTCCGAATTCTCTTGCCTGTGATAATGCATTCTGCCCTGTGGTACCGTCCAGTACGACCAGATTTTCTCTGTGGGCATCCGGGAATTCCTTATCAATGATCCGGTTGATCTTTTTCAGCTCTTCCATCAGGTTTTTCTTATTGTGGAGTCTGCCCGCCGTATCGCAGAGAAGTACATCCACTTTTCTTGCCTTTGCTGCATGCACCGCATCAAAGATCACGCTTGCAGGATCTGCATTTTGGGCACCTGCAATAATATCTACGCCGGCTCTGTGCGCCCATTCTTCAAGCTGTTCCACTGCTGCTGCACGGAACGTATCCGCTGCTGCCAGCATGACCTTTCTGCCCTGCTCCTTGAGCTTGCCCGCCAGCTTGCCAACACTTGTTGTCTTGCCGGCGCCGTTTACACCGATCACCAGCACAACGGACTGCTCATGCTCAAATTCATATGCTGTCTCGCCCACCTGCATCTGCTCCTTGATGCTGTCGATCAGAAGCTGCTTGCACTGCGCAGGCTCTTTGATGTGCTGCTGTTTCACCTGCTCTTTTAACCGCTCAATGATATCGCTGGTCGCCCTGACGCCGATATCACCCATGATCAGGATTTCTTCGAGTTCTTCATAGAAATCATCATCAATGCTGGAAAAGCCGCTGAAAACGGAATCGATCCCGCTGACAATATTATTTCTGGTCTTTGTCAGACCTTCCTTCAGTCTCGTAAAAAATCCTTTCTTTTCTTCACTCATATCCTTCTGCATTCTCCTTACTGCGTCAGATCCTTTTCGATCAGATTGACACTGACTAATGTAGAAACGCCCTTCTCCTGCATGGTAATACCATACAGGCGGTCTGCTCTTTCCATTGTACCACGTCTATGGGTAATTACAATAAACTGCGTATGTTTTGTAAGCTTATGTAAGTATTTTGCAAATCTGGTAACGTTGGAGTCATCCAGTGCTGCCTCGATTTCATCCAGCAGACAGAACGGAGACGGTTTCAGATTCTGGATCGCAAATAAGAGTGCGATCGCAGTCAGTGCCTTTTCTCCACCGGAGAGCTGCATCATATTCTGCAGTTTCTTTCCCGGTGGCTGTGCGATGATGCGGATGCCTGCTTCCAGCACATCTTCATCCTCCATCAGTTCCAGTGTACCCTGTCCGCCACCGAACAATTCCTTAAATACTTTATCAAATTCTGTACTGATCTGTGCAAATTTTTCATGAAACTGGTTCCGCATTGCAGTATCCAGATCGGTAATGATGCCCTGCAGCGTTTCTTCCGCCCGTACCAGATCGTCATGCTGGTTGGATAAGAAAGAATATCGTTCCATCAATGCTCTGTAGTCTTCAATGGCATTGACATTGACATCACCGAGCTTTTTGATATCATCCTTGATCGCTGCGATCTGTTTCTTCATGCCCGGCAGATCGTTCATATCTTCATCCTTCAGCTTTGCAGCTTCGGAAAGTGTGATCTCATATTCATCCCACATATAATTGATCTGGGCATCGAGTGCCTCTTTCAGACGTTCTTTCTGGGCATTTAAACGGTATACCTCTTTGTCCAGTGCGGAAATCTGATCGGACAGCTTTTCGCGCTCTGTAAAGAAGCCCTTCTGCTTTTCAGACAGCTCCTGCTTCTTTGCCGTATCCGCTTCGAGTTTTTCTTTATTTTCATCCTGTGAAGTATAGGAGGCATCGATCGTCTGCTGCAGTTTTTCGATATCTGCGTTTTTCCGCTCCATATCCTCCTTTGTTCCGGTCAGGCTCTCCAGGATTTCCTCCAGCTCAGCCTGCACGCGCCCGATCTCTCCGTTGATACGATCCACATTCTGCTGCATAAAGCCCTGCTTCTGCAATGCCTTTTCCGTCTCCATGCCAAGCTGCGAATGACTGTTTGCGATCTCATTTTCTTCCAGTCTGAGGGCATCCAGCTTTTTCTGTACCTCTGCCACTTCAGCCTGCAGTCTCTTTTCCTCTTCTTCGGAGGTAAGCAGTTCTTTCTGGATCTGCTTTTTATTTTCTTCTATTTCAAGAACCTGTGCCTCTACGTCCTTTGCTTCTTCCTTCAGACGTTCAAAGCCCTTGCCTGCTTCCGACTTTTTCTCCTGTGCCTGAATGACATTTAATCTGGCTGTATTCTGCGCAATGAACTTCGCCTGCAGGTCTCCCTTGACGGCTTCCAGATCCTTACGCACCTTTGTGCGCTCTGCCTTACAGCTTTCGATCTCATCCAGCAGCTCATCCACCTTATGCAGATAGGATTTGACCTTTGCGGAAAGCTCATCCATCTCTCTGCGGCGTCCCAGAAGATTACTTGCATTTTTAAAAGCACCACCGCTGATCGCGCCGCCCGGTACTAACAGCTCGCCTTCGAGTGTTACCATACGGATTCCGTAATCGTATTTTCTGGCGATCTGCACCGCATGATCCACATCATCGACCACAACGATCCTGCCAAGCATTGCTTTTGCTACATTGCGGTATTTCTTTTCCGTTTCCACAAGTGCATCTGCCATGCCAAGCACGCCTTTTTCCTTTAACACCTCAGGCGTCTTAAATTCCTGCGGATGCAGGATACTCGTCAGTGGCAGGAAAGTTGCTCTTCCGTATTTATTCTTCTTCAGGAAGCGGATCATCTTTTTGGCAGTTTCTTCATCCTCTGTAACAATATTCTGGATATTGCCGCCGAGTGCTGTTTCGATCGCCACTTCGTATTTTTTCTCTACCTTGATGATATCCGCCACAACACCGATGATCTCTTTATTCTGTTCCTTCTGCTCCATGACACGGCGGATACTGTTTCCATACCCGTCATAGCGTTCCGTCAGGTTGGAAATTGCTTCCAGTTTTGATTTTTCCTGATGATACAGTACCTGTGTGTCACGCAGTTTCTGATCCTTTGCGGAAAGTTCATCGGTAATCTCACTGTTGCGTTCTTCCAGCTTTGTCTGCTGTTCATTCAGTTCACGGATCGTCACGTTGATCTGCTCAAATTCCTGCTCCAAGCGCTCGATCTCTTCATCCTGCTTTTCTTCTTCCGACTGCGCCAAAAGCAGGCGGGAGCTCATCTCTGCTTTGCGGATATTGATCTGCTCAAGCATCGTATCATAGCGTCCGATCTTGGATTTGATCGTTGCACGCTCCGTCAGTGCATCAATGATCGTCTTTTTATCTTTCTCTATTGTTTCATTATACGCGTCCATCTGCTGCTGCATGTCTGAAAGTCTACCTGCTGCCTCTTCCATCTGCTGACGCATCTTTTCATATGCCGCGTCAAATTCCTTCTTTTCCTCTAAGATCGCATTTTTCTCTTTTTCTTTTTCTGCGATCTGGCTGCGCACACTCTGCTCTCTCTGTGCAAAATGCTCTCTGTTGTCCCCTGCTGACCGGATCTGCTCCTTCAAAATATTGATCTGCACTTCCAGCTTGCCGCGCAGCTCGGATGCATTCGACAGATTTTCCCGTTCCCGTCCGATCTCTTCTTCCAGACGTTCGATCTCGGAAACAACACGCTCGTATTCTTCCTTAATGCCGGCAAAGCTGTCTTTTGCTTTATTCAGATCTGCCTGCGCGATCTCATATTTTCCCGTGACATCCGTCAGCTGCTGCTGCATTCTGTTATTTTCCAGAAGGAACATATTGACATCCAGTGTCTTCATTT
>DJNY01000229.1 GCA_002441865.1 Lachnospiraceae bacterium UBA6452 | reverse complement strand
CTTTTTTCACAGCCCCTTTTTTGGTAAATGTAGTGATTGTAGAATATGGGAATCTGTGCTAAACTGTAAAGCGTCAGAGTGCGCTTGCAGACAGGAGGAATTGTTTATGAAACTGTTCAGGATACAGTCAAAAGAGGAAAAACAGCTGGATGAGATCATAGGCCGTCTGCAGATGAATCTGTCGAATAATTATAAGGATTCTGCACAGGCAAATCTGGCAGAGTTTAGGGAAACATATGAGAAAATGTGCAGTCAGGGGAAACTGAAGGAAAAGCCGAAAGCGGAGTATGGGCAGAAGCTTGCGGTATATGCGGAAAAACTGAAGGGGTATTCGCATAAGGATCAGAAGCCTTACTGGCATTAAAATATAAACTAAGGGAGAAAAAAAGTGAGTAGGAACAAAAGAAGAGAGACAGTGAAAACTGCTGTATGGCGGGTTTTATTGCTGTCAGTCGTATTTGCAGCAATGTGGTGTCTGCCGGCATTTGCCGGGGAAACGGAAGAAGCGGCGCAGTATACACCGGCGTTGTTTGCATCAGCGTGGGCACTTTTGCCGCCGCTGGTAGCGATCAGTCTTGCGCTGATCACCAAAGAGGTTTACAGCTCTTTATTTATCGGAATCGTGGTAGGTGGAATCCTGTATTCCGGTGGGAAATTTGAAGGAACCGTGATTCATGTATTTTCAGGTGGTATCGTATCGGTGTTATCCGATCCCTACAATGTAGGTATTCTGGTATTTCTGGTACTTCTCGGTGGTATGGTTGCCCTTATGAATAAAGCTGGTGGAAGCAGTGCATTCGGAAAATGGGCAAGCAGTCACATCAAAACAAGAGTGGGCGCACAGCTTGTGACGATCCTGCTTGGTGTACTGATCTTTATTGATGATTATTTTAACTGTCTGACGGTCGGCAGTGTCATGAGACCGGTAACGGATAAGCATAAGGTCTCCAGAGCAAAGCTGGCATATCTGATCGATGCGACAGCCGCACCGGTCTGTATCATTGCACCGATCTCCTCCTGGGCAGCTGCAGTCAGTGGCTTTGTAGAAGGAGAAGACGGCTTCGGGCTGTTTTTAAAGGCGATTCCGTATAACTATTATGCGATCCTGACGATCGTTATGATGGTAAGCATGGTGCTTTTCAAGGTAGAGTTTGGCTCTATGAAGACTTGTGAGGCAAATGCACTTGCAGGAGATCTGTTCTCTGATGGACAGGGCGATCATAAGCAGGAGCTGGAAGCAGAGGAAGGTATCAAAAAGGGCAGAGTGATCGACCTGATGATCCCTATCATCTGTCTGATCATCTGCTGTGTGATCGGTATGCTTTATACCGGCGGCTTTTTCAGTGGTACAGATCTGGTAACGGCATTTTCCAATTCGGATGCTTCAGTCGGACTGGCGCTTGGCAGTATGTTTGGTATTATTTTTACAATTCTTTTATATGTGGTAAGAAAAGTACTCAGCTTTTCTGACTGTATGGCATGTATTCCGGAGGGCTTCAAGGCAATGGTTCCGGCGATCATGATATTGACATTTGCATGGACATTAAAGGCAATGACAGACAGCCTTGGCGCAAAGGAATTTGTAGCGGCCGCAATGAAGTCCGTAGCGGGCAGATTTGATATGTTCCTGCCTGTGATCATTTTCCTTGTTGCATGCTTTTTGGCTTTTGCAACGGGAACATCCTGGGGAACGTTCGGTATTCTGATCCCGATCGTCGTGAATGTACTGCAGACGAGAAACTATTCTCTGATGATCATTGCGATCTCAGCCTGCATGGCAGGTGCGGTATGTGGTGATCACTGTTCGCCGATTTCCGATACAACGATCATGGCTTCGGCAGGAGCACAGTGTAACCATGTGAAGCATGTTTCTACACAGCTTCCGTATGTTGTGCTTTGTGCAGGTGTTTCCTGCCTGGCATATCTGGCAGCACCGCTCATTGGTAATAAATGGATCACACTTCTGATCGCGGTCGTTGTGATGATCGGTGTTGTAGCGGGAATTAAGTTCGCACAGACAAGAAAGGCAGAAACAGAAAACGCATAAGACAGAAAAAGAGCATGGAGGAAAGAAAATGGGTGGCTTTTTTGGCGTAGCAGCAAAGGAAGATTGTGTATTTGATTTGTTTTTTGGCGTGGATTATCATTCGCATCTGGGAACCAGACGCGGTGGTATGGCAGTGTGGGGAGAAAAAGGCTTTGACCGTGCGATCCACAATATAGAAAATGCACCGTTCCGTACAAAATTTGATAAAGATATGCAGCAGATGAAAGGCTGGTACGGGATCGGCTGTATTTCGGATTATGAACCACAGCCATTGATCGTGCGTTCCCACCATGGAACCTATGCGATCACGACAGTAAGTAAGATCAACAACACAGAGGAACTGGTAAACAGCCTGTTTGGAGAGGGCTGCTCCCATTTTCTGGAAATGAGTGGCGGAGACATCAATGCAACAGAGCTGGTGGCTGCACTGATCAATCAGAAGGAAAATCTGATCGAAGGAATCCGGTATGCCCTGCAGACGATCGATGGTTCGCTGTCTCTTATGCTGCTGAACGAAAACGGTATTTATTGTGCGCGGGATCAGAAGGGCAGAACGCCGATCGTGATCGGTAAGAAAGAGGATGCGTTCTGTGCATCTTTTGAAAGTTTTGCCTATAAGAATCTGGGATACCAGGATTATAAAGAACTCGGACCGGGCGAGATTGTCGTCCTGACGCATAAAAACTGTGTGACACTTGTGCAGCCGGGAAAAGATATGAAGATCTGCACGTTCCTCTGGGTATACTATGGATATCCGGCAAGCTCTTATGAAGGGATCAGTGTGGAACAGATGCGCTATAATTGTGGTGCAAAGATGGCAGAACGAGATAATGTGAAACCGGATATCGTTGCGGGCGTTCCGGATTCCGGTATTGCGCATGCAGTCGGCTATGCAAACCAGTCAGGTATTCCGTTCTCCAGACCGTTTATCAAATATACGCCGACATGGCCACGTTCTTTTATGCCGACGATCCAGAGCCAGCGTAACCTGATCGCAAAGATGAAGCTTCTGGCAGTAGAAGAGCTGATCCGGGATAAGAGCCTGCTGCTGATCGATGACTCCATTGTACGAGGCACACAGCTGCGGGAAACAACAGAGTATTTATTCCAGAGCGGCGCAAAAGAAGTACACATCAGACCTGCATGCCCTCCGCTTTTATACGGCTGTAAGTATCTGAACTTCTCGCGTTCTTCTTCGGAAATGGATCTGATCACAAGAAGAGTGATCGAAAGACTGGAAAACGGAAATGTAACAGAGGAGGTTTTGCAGGAGTACACAGATCCGGACTCTGAAAAGTATGAAAAGATGGTAGATGAGATCTGCAAGGAATTGCATTTTACTTCTCTTCGTTTTAACAGACTGGACGATATGCTGGATGCAGTCGGTATTGACAAATGCAAGTTATGCACATACTGCTGGGATGGTAAAGAATAAGTAGAATTGGAGTATTGATGAACAAGCCATTATTGTTAAGACCCTCCGGCAAAGATTATTTGTGGGGCGGTCAGCGACTGAATACGGAATTTGAAAAAGGAATAGAACTGTCTCCTTTGGCAGAAACGTGGGAATGTTCTTCTCATCCGGATGGACCATGCTTTGTGGCAGAAGGTGAATTTGCCGGGCAGACGCTGGGGCAGGTACTTTCGGAGAATCCGGCATATTTAGGATCGCGTCATATGGGACGCACGGATCTGCCGCTATTGATCAAATTTATTGATGCCAGAGAAGATCTGTCTGTGCAGGTGCATCCGACGGATGCTTATGCAAAAGAACATGAGCATGGACAGCTTGGCAAGACAGAAATGTGGTATGTTCTGGATGCGGCAAAGGATGCCAGACTTGTGTACGGGCTCAGAAGGGACTGCACAAAAGAGGAGATCAGGAAAGCGATCGAAAATGGAAAGCTGACCAGGTATCTGCAATATGTTCCGATCAGAAAAGGGGATCTTTTCTTTATAGAAGCAGGAACGATCCATGCGATCGGTGCTGGTGCACTGGTGGCGGAAATACAGGAAAATTCGAATCTGACATATCGCCTTTATGATTATGACAGAGAAGATAAAAACGGGAAAAAACGGGAACTGCACATTGAAAAGGCACTGGATGTTGCAAATCTGAAAAGCAGTGCAAAGCCGCGCCAGCCGCTCCGTATTTTGAAATACCAGCAGGGAATGGCGTCAGAGTGTCTGTGCAGATGCAAGTATTTTGAAGTATACAGAATGATCGTCAACACGGAACGGCGGCAGATCGTTACTTATATGTCGGATCAGATGTCATTCCGCGTGCTGCTTTGTGTCAGTGGCTGCGGTAATATCAGTTATCCGGACGGACAGATCACATTTTATAAAGGGGACTGCATATTTGTACCGGCGGATTCTGTTACAATGCGGATCCATGGGCAGGCACAGTTCCTGGATGTAAGAGGGTGACAGAAAAATGAAAAATGAGCAAAAAAACCCACGGGATCTGATCGTATTATTAAAAGGACATAAGACCTATATCCAGACACACAACTTTCCGGATCCGGATGCGATCGCTTCCGCTTACGGGCTGCAGTATTTTCTGCGTCAGTTTGGGATTGATGCGATCCTCTGCTATGATGGCAGCATTGACAAACTGAGTACAAAGCGGATGCTGACGACTTTTTCCATGGAGATCCTGCATGCGGATCTGTTACCGGATATGCAGGAAACAGATTATATCGTGACGGTGGACGGACAGAAATACAATACCAACTTTACGGATCTGCCCGGAGACGAGGTGGCATGTATCGATCATCACCACCAGGTACGGGACTGCGGCTATCATTACCAGGATATCCGGATGGTAGGTGCCTGCTGTTCGATCGTAGTATCCTATTATCAGGAAATGAACATAGAAATCCCGCCGCTTGTGGCATCGGCGCTTGCTTACGGGATCAAAATGGATACAGCAGATTTTACAAGAGGTGCAACAGCATTTGACGCGGAGATGTTTGCGTATGCATTTGAGACGGCAGATGTGGAAAAACTGCAGGAAATGTATAAAAATGTCATGGAATTTAAGGATCTGAAAGCATATGCGGCGGCAATCGATAATATAAAGATATATGACAGAACCGGATTTGCGTCCATTCCGTTTGATTGCCCGGATGCACTTATTGCGATCATATCTGATTTTATCCTTGCACTTGACGTTGTGGATGTATCTATCGTATATTCTGTTAGAAAGGATGGATTGAAATTTTCCGTCCGCAGTGAGGTGGAGGCCGTAGATGCAGGCAAACTGGTTGCAGCGGCACTTTCCGGATATGGATCGGGCGGCGGTCATAAAACAATGGCAGGCGGCTTTGTCCCAAATGAAAGCCTGGATCGGATCGGGCAGCAATATGATTTTTACATAAAAGAAGCCTTTATGAAGTACATAAAGGCAACAAGTTAGAAAAGGAGAACAGACTATGTGCGGAATAGTTGGATATGTAGGGGATAAGCAGGCAGCACCGATTCTGCTTGCAGGACTTTCTAAACTGGAATACAGAGGCTATGATTCGGCCGGACTTGCGGTGCGGGATGGCGAAGAGCTTGCAGAGGTCGTTAAAGCGACAGGAAAACTTGTGAATTTATCCGATAAGACAGACGGAGGAAAAGCACTTTCCGGCTGTTGCGGTATTGGACATACGAGATGGGCAACCCACGGTGTCCCGTCCAAAACAAATGCACACCCGCATGTGTCCGGTAATTGTACCGGTTCTGCTTCCGGCCCGGTAGAATCAGAGGTCGTTGGTGTACACAACGGTATTATCGAAAATTATCAGGAACTGAAGGAGAAGCTTCTGCGTCACGGCTATGAATTTTACAGTGATACTGATACAGAAATCCTGATCAAACTGGTAGATTATTATTATAAAAAATATAAGGTGGGACCGATTGATGCACTGGCAAAAACAATTGTCCGTGTGCGTGGTTCCTATGCACTGGAAGTCATGTTCAGGGATTATCCGGATGAGATCTATGTGGCAAGAAAAGACAGCCCGATGATCATCGGACTTGGTGAGGGGGAAACTTTTGTTGCATCCGATGTACCTGCAATCTTAAATTATACGAGAAAGGTCTGCTACATCGGAAACGATGAAATGGCAAGGATCACTGCGGATGGCGCAACCTTCTATGATCTGAACGGTGATGTGATCGAAAAGGAAGTTGTAGAGATCACTTATGATGCACAGGCTGCGGAAAAAGGCGGTTATGAGCATTTTATGATGAAGGAGATCCATGAACAGCCAAAGGTTGTCAGGGATACCCTGCATTCTCTCAGAAAAGATGACGGAATCGATCTTTCAACGGTCGGATTGACTGATGACGAGATCAGACAGTTTTCCCAGATTTATATTGTGGCATGTGGTTCTGCATGGCATGTCGGAATGGCAGCCCAGTATGTCATAGAAGATCTGGCAAAGCTTCCGGTCCGTGTAGAGCTGGCATCCGAATTCCGTTACCGGAATATGATCCTGGATCCGAACGGCCTTGTTATCCTGATCTCGCAGTCCGGCGAGACGGCAGATACCCTGGCAGCACTCCGGGAAGCCAAGAAGAAAGGACTGAAAACACTGGCGATCGTCAATGTAGTCGGTTCTTCGATTGCAAGAGAGGCTGATTATGTCTGCTATACAATGGCAGGGCCGGAAATCTCCGTTGCAACAACAAAGGCATATACTGCACAGCTGATCTTATCTTATCTGCTTGCGATCAAATTTGGCGTGGTAAGAGGAGAAGTGACGGATGAAGTCTGCAGGAAGTATCTGGATGAGCTTGAGACAATTCCGGATAAGATTGAACAGATCATGGAGAATAAAGAACGCCTCCAGTGGTTTGCAGCAAAATTTGCCAATGCACATGATGTATTCTTTGTGGGTCGTGGTATCGATTATGCGATCAGTTTAGAGGGTTCCCTGAAGATGAAAGAGATTTCCTATATCCATTCTGAAGCCTATGCAGCAGGGGAACTGAAGCATGGTACGATCAGCCTGATCGAGAACGGAACGCTTGTGATCGGTATTCTGACACAGGATGATCTTTATGAGAAGACACTTTCCAATATGGTGGAATGTAAATCCAGAGGTGCATACCTGATGGGTATCACAACATACGGGCATTATGAAATGGAAGATACAGCAGATTTTGTCACCTATATTCCAAAGGTGGATCATCATTTTATCGGTAGTCTGGCTGTGATTCCACTTCAGCTGATCGGATATTATATTTCTGCGGCAAAAGGACTGGATGTAGATAAACCGCGAAATCTCGCCAAGAGTGTAACGGTAGAATAGCAGGAGATGGGAAAGGATTTTGGGAAACATGAAAAAACGTATTCTTGTAACAGGGGGAGCAGGTTTTTTAGGATCGCACCTGTGTGACAGACTGATCGAGCAGGGAAATGATGTCATCTGCATTGATAATCTGTTTACCGGTTCAAAAGATAATATCAGACATCTGATGGGAAATCCATATTTTGAATTTATCAGACATGATGTGACAGAGCCGATTTATGTGGAGGTAGACCAGATCTACAATCTGGCATGTCCGGCGAGTCCGATCCATTACCAGTATGATCCGATCAAAACAGGCAAGACGAGTGTGCTGGGTGCTTTGCATACACTGGGGCTGGCAAAGCGTGTCCATGCAAGGATCCTGCAGGCAAGTACAAGTGAGGTGTACGGAGATCCGGAGATCCATCCGCAGCCGGAAAGCTACAGGGGCTGTGTGAATCCGATCGGTATCCGCTCCTGTTATGATGAAGGAAAACGTATGGCGGAAACGCTGTTCTTTGACTATTACCGCCAGCATCAGGTGGACATTAAGGTGATCCGTATCTTTAACACATATGGACCAAGAATGAATACCCATGATGGCAGAGTGGTATCCAACTTTATTGTACAGGCACTGAAAAACGAAAATATTACGATCTACGGAAGTGGAGAGCAGACAAGAAGCTTCTGTTATGTAGATGATCTGATCGAGGGTATGATCCGCATGATGAACAGCAGGGATGGTTTTACCGGACCTGTAAATATCGGAAATCCGGGCGAATTTACAATGCTTGAACTGGCACAGAAGATCATTGATCTGACGGGAAGCAGTTCCAGGATCGTCTTTGAACCGCTGCCACAGGATGATCCGATGCAGAGACGTCCTGTGATCGATCTGGCAAAGAAGGAGCTTTCCTGGGAGCCGACAGTGAATCTGGAGGAAGGTCTGAAAAAGACGATCGCTTACTTTGATGATCTCTTAATGAATAAATAAAAATCTATATAATAAATGAATGAATAGTGGTCTTATCCAACCGGGTAAGATCACTTTTTTTATGTAATAGGAAACTTCGTTCC
>DJNY01000048.1 GCA_002441865.1 Lachnospiraceae bacterium UBA6452 | reverse complement strand
CGGTCGCAAAGGCACCTGATTATCTGGAATACATGGATGGAATGCTTTCTGATGAAAGTGAAGTAACGGATTATCTCAAAGGACTCCAATTATCCGTTCTGTATCAGGATGGCACCAGCCGGCTATTTGATGTTGATAAATTCCAAAATATAAGAGGAAGCGAATACAGTCTGGACGGAGAGGTATTGTATATCAGTCTGGTACAGCAGGAATGGGATGAGGAAGAAACCGATAATAGCTGGAGCCTGCAGGTAACATATAAAGATCAGGAAGTGCAGATACCGCTTCAGAAGAAGGACTTCAGCAAGGAAGCCTCAACTTTGATCACAAAAGATAAGGTAAGTATTACAACGATCGGTAAGCCGGGACAATATGTGGTTTATAAGCTGATGCCACAGACGACAGCCACCTATTATATGTATAGCGAAGGTCTGTTTGATACCTATGGCTATTTATATGACGCGGAAGGTAATCTCCTGCAGAAAAACGATGACGATGGCAAGGGAAATAATTTTTACATAGAGAATACACTGCGCGCGGGAGAAACTTATTATTTTGTCAGCAGACTGTATAGCAAAAACGGATTGGGAATTTTCCTGACAATATTCAGCCGGGAAGAAGCATGGATCGTAGAAAGCCAGGAGAAGATCGATCAGGTTGCTGTTTCTCTGCCGGAGCCAAAAGCAGGGGAGAAAAAGGCACTCTGCACGGATATTGCGTTGTCAGCATCCGTTTCCGATAATTGTATTGTTAAGTCTGTACAGTGGGGAACAGAAGATGGCTATGACACGGTGGGAAATTTTGAAGCCGGACATGATAACATATTGAAGGTAACTCTTTCACCAATTTACGGTTATTGCTTTACAACCCGTACGGCTGTCACAGTGAATGGGAAAAAACCCGGCAGCAGATATATTGATGAACAGGGAGATCTGACAGTGACTTACACATTTAAATCACAGGAAGTGAAAGTCACACTACCGGAGAATACCAAAGATTACACGGTGACAACGGATGAAAAAGATGCGTTTGTAACCAAAGGCGGCAGTTATGCATTTGATGTAAAGCCGGCAGCGGGTGCTGCTCTGACGGTAAAGGCGAACGGAACTCCTGTAAAGCCTGAAAGTGGAACGCATTATGTTCTGACAGATGTGCAGAACAATGTAAATGTTACAGTTACGGCAGAAGCACCAAAGCCGGAAGCTGAAAAGGTAATTGTCAGCTATTATGATGGCAGTACATTATATGATCAGGTCAGCGTAAAGAAGAATTCAACAATCTATTATGGTACACAGGAGAAAAATATTCCGAAACTGACAAGCTATGCAAACGGAAGTAATCAGTTTTTCCTTGGCTGGTATCAGAAGGATGGTACACGGCTGACAAGAAATACTCAGATCAGTGAAGATACTTCTGTTACTGCAAAGTGGATCAACGGAATTATCACAAAACAAAGCAGCGGATTTACAATTACTTATAAGGTAATTGAGGTTTCAGATAACGGAAAGATGTATCTGGAGGTTACGCAGGCAAAGGCAGACAGCAGTGCGTTAGAAAGTAATCTGATGAGTTTTGTGCATGACCTGCTTGATATCGAGAGCGATAAGGCAGGAGAAGTTACCATTGAAAACGGAATGGAGATAGAAGGGTTTGATGCGGATGTCATTGCAATTGCAAGTAATGCATTTGCAAACAATGAAACACTTACAAAGATTAAGATTCCGGATACAGTAGAGACGATCGGAGACGGTGCGTTTGAAGGCTGTAGTGCATTGGAGGAAGTTGCAATTCCGGATTCCGTAAAGGAAATCGGAGACAGTGCATTTAAAGACAGTGCAGTAAAAACAGTTGCTTTACCGGATAGTATCGAAAAAATCGGTCAGGGAGCGTTTGCAAAGAGTAACAGTGCAGAAAAAACAGAAATCCTTTGCTCTGCATCGCTGAGTCAGGAAATGGCACAGGATATCGAAAATGCCGGAGCAAAAGCTACTGTACTTGATTTTGCACTGACGCCGGATCAGGATATTGTGACACTTACGGTAGATGAGACACTTTCCGTATCTGCAAATGCGATACTGGGCGATGAAGATGTCAGTGAAGAAACGACATGGGCAGTTGCGCAGGGAGATGAAGATTTACTTTCTGTTTCCGGCAATACAACCGGTAAAGAAATTGCAGTAAAGGCAGTAAAACGATATAACAACAAAAATACGGCAACACTGATCGCAACCTGCAGGGGTATGCAAAAGAAACTGCAGATCAGAATAGAAAAGAAAGCAGCGGAGAGTTCTGATTTTGTTGTTACGCTGGATAAAGAGCAATATGAGTATGACGGAAATGAAATGACTCCAAAAGTAAAATCCATTACTTATAACGGAGCGGAAATATCGGCATCAGAATATCAGATTATATGTGATGAGGAAGACAATATTATATATATCTCTCTGGATAATTATGAAGTAGATCTGCGTAAGAGATATACCGTAACATATCCATCTTTGAAAGGCGTAAAAATTGATAAGAGTGCACTTTCCGTCACGGTAGGTGAGGAGATTGCCCTGACAGCATCTATCCAGCCTGCATATGCAAAAAATGACGGCTTCATATGGGATAGCGACGATGAAACAATAGTATCCCAGACCAATCAGAATGGTGGATTCAGGGCAGAAAAAGCAGGTGTTGCAACGATTACCGTAAAATCAGTTACAAATCCGAATATTACGGATACCTGCATTGTGACGGTAAATGATAAAAAGGACGACTCCGGCAAAGACAACCCTGGCAAGGATGATGAAAAACATACCTGCACCTTCGACAAGGGCAGGATCACCAAACAGCCTACCTGTATAAAGGCAGGAGAGAAGACTTATACCTGTACAGTCTGTCATAAGACAAAAGTAGAAGCAATCGCTATGACAGCACATGTGTGGACAGACAAAACAGTGAAGGCATCCGCACAGAAAAACGGTTATACAGCTAAGGTGTGCAAGAACTGCGGAAAAGAAACAGAAGTGAAAGATATTTATGCTCCGGCAAAAATAGAACTTTCCAAGGATCTCTATTCTTACAACGGTAAGGCATGCAAGCCGGCTGTTAAAGTGAAAGACAGTGCGGGAAATGAGATAGCAGCAGCTAACTTTGATGTAGTCTACGCAGACAATAAAAATATTGGTAATGCAAAGGTAACGGTAGCGTTCAAAGGAGCACGGTATGAAGGAAGTTTGACAACCACGTTTACTATCGCATCTCCTAAAACAACGGTTTCAAAAGCGAAAGCAGCAAAGAAGAGCATTATTGTAACATGGAAAAAGCAGAAAAAGAATGTCAGCGGTTATCAGATCCAGTACAGTACTTCCAAAAAATTTGATAAGGCTGTTAAGACAAAAAACGTAAAGGGTACGAAAAAAACATCACTTACAATCAGTAAGCTGAAAGCAAAGAAAACTTATTATGTCAGAATCCGTACTTATAAGACTGTAAAGGGAAAGAAGTATTATTCTGAATGGTCTAAAGCAAAGAAGGTTAAGACAAAATAACAAGGTCCGGATAAATATGCCGGAATGTATGAGAAAATGGGCATTGGCAGGTGACTGTCGGTGCTCATTTTCGGTCTGTATGAAACCATACAGTAAAAAACTGCGGTTG
The DNA here is from genome assembly GCA_002441865.1 of Lachnospiraceae bacterium UBA6452. Classification (GTDB taxonomy): domain Bacteria; phylum Bacillota; class Clostridia; order Lachnospirales; family Lachnospiraceae; genus CAG-194. The sequence goes on along the minus strand of DJNY01000048.1, from coordinate 333 downwards.
CTCATAGCTAACTATGCGTGCAAAATGTCGCAAATATGTCGTGTTATTGATTTTTTTCTTCCTTTTTCTTACATTTTATTGTATAATGAGAAAGTACGAAAACGATTAAGTAAAAGTTTGTAATCAAATATTATATTTCTAGGAGGCAGAAATGGCTAAGAAGACAACAGTACCTGTTTCATCTACGTTTGATAAGGAACTCTTCAAGCGCAGCGTGCTCTACAATGTGAGAACTCTTTATCGTAAAACGATGGAGGAAGCAACTGACCAGCAGATTTTCCAGGCAGTATCTTATGCGATCAAAGACCAGATCGTAGAAAACTGGATGGAAAC
>DJNY01000020.1 GCA_002441865.1 Lachnospiraceae bacterium UBA6452 | reverse complement strand
TTCATGGGAGGATACAGCTATGCAGAAATATGTTATCACGATCGCCAGACAGTTTGGCAGTCTGGGAAGACCGATCGCACATCAATTATCACAGTTACTTGGAGTGGAATATTATGACAGAGATATTGTAGAACAGGTTTCCCGGAAGATGAATCTTCCGGTATCTCAGATCAGTGAATCAGAAGAAAAAGCAAAAAGCCTGTTTTTTAACATGAAATACCCTTTAGGTACAGCAACAACCCAGATCCAGGATCAGATCTTCAAGACCCAGCGGGAAATCATACTAAATCTTGCAGAAAAAGAATCCTGCATTATTGTAGGACGTTGTTCTGATTATATTCTGGAGGGAATGAAAAATCATATCAGCATTTTCATTTATGCACCTTATGAAACCCGCTTGAAAAACTGTGTGGATAATCTGCATATGACCCGACCGGAAGGGGAAAAAATGATTGCCGCGGTAGACAGAGCAAGAGATTCTTACCATATGCGATATGCCAATTATCTGCCCGGAGACTTCAAGCACAAAGATCTTATGATCAACAGTTCTGTTCTGGGGGTGGAAGGAACAGCCGGTTATATCGCAGACCTGATCCATACACGTTTTGCAGACAGGCAATAGTTTTATACAGCATATCTGACAAAAATAAGAAAGGCAGTGGTTTATTTTGTAACATAAGCCACTGCCTCTTTTCATTTCTATTCTTTATAATGCTTCAGCACGATCACGGAAGTCGGTGGAAGGGTCAGCGTCAGCTTACCTGCCACAACATTGTATTCCTCTTTCTCTACCGTAAATCCGCTGTTACTTGTCAGCATCAGGCGGACGAGCTTGCAGTCACGCGGAATACCAAATTCCCAGACGAGAATATCCTTTGTCACATCATTGTATCCGTTATTGACAACGACCAGGCACTGTTCCTGCTTGTTAAAACGTGCATAGGAGATAAAATTGTAATCTCCCGCAGCCTTTTTGATCGAACCTGTAAGGAGCTCCTGATTTTCCTTGTGGATACGGATCATTTCCCGATGGAAATCGATCAGTTCCTGATCTTCATGTCCCCACGGATAGGTTCTTCTGTTATCCGGATCGGTAAAACCACAGACACCTGCTTCGTCTCCGTAGTAGATCGTTGGTGCGCCCGGCCATGTCATCTGGATCGCAACAGCCTCACGCATGACAGCTTTATTGACACCCTGGTTGGCTGCTTCGCAGCCCATTGTATTTACACGCCCGACCTTTTTATTGGTTCTTGTCAGGAAACGCGAATGATCATGGTTGGAAAGCTCATTCATCGCGATCTGCAGAGATGGCGTTGTCATCGCCGCACTGTGATGGATCATTGCGCCCCAGAAGCTGTCCGCATTTCCGTATAAATCCTCGCGATAGTCATCACTATGCTTCTGCATTCCTGTTAAAAACCAGGTAACGGGCTCCATAAAAGCATCATAGTTCATAACTGTATCCCATTCGCAGTTCTCGATCCATTCCTTCGGTGATCCGTAATGCTCTGCCAGCACAATTGCATTCGGATTTGCCTGTCTGACCGCATTTCGGAAGTCCTTCCAGAACCGATGGTTCATTTCCGGTGAATGTCCGAGATCCGCAGCCACATCAAGTCGCCAGCCATCTGCGTTAAACGGCGGAGATACCCATTTCTGTCCGATGTGCAGTACATAATCATATAATTCACGGGAACCTTCATAGTTCAGCTTAGGCAGTGTGTCGTGTCCCCACCAGCCATCATAAGAGCCGTTGTACGGCCACTGGTTCTGGTCATAAAACTGGAAATAATTACGATATGGGCTGTCGGCGGAAATATAAGCGCCCTTTGGATAGCCTTCAAAATTCTCATAAACACGTTCTCTGTCCATCCATTTATTAAAAGAACCGCAATGGTTAAATACGCCATCCAGAATAACTTTCATTCCACGCTTATGCGCTTCCTCCACAACCTGTGCAAACAGCTCATTGGATGCGTCCAGATTCTTTTTATTGGCTACACGGTTGATATATCTTGTTGCATAGCGGTTTTCCATCTGACCGGGCTGCAGAAGATCTCCCTGGTCATCTACGATCTTGCCGATATGCGGATCAATGTTATCGTAATCCTGTATATCATATTTATGATTGGACGGGGATACAAAGAGCGGATTGAAGTAAATGACATCCACACCCAGATCCTGCAGATAGTCCATTTTCTGTAAAACACCTGCCAGATCACCGCCGTAAAATTCACGCACACCCATTACGGCCGGATATTTGCTCCAGTCCGTTACACGGTTTACATGCTCACCGATATATGTGTACTCGTCTGTCAGAACATCATTATCCGGATCGCCGTTATAAAAGCGGTCGATATAGATCTGGTACATGACCGCACCCTTTGCCCAGGCAGGTACCTTCTGTCCGGGGATCAGTGTAAATTTATAATAATCCTGCACGTCTCTCGTCACACCGCGCAGGTCGAAAAAGCAATAAACTTTTCCCGCATGGATCTCAAAATAATATTCATATTTCTGGTCATCCAGTGCTACTTCGATCTCGTAATAATCAAACTGCTTATCCTGCTCCACTTTTGACATGAGCAGCTTTTCATTATTGTGTACAAACAACACGTAATCTACATTGTTTACCGCACTGCGAAATCTGATCTTAACTTTTGAAAAAGGTTCCGGCTCCTGTGGAGAAATATAATCTGCCGTCATATCGGAAAATAAAGCCCTCTTATTAAAAACCGGCCGCATAGATGCAATATAGCGCAGATTCTTTTCTATCTGTTCATACTTTTGATAATCCATTACGAAACCCTCCCTATTTCTCTATATTTTATAGTATATGCAAGGTAAGTTCAATAGTTTTTCCCCCGAAACGGTCGAAAGACCAGTTAACAAGTTAACTGGTCTTTCGGAGAAGGTATTTCTTTCTTATGGGGTATAGCAAAAAACTATGTAATGTATTGGGGGGTTACAAGTGTATTGTAGCAAAGCCCCCCTATATTGTCCACCTTCACATTCTACAAATTTAATAAAAGTTGATGATATTTTTTGTTTATTATTACCAATAGTAAGAAAGGTGTGTCAACAAAAGACACACCTTTCAGCAATTTCACTGTTTATTTTTCACAACTCCGTTACCGTGCCCGATAAGCCGTTCCCTTATACTGGCTCACCCATCGGTACTTCTTCTTCCGGCTGTTTGTAATAAACCGGGAAAAGCGCCTCAAATTCATCTCTGGTAATACGTTCTTTCTCAAGCAGAAGTCCCGCACAGGCATGCAGCACATCGATGTTTTCCTCGATCAGCTTCTTCGCCTTTGCATAACAGTCCGTGATGATCGTCTTCACCTCTGCATCGATCTCACTCGCCACAGCCTCACTCATTGTCTTGGTATGTGCCAGATCACGGCCGATAAAGACTTCATCACTGTCATCATCGTAATTGATCGTTCCTATTTTGTCGGACATACCAAACCGTGTTACCATCTTGCGTGCTTCAT
>DJNY01000085.1 GCA_002441865.1 Lachnospiraceae bacterium UBA6452 | reverse complement strand
GCCTTTGGAGCTTCTGCAGGGCTCTTTACTGTTGTTTCAGCAGCAAATGCTACACTTGAAAGAATTAAGCTGGATGCTAAAACACCTACTAAAACTTTTTTCAGTGACTTGAACATTGGATTTATCCTCCTTTCCCTTAGAATATTTATGAAAACCGCAAAGCGGATTTCACCGGATGTTATTTATTTTTGTCTCCGTAATAGCCATAACCATATCCATATCCTTTTCCATAGCCATAACCTTTTCCGTAGTGACCACCATATTGCTTGTAATAATAACCACCGCCCGCACCTTTGACACGGTTCAGGACTACACCCAAAAGCGGACAGCCTGCACGTTCTAACTGCAGTGCTGAATTTTTGACAATATTCTTCGGTGTGGAATTGCCTCTGACAACAAGCACTGCGCCATCGCAGAGAGAGCCGATCCTTTCGCCATCGGATACCAGATTCAGAGGTGGTGCATCCACAAATACATAGCGGTACTTTTCTGCCAGCTGATCAAGCATTTCTTCAAATTTATGATTTTCAAGCAGGATGCTTGGGTTTACAACGTTATCATTATTTGGCAGGATATCTCCATGTTCATACTGGGTATGGAGCACTGCGTCTTCCAGCCTGATATCATTGGCAAGATAATAGGAACTTCCCAGGATCTTACTGCCGTCCTCTTTTTTCAGCCCATATTTATCTACCATGACGGATTTACGCATATCCGCATCCACCAGCACACAGTCAACACCGGTCTCCGCCATCTGACGCCAGAGCTGCATGGTCACAAAGCTCTTGCCTTCATCCGGCATTGTACTGATCACCATGATCTTCTTCACATCTTCCCCAAGAAAACTCATGTTCACACGCAGTCTGTTGACTGCTTCTTCTATTGCGTAAGGAAGAGAAGGCATATTTTCAATTTTGATCTGATTATTCTGACTCATTTATCTGCCCTCCTTCTGTTTTTGTTTTCCTGCTTTTTTCTTCTGCTTCCGGATTTCTTCCTCTGCCCTGTCATCAATGCCTTCCAGATTACCCTCCGGAATGACGGTCAGTGGCATAACGCCAAATACCTTCTCCACATCCTCAGCGGATTTGAAAGTATCATCCATGATAAATCTGACAACAAGCACACCACCGACAAGGATCAGGGCAAGTAATGCGCCGATGATCGTATTCTTTGGCAGGCTCGGTGAGCTCTTATGCTTTGGTGTGATCGCAAGCTCCGCGATATTCGGTGTTGCGGTTTCCATGACTTCCGGAACATAGGACACCGCCTTATTTGCAAGTGCATTGGCAATGTCTCTTGCCTCTGCAGGGTCTGTGGATTCGATCGTGATCGCCAGAAGTCTTGTCTTATTGATCGCACCGATCGTTGTCATATCGAGAAGTTCGTCGTATGTATAATCCAGATGCAGTTCCTCAATGATCTCTTCAAAGATCGGTCTGACCTTTAAGAGTTCTACGTAGTCATCCGAAAGAGAGGTACCAAGGTTCAGATCCGACAAGTTTACAATGGAATCGCTGGATGCTGATACCATGTAGACCTTTGAAGTTGCCTGATATTTTGGCGTGATCAGAAAGTATGTGATCAGACCTGCGATCACTGCACCCACAGCAAATGCTGCGATCAGCCATACAATTTTTGCTTTCAGGTAATAAAATAATTCCAAGAGATCGATTTCCGTCTCTTCATTCTGATTTTGCTGCAGCTGCAGCTTTTCATTCTGCTGACTCATCTTTATTGTTCCTTCCGGTTATTTTCTGCTATGTATCCTGCCCGCTTTATTCATCTTCGGTTTTCCCGGTATCGACAAGCGGATACAGTTTCATGACATTCTCTTTTAAAGACGTCTCATCCGCATAAAATTCATTATGCACCTGACCGTCATCGAGTCTGTCATTCCCCAGCTTTGTTTCTCCCTCAATCTGTAAAAATCCAAGTGATTCATACTGATCCATGTTTTTCGCAAACTTTGTGATCGCATTCATATTCAGGTCTGACGTTGCATAAGTCATGATCTGGTCATACGCTTTTGCAAGAAACTTTGCATCCTGCGCATTCTGCTCCCGGATCTTTTGCGTTGCAGCTTCCAGATACGCTTTCTGCCTTCTCATACGGCTGAGGTTTGTTCCATCTCCGACCTCCATTCTGCCCCGCAGGAAAATGGCTGCCTGCTCATCCGTGAGTGTTATTGTCTCCCCCGGCTTCATCTGTGCATCTTCTGCCGTAAAATCATCCTCGATCGTCACCGTAACGCCTCCAAGGACATGGTTCAGATCAGAAATATGATCCATCGGAATGGCAAGATAACCACCGATCGGCACATCATGCAGATAAGAGGAAACCGCATTCACAGTATTGATGCAGCTCTGTCTCTTGGAACCGCCGTACGCATGTGCCAGACAGAGGTACATGTCGTTATACAGATCAACCTCTCCGTTTTTATCCATCATCGGTATCTCAGTGACGCTGTCACGGTTCAATGCCAGAAAACCATACTTTTTATCTGTTTCATCAATTACCATGAGCATCAGGAAATCTGCCATGGAACCTTCATACTGCTCTCCTTTGACATTCTCATTTCCGCTTCCGTCCGTGCCCATGATCAGATAGCTTTTCACCGGATGATCAAGTTCGTAGATTTTACCGTCAAACACAATGTCGTTATCGCTGGTCAGATAGGTATCTTCTTCATCGGTCTCGACGGTATCTCTTTCATCGATCTTCTGCAATACAAAGTAAAGCACGCCGATAAGCACAGCAAAAAAGAGGATACCGAGTATCAGTTTCAGTTTTTTGTGTTTCGTCATAATGAAAGCAACCTCTCTCCCAGACTGTCTATTTCCGCCAGTCTGTCTGTACCAAGTTTTTCCGCAATGACTGCTCTGCCCATTTTCAGGTTAGGCCTTCTGGTTTCCATATTGTGGGCATCTGAACCAAGTACGATATCCCTGTCCTCTGCGAGCAGGGAAAGACAATGTTTTTTCTTCTTTCTGCCTGCAAAGTCCGTCAGTTTATCACCTTCCAGAAAACTGCCGGCATTCAGCTGCACAATAAGTGGCAATGTAAGCACCTGTTCCATAACAGTCCTGTCCTTCTGGAACTGAAAATATCTTTCGACATGTGCCAGTACCACCGTAAGTTTCTTCTTTGTCACAAGAAGTCTTACATCTTCATAAATAGACTTTGTCCACTGGCAAAAAGGCATTTCCAGAAGCAGGATATCTGTTCCTTTGATACATAATGCCGGAACCATCTCTGCCTTTCCGATTCCGCCAAAATAATAGACTTCGGCTCCTAAAAAGGTTGTTAAGTTTGTTTTTTCAAATTGTACTGTTGATTGTAAGTGTGAAAAGCTGTGTTCCCGCTTTTTCAAGAAATGATCTACGGATTCCCTCTGTGCATAAAAATGCGGTGTAAATACGATTGTGTTTATCCCCTGATCAATCTCCTCACTGATGAGAGCTTTCGATTCCTTCGAATTTCTGCTGCCATCATCAATCCCCGGTAAAATATGACAATGAATATCTATCATTTGGTTTACTCCGTTCAAGTATTCACCATTTATTGAAAGATTCTTATATATTGTACCAATTACGGATTATACGCAAATTTGTAGTTCATGTCAAGTATTGTCAACGTACGTCACACGTTTTGTCACATATGCGAATGCACTTATAAATACAATATCTAAGACATATCATGTCACATAATTCATATTATAAGCCATACCGTTTTCGTTTTTTTGTTACTATTTACCAAACGAAGACATTATATTTTTGTTTATTTCGTAAATATGACAATTTTGAGTTTCACCAATTTTTCTGAAAATTTTCTTAATCATGCTCCAGCATATTTTCTATAAAAATGCCATACCCCTTTTCCGGCTGTTTGACAAGTACATGGGTGACTGCGCCTATGATCTTTCCGTTCTGCAGGATCGGACTTCCGCTCATGCCCTGCACGATTCCGCCTGTCTTGGCAAGGAGATTTGGATCCGTAACTGTCAGGGTGATATTCTGGTTGCTGCCTTCCTCATAGCTGAGACGTGTGATCTCAATATCATAAAATGCGCCTGTTCCGTCAAAGGAAGTATAGATCTGTGCAGCACCTTCCCTGACTTCCTGTTTCAGGGCAATCGGATATTTCATATTTTCTGCCACATCATTTTCAATAGATGTATCCGCGCTTGTTTCTATAATTACTTCATCCTGACTATCAGATCTGGGCGGTTTACAGAAGCTTCCATAAATTCCGGCTTCAGTATTTTCCTCAATCCTGCCAAGGTAATCATCTTCTTCAAAGCTGAGAACGCCGGTCAGTTCTCCCGGCTTTGTCCCATCCGATGTATGGACTGCCAGAATGCAGGTATTATAAATACTGCCTTTGGAAAGTGCCAGAAGTTCCCCGATATCTGCATCTGCGATTCCATGTCCAAGTGCGCCAAAATGCCCGTCTGCTGTCTCATAAGTCATTGTACCGATTCCCTGCGCACTGTCTCTGACCCAGACGCCTATCTTATAAATTCCTTCTTCGCACTGCGCCGGTGTGATCCGCACCTCTGATCTTTCTCCGTTTCTTTGGATCGTAAAGATCATCTGCTCCCCATTACTGTTTTTGATTCTGCTTACGAAATCCTTTTTGCCTTCCAGATCTGTGTGATCGACCTGCATCACATAATCCCCTGACTGGAGGATACCGTCTGCCGGGCAGACCGATTCCCCACTACTGCCTGTAAATGCGCCTGTATCGATCACAAGCACTCCCGGCGTCTTTAAGTAAATACCGATCGGTTTGCCGGAAACCACCACATCCTGCTCTGCAACAGTCTGCATCTGCACGGTTTTCAGCGGAATGATCCCCAGAAAACGGAGCTGCATTTCATAGCTGCTGCCCGTGTCGGAAGTCATATGAAAGGCAGATACCACAGGTGTTGTGATCCTTGTACTTTCTTTGCTGCGATCTGTACCGGTTGTCTGTACTGCGGCAGAAACCGGGATTCCGATGTTTAGTTCCTCGGTCTGTCCTTTGCGCAGCAAAATCTGATCAGGGATCATTTTTTTGATCCGATACCCCAGAAAGCCGATCAGAAGCAGGCTGAGTAGTAATATAGAAAACAGCATATATCTGTAAATTTTTCTGGCTCTGTCCATGGTTGTTTTCCTTCCCAAGATAAAATAACGCATATACTAAAGATTTCTCTTTTAGTATGTGCGTTATTTTTCAGGTTAGTTTGGTATTATTTTGCTGTTTTCTTCGCTTCGTCTGCCATTGCCTTCAGCTCGCCGGCATTCTGCATCACTGTATCCGTGATCTTATCACTGCCAAGCAGACGGGCGATCTCGGAAAGCATACCCTCTTTGGAAAGTGCAGTCAGCTTTGTCTGCGTGCCATTTTTATCCTGCTTCTTTTCGATCACAAAATGCTGATCCGCCATCGCTGCGATCTGCGGCAGATGTGTAATGCAGATCACCTGATGTGCCCTGCCAAGGATTGCCAGTTTTTCCGATATTTTCCATGCAGTCCTGCCACTGATGCCCGCATCGATCTCATCAAAGATGAGTGTCTCTGTTTCGTCCTGTTCTGCCAGTACGGATTTGAGTGCCAGCATGATACGGGAAAGTTCACCCCCGCTTGCTACCTGTGAAAGAGGTTTCTTTTCCTGTCCGGCATTCAATGAGATCAAAAACCGGACATGATCCATTCCGTTTGCGGATAGATGCGTCTCATTATGTTCCACTTCGATCGCAAAATCCACATATGGGAAATTCAGGGAAAGAAGTGCCTGCTTCATTTCTTTTTCCAGCTTTGCAGCTTCTTTGCATCTGATCCTGGATGCCTTCTGACATAAGGCAAGCAGTTTTTCTTTTTGCTGCGCAAGTTCTTCCTGCAGCTTTATTTTATACTGCTCGAAATCATCATATTTATGCAGAAATTCCTGCTGTTTTTGTGCATACGCCAAAATTTCGGAAATGGTATTGCCATATTTTGTTTTACATTTATTGATCGTATCCAGCCGCTCTTTTGTGTCTGTATAAGTCTGTGCATCAAATTCCATGCTTTCAATATAATGTCCCAGACTTCTACCAATATCCTGTAAAAGCTCCTGCACCTGTGCAAAGCTTTCCACACACGGCGCAAGTGATGCATCATATTTTGCCGCATCATTCACGCATTTTGCCGCTGCCCCGATCAGATCCCTTGCATTTTCCTGCTCGTAGCTGTTTAAACAGGCATCTGCCTGTGAAAGGCTCTCACCGATCTGCCTGCTGTTTTCCATCCGCCTGAAATCAGCTTCCAGCTTTTCATCTTCTCCCTCGACCAGTGCTGCTGCTTCAATTTCTTCCAGTTCAAATCTGGCAAGTGCGATCTCCCGGTCTTTGCTGCCATCTTCATCCAGTGCTTCTTTTACCAGTTTTTCTTTTTCTCTGTAGGCTGCATAGGCGGCTCCAAGCTCCTGCTTGACAGCCTGCAATTTGTCACCGCAGAACGCATCCAGTACTTCCAGATGTTTTTTTTCATTGAGAAGTGACTGGTGCTCATGCTGTCCATGCACATCGATCAGGACAGCCGCCACCTGCTGCAGGAGCTTACCCGTAGCACTTTCTCCGTTCAGCCTGCAACTGCTCTTGCCGGGCATGATCCTTCTCTGCAGAAGGACTCTGCCTTCTTCATCCGGAAAGACTTCCAGTTCTTTCAGCTTCTGCATCACGGATGCATTATTTACTTGAAAGCACAGCTCCACATACGCATATTCCGCCCCCTGACGGATCAGACTGCTGTCTGCCTTTGCACCGAGTGCCAGATTGATCGAATCGATCAGGATCGACTTACCCGCACCCGTTTCACCGGTCAGAATATTGAGTCCTGGTCCGAATGTCACTTCGGACTCATCAATAAGCGCAACATTTTTTACCTTTAAACTTTCTAACATGATTTTCCTTATACTCCAGATTTTGTCACCTATTTGCGAAGCAAATGTACGACCAGCCAACCTGCATAACAGGTTACAGCCCAATATTGCCGGTTAATGAACCAGTTGCAAAATCTGATTCATCAGACTTTTTGTATCTTCTACCGTTCTGACCGCCATCATGATCGTATCGTCTCCCGCGATCGTACCGACAATCTCCGGATATTTCATGGCATCGATCGCCGCTGCAACCGCCATTGCCATTCCGGACACTGTTTTTACGACCAGAATATTCTGTGCCATATCGATAGATACAAATCCTTCCTTTAATACATTGACATATTTTCCGGAAAGATGTTTTTCATCATTATGAAAGCGGACATATTTCTGATGTCCGTCTCCTGTCGGCATCTTGGAAAGCTTCATATCCCGGATATCACGGGATACCGTCGCCTGCGTAACTTCAAAGCCTTCTTCCTTCAGCCTTTGTGCCAGTTCCTGCTGTGTCTCCACCTCATATTGTGAGATCACACGCAGGATTGCTTCCTGTCTGTTTCTTTTCATTATCCTTCACCCATTTTTTTATGAAGCATCTGTAAAAAGCTCACCTTATTGATATGCAAAAGCCGGACAACCTGCTCCGACTGGTGCACTCTGATCCTGTCGCCGGTTGTCAGCATCTGTGCCTGTCCGCCGTCAAAATTGACTTCCGCCTGCTGCGCCTGTCCGTCTCTGCCCGCCGCGATCACAATTTCCACCTGATCTTCCGGTGAAAGAATGATGCTTCTGGTATTCAGCGTATGGGGACAGATCGGTGTCATCACCATCAGCCTTGCGCCCGGCTCTACAATAGGGCCTCCCGCAGACATATTATATCCCGTTGATCCGGTTGGCGATGCAAGGATCATGCCATCAGCCTTATAATGGCATAACAGCTGCCCATTGACAAGCACCTCATAATGCAGCACCATCAGATGGCCGCAGCGGTTTACCACAATATCATTCAGTGCATGTGCTTTCAGGATTTCCTTTCCATCCCGGATCACGCTTCCCGACAAAAGCATCCGGTCCATGATCTCATAGCGGTCCTGCATCAGATGATCGAGTGCATCCGTAATACCGCTTTTTTCCACTTCCGCCAGAAAACCGAGTGTTCCGAGATTGATCCCAAGAAGCGGAATCCCCAGTCCTACCGTATCTCTTGCTGTCCGGAGCAGCGTTCCGTCTCCGCCCAGCACTAAAATACAGTCTGTCTCAGGCGGAATCTGCAGCAGATGTTTTTCTTCCTGCATGCCTTTTTCAATCCCGCCTCTGACCATGACCGTCACATGCCTGCCATGCTCTGTCAGATACTTTTCAATATAATCTGTTGTTTGCAGTGACTTATCCTTGGTCACATTCGTCACAATATAAAAATTATTCATCTAATTTCCCGTGTGCCTTTTCTACAACATCTGTAATCCGGACAGGCAGCTGCTCCGCTGCTTTGGTCGGATCATTCTCTTTTTCCATATACAAAAGATACTCTATATTACCTTCCGGCCCTTTGATCGGTGAAAAATCAAGTCCCAGCAGATGAAATCCGGTCTGCATGGCAAACTGTGTGATCTTTTCCACCACTTCCATATGCACAGCCTTATCTGTTACTACGCCCTTTTTCCCGACCTTTTCTCTGCCTGCTTCAAACTGTGGCTTGATCAGACAAACCATCTGTCCGAGCGGCTTTAGCAGTGCAAAAGCCGGTCCCAGAATCTTTGTCAGTGAAATAAAGGAAACATCACAGGAAGCAAAATCGACCTGCTCGCCGAGCGCATCCGCCTGCATATACCGGAAATTCGTCTTTTCCATGCAGACCACTCTCGGATCATTTCTAAGCTTCCAGTCAAGCTGACCGTGTCCGACGTCCACTGCATATACCTTTTTGGCTCCGTTCTGGAGCATACAATCCGTAAAGCCGCCTGTGGAAGCGCCGATATCCAGACAAGTCTTCTCCTGCAGATCGATTGGGAACACCTGCAATGCTTTTTCCAGCTTCAGACCGCCTCTGCTGACATAGGGAAGGGTATTTCCGCGCACTTCTATTGTTATCTTTTCCGGATCAAACATGGTTCCTGCTTTATCTTCCTTCTGTCCGTCCACATATACAATACCGGACATCAGGATTGCCTTCGCTTTTTCTCTGGAAGGAGCAAATCCCTGTTTTACCAGTAATACATCCAGTCTCTCTTTCATGCTCCGAGCCTTTCTTTATTTGTTTTTCAGTGTTGCCAGAATCTTTCTGACGATTGATTCCGCATCAATGCCAACCTCTTTTTTCAGAAGTTCTACATTTCCGTGCTCTACATATTCATCCGGTAAGGTGATTGGAAGTACCTCTGCCGGATTTCCGTTTGCTTCCATCAGATCAATGACTTTTTCGGAAAAGCCGCCGCTTAAAACATTTTCTTCCATTGTCACAAGCAGGGAATGATTTCCTGCTGCATCTAAAATTGCCGCTTCATCGATCGGTTTTACAAAGCGTGCATTTAAAAGGCTGCAGTCTGCATAGCCTTCTTCCTTCAGACGAAGTCTGACCTGTTCCGCAGTCTTTACCATACTGCCGACCGCGATCAGTGCAATTTCTTTTTCCTGATAGATCCACTCTGCTTTTCCATAGTCGACCGGCTGTCTGTATTCCTGCAATCCGTCATATGCCTCTCCTCTCGGATAACGGATCGCAATAGGACCTTCAAAGGAAACTGCATATTCGAGCATATCCGCCAGCTCCCATTTGTTCTTCGGTGCCATGATATGCATATTCGGAATACTGGAAAGAAATGAAAAATCAAAAATGCCCTGATGGGTCTCTCCATCACTTCCGACAAGTCCCGCCCTGTCTATGGCAAAAGTAACCGGCAGATTCTGGATACAGACATCATGCAGGATCTGATCATAGGCTCTCTGCAGGAAGGATGAATAAATCGCCACAACAGGCTTCAGTCCGCCTGCTGCCAGTCCCGCAGCAAATGTGACCGCATGTTCCTCGGCGATCCCCACATCAAAAAACCGTTCCGGATAACGGTTGCGGAAACGCTTCAGTCCTGTTCCGTCAGGCATTGCAGCCGTGATCGCGACGAGCTTATCATTCTTTTCCGCCATTTTATTCATCACAGTTGCAAATACGTCCGTATAGTTTGCCTTTGTATGCGGATTTTTCGGAATACCGGTCGCGATATCAAACGGCTCCGCACCATGAAATCTTGCCGGATGTCTCTCTGCGGGCGTATATCCCTTTCCCTTCTGGGTAATGACATGAATGAGCACAGCTCCCTTGACACGCTTGGCTTCCGTGATAACACGCCTGAGTGCTTTGATATCATGTCCATCCACCGGGCCTAAATATTTGATCCCCATATCCTCAAAAAACATACCGGGGATCATCAGCTGTTTGATACCATTTTTCGCATTCTGTATCTTTTTGACGATTGCCTGTCCATATTTCGGCATTTCGAGAAGTCTGTAATAAATACTGTCCTTCAGATCCAGATATTTGGCATCCGTACGGATGGAATTCAGATATGTGGAAACTCCGCCTACATTTTCGGAAATAGACATATTATTGTCATTTAAGATCACGATAAAGTTCGTATCCAGATGCGCCGCATTATTCAATGCCTCATATGCCATTCCGCCGGTCAGGGATCCGTCTCCGATCACCGATACAACGGTATGCTTCTCCCCCAGAAGATCTCTTGCCTGTGCCAGACCGAGTCCTGCGGAAATAGAAGTCGAGCTGTGTCCCGTATCAAAACAGTCACAGTCACTTTCCTTCCGCTTCGGGAATCCGCTCATACCACCGAATTTACGCAGCGTTTCAAAGCCTTCTCTTCTTCCTGTCAGTATCTTATGGGTATAGGACTGATGCCCGACATCCCATACGATCTTATCGTTTGGCAGATCCAGGGAAAGATGAAGCGCCATAGTCAGCTCCACTGCTCCGAGATTGGAGCCCAGATGCCCTCCGGACACACTGATCTTCTCGATCAGGAACTGTCTGATCTCCGCTGCCAGACTGTCCAGATCTTTTTCATTTATTTTTTTGATATCATTTGCTTTTTGTATACTGTCAAGCAACATAGCCCCTTGCCTACTTTCTGCGGTTAACCAGACTTCCGATCAGCTCCTCCAGGAACGTATCTTCTCCCATCAGCGCATGCAATCTGTCAAGTGCCTCCTTTGAAAGCTTTTCCGCTTCTTCTTTTGCCTTCTCAATACCCACCAGTGTCACATAAGTTGTCTTATGATTTTTCTCATCACTGCCGATCGGCTTTCCGAGTTCTTCCAATGTGCTCGTCACATCCAGAATATCATCCTCGATCTGATACGCAATACCTACCAGATAACCGATCCGTTCCATTTCATCGATCTGCTTCTGCTGCGCACCCGCAAGTGCTGCACCGATCATGAGTGCGGACTGGATCAGTGCTGCAGTCTTGTTTTCATGGATAAACAAAAGCTGTTCCATGGTAAGCGGATCAAAAGCTTCTTCTGCCTCAATATCCGCTACCTGTCCGCCGACCATGCCATAAATACCGGCTTTCTTTCCGAGGATCAGCATTGCCTTTTCCGCCTTTGTATCGCCCGGTGCAAGCGAAAATGCTGATGCTGCGGTCTCAAACGCCAGATTTAAAAGCCCATCGCCCGCCAGGATCGCCATCGCTTCGCCATAAACCACATGGGTTGTTTTCTGTCCGCGTCTGTATGCATCATTGTCCATCGCTTCCAGATCATCATGGATGAGGGAATAGGTATGGATCATTTCCAGCGCCGCCATAAAAGGCCGGATCAGATCTCCCTGTCCGCCAAGCTCTGTAAACGCTTCCCGCATCAGGATCGGTCTGAGCCGTTTTCCCCCTGCCTTCACGCTGTAGTTGATCGCTTCCATGACAGTTTTCTGACTGCCCTCTTCTTTTGGCAGATATACATTGATGATCTCCTCTGCTTCTTTTGTTTTCTGCTCCAGTGTCTCCTTAAAGCTGCTCATCGGCTTCTCCTTCCTGCGAAAGCACCCTGACCTCTTTTTCTACGCGGTCAATCTGCTGGTTGCAAAGCTGCACAAGGGAAACTCCCTCTTTATATGCCTGAAAGGATTCCTCCAAAGAGGTCTCCGGTCGTTCCAGTTTTTCAATGACTGTTTCCAGTTTTTCAAATGCCTCCTCCAGAGACAGTTCCTGTTTTTCTTCCGCCATATTCTCTCCTGCCTGTCTTGTCATACAGATTGTTCGTGTTTATCCTCGATCCGGGCATCTGCCCAGCCGTCCTGCAGATAAATACGGATCTGATCTCCTTTTTCGATCTGCCCGGTGCTCGTCAGTGTCTGCTCATCCTTTGTTACATAAGCATAGCCCTGTTTCAGCTTTGCCAGCGGTGATAATGCTTCCAGCCGTGATGCGCTGATCTCCAGCCTGTGCTGCTGGGCAGCAAGTTTACGCTCCATCTGGTAGGAAAGCTGTTCCTCCAAAGAAAGAATCCGCATGCGATGCTGTCTGAGCACCATCTGCGGCGATACACTGCGGAGCCTGAGTGCCATATTCTCCGTCAATAATCTCTGCTGCTCACACTTTTGCAGCATGGCTGTCACTACCTTATGCGACAGATCATAAAGCTGCTGTACAACTGCTGTCATATCACATACCGCCAGCTCTGCAGCGGCAGATGGTGTGGGAGCTCTGAGATCCGCCACATAAT
>DJNY01000171.1 GCA_002441865.1 Lachnospiraceae bacterium UBA6452 | reverse complement strand
TTCTCACTTCATCTCACTCAGTTTTTGTTCCATCTGGTACAATTCTTTTGCAAATTCTTTAAAGGTTTCTTTCTTTGGAGAATCTTTTCCGATCTTCTCCTCGTTCTTGTAGCAGATCCGGTGTTCCATGCTCGCCCAGAGATCCATTGCCATTGTCCGCATCTGGATTTCTACCGGATAATAATCCATGCCATCGATATGATAGACCGGAACTCCTACAATGATATGCAGGCTCCTGTAGCCGTTTTCCTTCTCCTGCCTGATATAATCCTTTTCCTGCAGGATCAAAATGTCCGTCTGCCTTTTGATCCGCTCCAGAACGTGATATATATCTTCTTCAAAGTAGCAGATGATCCGGATTCCTGCAATATCCGTCAGGTTTTCCCTTGCCTCCTCTGCACTGACTCTGCAGCCCTTTCTGCGCAGCTTTTCTTCGATGCTTTCCTTCTTTTTAATGCGCTCCTGCATATGATGGATCGGATAATTCTTATATTTGCGCCTGTAATCGTTATTCAGGCTCTCCAGCCTCGTCATCAGATTTGCCATGGCATCCTGATACGGAATGATAAGACTGTCATAATCCGCTTCCTCTATGTACTCCATGTCTTACTCCCTTTTCCTGCAATCGTGCAACATCTGCCTGCTGCCCGGTCTTTGCCTTTTATTTTCTATATCTTACCAGATATATTTGAATGAATTGTGTAAGATCTATGAAATCTGCATAAAAAAGCTGAACAAAATCTAAATTTTGTCCAGCTTTTTATGTTTTCTGTCTATCTCATATCATATCAGATATGAAATCTTATAATAACTTGATCAGCTCCTCTTTAACGGAAGCCACATGCTCCTGTGTCAGACCGAAATCCATTTCCTTATAAGTCCATGCTGCACGTCCGATACCATGCTTTTCAAAGGCTGCATGGATATCCTTGTACCAGTTTACCGTACCGTCGGTCGGAGCCTGGTCTATCACGCCGTATTCGCCGCAATACAGCGGTGCATTCATCTTTTCGGCATATTCGATCGCCGGAGCGAAAATCGCGTCAAAAAAGCCGATTCCCATGTCTGCAACGCCTGCCCGTCTGAAGATCTCTGTTGTATGATCCGGCATATGATTGTCCTTTGCTGCTTTTTCATACTCTGCCACCGTCATCGGATACTCCGTATGGAAGCCCTTTGGCATAAAATCCTGCCAGTATGCGGACTGATGTGTGAAAAGCTGCGGATCATAGCAGTGGAAATTATATACGATCTTATCATCCATCGGCGGATCAAGCTGCGGAACGGAAAGTACGCTGTTATAATTGATGCCGCCCACCAGAATATATGCGTCCTTACTGTACTTGCGGACTGTTTCCATGGCACGTTTTGCCAGTGCATTCCATTTCAGTGCCACACCCGGATCCACGATCTCATTCAGCAGTTCAAATGCCATTCTGTCGCTGTATTTTGCGTATTTTGCAGCCAGCTTGTCCCATAATGCAATAAAGCGGTCTTTCAGCTTGTCATTGTCAAAAAAGCCTTCACTGCCTTCTATATCATCGAATACATAGCCTGCTGTCTTATGCAGGTCGAGGATCAGATTCAGATTGTATTTGCCGCACCACTCGATACAGTTGTCTATGTACTTGTAATTCTCCTCGATCGGTGTGCCATCTTCCTCCTCGATCACATTATAATCAAGCGGCAGTCTGATATGATCAACGCCCCAGGACGCAATCTCCTTGATGTCCTCCTCCTTGATGAAGCTGTCATAGTGCTGTGTTTCATACACTCTGCACTGTGAGATCCAGCCTCCTAAATTAACACCTTTCTGATACCCTTCAAAAGTTCTCATATCCTTCTCCTTTCGTTTTGTGTTTCACACAACTTATATTTTCACACTATATCACATATGAAACAAATCACTATGTGAGCCCATACGTGTCAATGTAAGTACCAGCACATCCTCCTCATACCGGTAAATAAGTAACCAGTCCGGCTGAATATGACATTCTCTATGCCCTATCCAATTACCTGATAATGAATGATCTTTATACTTCACATCCAGGGGTTCTCCATTTGCCAGTTTTACCACAAGCTCCTTCAGCAATTCAATATCCATTCCTCGGCGTTTTGCCAGCTTGTAATCTTTTTTGAACTGACTTGTATTTTTGATTTCATACTTTGTCATCCATCAAGATCTGCAAAAAATTCATCTACATCATGAAAACCTTTCACGTTAGGATCCTTTGCAATCCTTTCTGCCTCCAGCATTGCAGAGACTGTTTCCTTATTTGGAGTTCCCTCCGTTATTTTAAAGGGAATTCCTCTTTCACGCAAAGACTGTCTTACAAAGATATTAAAGGCAGTGCTAAGATTCATACCTAATTCTTCATATAACGCCTCCGCAGCAGCTTTCAGATCACTGTCCATACGTATGCTAATGTTACTTGTATTAGATTTAGCCATGATATCTCTCCTCCTAATATATAAGCTGTAGGGATTAAGACACCTAACCACCAGTTAGGACTTTTCCCTCTCATTGTTAAAGTTGTATTATGTATAAGCATCGGTCTGACCCATTTCTCCTTGGACCAATAGGCGTCCGCAGGAAAGCCTGTCAGCCAGCTTATCATATACAGCCGTTCGATTTATGTAGGTGGGACTGCCTTGTGCACGTCCGATTGAGACCCCAGGAGATTGAATAAGCAATGAGGAATGCTGGATACCATGCAAATTCAACTTATGGAGGAACCGTTTATGTACAATGCAGTTGGAATTGATGCTTCTAAATTCAAAAGCACCGTTACCGTAATTCAGCCCGCAGGAATTGTCATCCGCAAACCCTTTGATGTCCTACATACATCAGGCGAGCTGAACACCCTTATAACCTATCTCCAGTCTCTGGAGGGTGAAACCAGGGCTGTCATTGAATGTACAGGACATTATCATGAACCTGTAGCCAAGTCTTTATCAGAAGCTGGCATATTCATCTCTACCGTTAATCCAAAGCTGATTAAAGGTCAGAAACAGAACACTCTCCGTAAAGTAAAATCAGATCCCGCTGACGCTCGTAAAATCGCCAGATATGCTCTTGACAACTGGGCAGAACTGCGACAGTATTCAAGTATGGATACTACAAGAGAACAGCTAAAAACACTTAATTCACAGTTTGACTTCTTTATGAAGCAGAAAGTCACTGCAAAAACAAATCTCATTTCACTTCTGGATAATACATATCCGGGCGTGAACAAACTCTTCGATAGTCCTGTCAGAGAAGACGGCAGCGAAAAGTGGATTGATTATGCTTACTCCTTTTGGCATGTTGATTGCGTCCGAAAAATCGGTTTAAAAGCTTTTACTGTGCGTTATGAAGCATTCTGTAAAAAGCATCACTATAACTTTCAGAAAGGAAAACCAGCGGAGCTTTTTGAAGCTTCTAAACAGCTTGTTGCAGTATTTCCAAAAGAGAAATCTTATAAACTTCTCATTCAGCAAAGCATTCAGCAATTAAATCTTGCCTCTGAGCACATCGAAATACTTCGAAAGGAAATGAACCAATTAGCCTCAACACTTCCTGAATACAATACTGTGATGAGCATTTATGGTGTTGGAGAAACCTATGGGCCCCAACTCATTGCCGAAATTGGTGATGTCTCCCGTTTTACCCATCGCGAAGCCATCACTGCATTTGCAGGCGTTGACCCTGGCGTAAATGAATCAGGACAGTTTAAACAGCGTAGTAATCGTGCTTCCAAAAACGGTTCAACAAGGCTTCGCAAAACTCTTTTTCAGATTATGTCCACCTACCTTCAAAACAGACCGGTTAACGAGCCTGTTTATCAGTTCCTTGACAGGAAACGAGCCGAAGGAAAACCTTATCTCGTTTATATGACTGCTGGTGCTAATAAGTTTCTTAGAATCTATTACGGCAAAGTCAAGGAGTGCTTGCGCAACCTAGACCAGGAATCAAACGAAGAGTCCTAACAGATATCAGACATACCTTCTCAAAAACTGGCTATTGAGGCAGTTTGTTTCGTGTACTCATTTTTCCATATAAAATTTTTTCAATTTATACTTGACTTTTTATTAGTAGGCTTTCCTCTTTATTCCTGAGAA
>DJNY01000200.1 GCA_002441865.1 Lachnospiraceae bacterium UBA6452 | reverse complement strand
ATCAGTCCTTTTTCCAGTGTGATATCAGCCGCCGTATCTACAGAGAGCACAAGCTCCTGCTCCTGTTCATGCAGCGTTGCCTTGATCGTCTTAAATTTCTGCTTGTGGCTCCGGTCAAGTCCGTTTGACAGTTTCAGGATCGCCGTCAGCTTTGCCACCTTCAGATAAGAGGCAAGATCCATACCAAGCTGCTCTCCGTTTTCATGATAATACGGAAAATCGATCCGGTTATACTTAACGATATTGGCAACCATTTCACGCTCCAGATGCGATAGGCCGATGATCTCCGTTGCCATAATGATACTATAGGAACATTCTCCCACACTTGTCATACTGATATATTTTCCACAGTCATACAGCTTCGCAGCGATCTGCAGAAGCAGACGCTCTCTTTTGCCAAGCCCGTGGATCTTTTTCATACTGTCAAAAATCGTCAGCGCGATATTTTCCACCGATTCACTGCGTTTTTTGCTTCCCATATAGCGTTTGCTGATATTGGCAACACAGGCAAGGATATCCTTTTCAAAATCATGTTCCGGGCTGATCAGCTTGTTACCCTCCGCATACTCATAAACCATACCGTCGCACAGTGTCACACCGGGCGCCCACAACAGCTTTGCATTCATACAGGCGATCACCCGCTTCATCAGCACAACACTGTTAAACAACAGGAATACCTTTTCCTCACTGATCCCCAGCTTTTTGGCAATCTCTTCTTTATTTTTATTCTGCAGCTGTCCGGCGAGAGCGATACAGTCTTCCCTTGTCATATAGCCGCTTCCTGCACAAACAGCCGGATTCTGCATCACCGGAGAAAGGTAGTCATCCACAACAATGATATTATCGATCACGCGATCCTTAAAGTACATCTTTTTCAGGATCTCCAGTTGATTGTCCACGATCTCTTCTATCAGCTTTTCATACTGGGACGGTTTTACCTGCATGGAAAGGATCCGTTCACGCATACGCAGTACACCGAGTCTGATATTCTGTGTTGTGATCAGGGAATCATTGTCAAACAGGGAAATCTGTACACTGCCTCCGCCGATATCCACGATCGCAGTTCCCTTTTCAATGATCTTCTGGAATCCCTCTCCCTTGGAGGCGATCGCTTTATAATCCAGAAAACGCTGCTCGGAATTGCTGAGTACCTCTATGTCCAGTCCTGTCCGGTTTTTTATCATATCCAGGATGATCAGACGGTTTTCTGTCTCCCGGAGTGCACTTGTCGCATAGGCTCTGTAAGCATCTACCTTATAAGTACGCATGATTTCCTTAAATTCTTTTAACACCTCACACAACTCGTTGATCCGTTCATTGCTGATCTTTCCGGTCGTGTAGGTATCTGTACCCAGATCGATCCGGTGTCTGATATCATCAATCTCTCTAAGCCCAATCCTGGGTGATATTTCAAAAATCTTCATTGCCAGTTCAAAGGAACCGACATCAATTGCAGCAAAAGTTTTCAGTGCCACGTTCTTTATCTCCTTTGTGTCATTTTACATATTTCCGTAAACAGACAGGTTTTAATAATTGCCGAGGATCTTCATGTTTCTTGCTTCATCCCGCAGACCACGCAGTGCATTTTTCACTGCACTGTCAGCCAGATTTCCTTCAAAGTCCACAAAAAACCGGTATTCCCATGTACGGTCTTCGATCGGACGGCTTTCGATCTTACACATGTTCAGATTATTATAGATAAAATGGGACAGCATATGATACAGTGATCCGCTCTGATGCGGTACCTCAAAACAGATGCTGATCTTGCGCGCGTCTTTCCGGAAGATCTTCTGATTTGTCACAATGATAAAACGGGTGGAATTATTTTCCGCCTGGTTGATCCCTTTCTGCAGTACTTCCAGTCCGTAGATCCTGCCTGCATATTCACTTGCGATCGCCACCTGCGTCTTATCCCCGTCATTCTTTACCTTCTGTGCTGCAAATGCGTTGTTCTGCATGCTGATCTGACGCCAGTCATATCCCTGCAGGAAACGTGCACTCTGCATCAAGGACTGTGGATGGGAATATACGGTTCTGACTTCGGACAGATCTGTTCCCGGCAAACCGAGCAGACAATGTTCGATCCTGATGATCTGCTCCCCGACAATATAATTTTCAAACTCTACAAGCAGATCATAGATCTCACTGACCATGCCTGCAGTGGAATTTTCGATCGGCAGAACAGCAAAATCCGCACTGCCCTCATCGATCGCACTCATTGCATCCCGGAATGTCTCCACATGGAAGCTGTTGACGGAATCTCCGAAATATTTATCCATCGCAGCCTGCGAATAAGCACCCTCTGCACCTTGAAATACAACTCTTGCCTTTTTGGTATCCAGCTCATCGACTCCAATGAATGGGAG
The DNA here is from genome assembly GCA_002441865.1 of Lachnospiraceae bacterium UBA6452. Lineage (GTDB taxonomy): Bacteria > Bacillota > Clostridia > Lachnospirales > Lachnospiraceae > CAG-194. The sequence goes on along the minus strand of DJNY01000200.1, from coordinate 2,947 downwards.
TTTGCCAAGGCTTCCTTTTTCTGCCAGCATCTGATATTGCAGCTTTCTGCTCATAGACATGATCTGCTCAAACAGTTCCTCTACACCATGACTGTTAAACTCATTGTGTGTCTGGGATTTGACCTTTCTGATCTTTTCTTCTTCACGTGCTCTGTCAAATACCTTTTTTCCTGTTTCGATCTTATACTCTGCCACCTGTTTGCAGATATCCATTCGTTTTTCATACAGATCCACGATCTTTCCGTCGATCTCATCAATCTCATCTCTTAATACACCGAGATCCATTCCGTTTCCTCCATTCCGTTTATTTTATCCGGTTCTCTTCTTTTCTGCTATCATTTCTTTGTAAAATAAAACCGGAATTTATGTAAAATATTTTTTATATTTCTTTCTGTTTTAATTTGCTTTTTCTATGATTTCCTTTTATGGTTCTATCTGCTATAATAGAGCCAGAAAATGCTATGAAAGGGATGTTTTTATGAACAGTAAAAAAACTGTGATCATTACCATTTCCATTATACTGATACTGATCTTCGGGCTGACTTTTTTATCGCGCCTTGCCACAAGACTTCCGCAAAATCCACCCGACACGATCGGAAATACCGCCGGAAATCTGAATAATGGCGGCTATTTCTGTGAGGCAGATGATAAGGTTTATTTTGCAAATGCCTATGATGATTATACGCTGTACAGCATGAATCCCGATCAGACAGAGATCACCAAACTTGGACAGTCTTCCCTTGCCTTCTTGAATAAAGGCGGCAACTATCTGTACTATTACCAGAAAGAAGCATCTAAAGCCACCGGCCTTGGTTTTCTGATCCATATGTCCGGTATTTACCGCTGCAAAACAAACGGTAAAAATATTACCTGTCTGGATCGTTCCAGCTGTAATACGCTGAACCTGATCGGTAATACGCTCTATTATGAGAAAGCGGTTGACAATGCCAAAACGCTGCAGCTTTATGCAATAAATACCGATAAATCCGATGCAAGAGCTGTTGCGGAATATCTGGTCAATCCCGCAAGTGCCGCAAATGGTGTGATCTATTATAACGGTACCACAGAGGATCATTACCTTTACAGCTATGATACACAGTCAGGCACCGTTCAGACGTTGTTCGAATACAACATGTGGTATCCGACCTTATCCGGCAGTTCCATCTATTATCTGGATACGGAAAATAATTATCAGCTCTGCCGCTATGATCTGACAGATGGCAGCAATACAGTTCTGACGACCGACCGCGTAGATCTGTTCAATGTAGTGGGCAGCTATGTATACTATCAGAAAAATGATCCTGTTTCCCCGGCACTTATGCGTATGGGGATTGACGGCAGCAATCCTGAAATTGTAGCGGAAGGTAACTACAGCGATATCAATGTTACCTCCTCTTATGTTTATTTCCACAGCTTTGGTGCCGATACACCGGTTTATCAGACCAGTACCTATGGCCCGATATCCGTTATGACCTTTGATGCTGCTAAGGCTGCAGCTCTGCAAGCAATTGACTGATCGTCTTATGCAGTACCGGATGCATGTAAGCCGGTGCTAACTGTGAAAGCGGTTCCAATACAAACTGGCGGTTTTGCATATCTATATGCGGGATCGTCAGTTTTTCTGTATCCAGGATCTCATGGTCATACAATAGAATGTCCAGATCCAGTGTCCGCGGTCCCCAGTGGATCTTGCGCTCTCTTCCGGCTTCCTGCTCGAGCTCATGCAGTTTAAGGAGCAGCTCATCCGGAGAAAGAAATGTTTCCGCCTCGATCGCACCGTTTAAAAAATCATCCTGTTCCACTCCACCATAAGGCTTTGTCACGATCCAGTCCGAAGTCCGCAGCTTCCGGAAATCCTGATCGAGCTTCAGTTTTTCAACCGCATGCTCCAGGAATTCTTTCTTATCCCCCAGATTAGAACCGATCCCGAGATATACCTTATGCCAGAAAAGCGATCTTGTCACCGATACCGTTTCAAATGAAAGTGGGATCGGTGCCTGCGGCTTACTAAGTTCCAGCTCCAGCCCGTTAATGAGCGGAAACTGCAGCAGAACCGCCTGCATTGTCTCTGTTACCGCCTTTTCCAGCAGCTTATAAGTATGCTCTTTTAAAAAGCTGTCCAGAAACAGACAGACTTCTCCGTAATTGACCGCATCATCCAGTGCATCTGTCGTGCCTGCCCGCTCCATATCCACATAGAGCTTCGCATTCACATAAAAGTTCTGTCCGTTTTCCGTTTCCTGTGCAAACACACCGTGATGTGCAAATATCTTCAGGTTTTTTATCGTAATATAGTCCATGGAATCCTCTTTCTATTCTGCCTGCAAAATTGCCTTTGCCATCCGCATGGCACGCAGGTTTTCCTTTACATCGTGCACCCGGATAAAGCTGCAGCCCGAAAGGACTGCTGATACCGTGATCGCGATGGTTCCTTCCAGTCTCTCATCCTTGGGCAGATCCAGTGTCAGACCGACAACCGATTTTCTGCTTGCCGCCATCAGGACCGGAAGTCCCAGACTGTGCAGCTCACTCACATTTTTAATGACCGTCAGATTCTGTTCATAAGATTTTGCAAATCCAACGCCCGGATCGATCATGATCTTATCATAGGAAATGCCTGCATTTTTTGCCAGCTCCAACGAGCTTTCCAGATCCATCAAAACATCTTTCATAAAATCCTGATAGTCCGTATTCTTTCTGTTGTGCATCAGACAGCAGGCTGCATCTGCATCTGCGATCACCTTTGCCATGGCAGGATCATACTGCAGTCCCCAGATATCATTGATCATATCTGCGCCTGCCTTTAGGCCCTCTCTTGCCACTCCGGTTTTGTATGTATCCAGAGAAACCGGTACATCAAATCGTTTCTTGACCGCCTCTATGACCGGCAGGACACGGGAAAGCTCTTCATCATCCGAAAGCATGGTATACCCCGGTCTTGTCGATT
>DJNY01000230.1 GCA_002441865.1 Lachnospiraceae bacterium UBA6452 | reverse complement strand
ATCAATTATTATAATATTAACCAGGAACTGTATTTTGTGGATCTGCCGGGCTATGGATATGCAAATGCTTCTGTGGAGGTAAAAGCCAAATGGGGCAAGATGATCGAGCGATATCTGCAGAAATCGGAAATGCTCAAAGAGGTATTTCTGCTGATAGATATCCGGCATAAACCGGGTGCAAATGATGTGCAGATGTATGACTGGATCTTACATAACGGTTTCAGACCGATCATCATTGCAACCAAACTGGATAAGATCAACCGTTCCCAGATACAGAAGCAGATCAAACTGATCAAGGAAACATTGCAGGTAGAGCCGGGAACACTTGTATTCCCCTATTCAGCCCAGACAAAGCAGGGCAGGGATGAACTGTATGACTTTATTGATGAAGTGGTTTTAGGAAAGAAAGAGTGACGGATGATGGATTCTGTAAAACATTATGTGAAAATTTTTCTGAATCTTGTACTTGCGGTTCTTGCAATCATATTGGTTGTTATTTTATTGCCGCGTCTGATCGTATTTTTTATGCCGTTTGTGGTTGGCTGGATCATATCGCTGCTCGCCAATCCGCTTGTACAGCTTCTGGAAAAACATTTGAAGATCAAACGAAAAGCAGGTTCGGCTTTTATCATTGCTATCGTTATCGGCGGTGTGGCATTTTTGCTTTATCTGGCTGCTGACTTTCTGACGCAGCAGGTGATCGGTTTTATCGGCAATCTTCCTTCTATGTGGAAAGCGATCGAAGAGGATCTGTCACATGTGGGCGGCAGATTTCAGGTGCTTTACCAGCGTATGCCGCTGGATTCCAGACAGCAGATCGACAGCGTGATAGAAAGTGTCAAGTCTTATATGGGAAATCTGCTCGGCAATCTGAGTTCACCAACGGTGAAAGTGGTCAGCCGGTTTGCGATGAATGTGCCAAGTATTCTGATGTCTATTTTGATGGGACTGCTATCTGCCTATTTCTTTGTTGCGGAAAAATTTCAGATCAATGCGTTTTTACAGAAATGGGTTCCGCAGCCGGTCAAGAAACAGTGGCAGATCGTAAAAAATACGATGACAAAGGCATTTGGCGGTTATTTCCTGGCACAGCTGAAAATTGAGATATGGATGTATCTGCTGCTTGTGATCGGACTGGCGATCGCCGGAACAAAATATGCGGTGCTGGTGGCATTGGGGATCGCAGTACTGGACTTTTTGCCGGTCTTTGGTACAGGAACAGTACTTGTACCGTGGGCGATCATTAAGATACTGAACGGAAGCTATACAACGGCGATCATTCTTCTGGTATTGTGGGGCGGCGGACAGCTGCTCCGTCAGCTGATCCAGCCAAGGATCGTCGGAGATTCGCTGGGGCTTCCCGCCTTGCCTACCCTGATCCTATTGTTCATCGGCTGGCGGCTTTCCGGCGTCGGTGGTATGATCCTGGCGGTTCCGATCGGGCTGGTGCTGTACAACCTGTATAAATCCGGACTCTTTGACACAACGATCGACAGCTTTAAAATACTGGCAAATGATCTGAGTGCATTTTGTAAGTATACAAAACAGGATTATGTGCATTATAAAAAATATGAAAAACCGGAGAAAAAGCCGGACGGGGATTGCAAAAAAGAGTAAGGTAAGGTATACTGAAAATAACTTTTCGGAAGGAAGGATACAACAGTATGGGAATTGGAGCAATCATGGCATACCAGCCATATATTTACAATACCAATACGGTCAGTGCGAAGAGCCTTGAAAAAATACAGGGCGTGGATAATGACGTATCGACTGATCATATCGAAAAGAAATCCCCTTATGTTGCGGATGTGGAGAATTCTCTTTCCTATGGAGAAACTTCTGATTTTGCCAGCATTTTAGATGAGCAGATGCATATGGGTATGCAGAATGCAATGCGTTTATTCGGAGGCGATTCTGTATATGCGGCAAATGCAACGGCTTAAGGGAAGTTCACTGAATGAATAAAACTCATGGATATACGATCCATGAGTTTTTTTAAACCGTTCTACTGTAGAAAAATCAAAAGAGGAGAAAACAATGAATATTTTGATCGCAATCGTATTATTGATCATCGGATTTGTGATGCTGACCAAAGGAGCTGACTGGTTTGTGGACGGTTCTTCCGCACTTGCCTTCCGGCTTGGCATACCGCAGCTTGTGATCGGTCTGACGATCGTTGCCATGGGAACAAGTGCACCGGAGGCGGCCGTCAGTATTACGTCATCCCTGAAAGGAAACGAAGGGATCACGGTCGGAAACGTCGTAGGAAGCAATATTATGAATATCCTGCTGATCCTCGGTATTGCATCGATTATTGTGCCACTGGCGGTGCAGAAGTCAACGCGGATGATAGAAATCCCGTATATGATCGCCATTACCGTTTTATTTGGCATTTTAGGCTATACAGGAGAAAAGGTCACAAGAGTGGAAGGCGGCATTTTATGGATCGCTTTTCTGATCTATCTGGGCTATCTGCTCTGGATGGCAAAGAAGGGCAAGGAGGACAATGAGCCGGATGAAAAGCAGAAAAGTCTGCCTGTGCAGCTCTTGATGATCCTGGTCGGACTTGTATGTATCGTGCTGGGCAGCCGGTTTGTCGTAGACGGTGCGACAGAGATCGCCGAAGTGATCGGTATCAGCGAAAGAATCATCGGTCTGACGATCGTTGCCTTCGGGACTTCATTGCCTGAACTGGTGACTTCCATCGCGGCGGCAAGAAGAGGCAATGCGGATATCGCGATCGGCAATATCGTGGGCAGCAATGTGTTCAATATCTTATTTGTAGCCGGTACTTCTGCGCTGATCCGTCCGGTCATATTTGAAAGGAAATTTGTGCTGGATACAGCGGTAGCAACAGCAACAGCCGTTCTGCTTCTTGTCTGTGTCTGCAATAAGGACAGTAAACTTAAGCGCACAGGCGGTATTATCATGCTGCTTGCGTATGCAGCATATTTTGTGAAGCTGCTGGTGGGGTAGGTAAAATAAATAGGTGGATGTTGAAAAAAAACAGGCGGCAATCTTATGATTGACGCTTGTTTTGAGTTGTGCGCCTAGCGGCGCACGTTTCTAACGGGTTAAAGTCCCGAATCCGCCCGGTAGTGGGAAGGATATAGCCGAAAGCAAGGGTGTCCATCGTGAGATGGAATCTGAAGGAAGCTGGATGTGAGGAACATACTAACTCACGGGGAAATCTCTGGTCTGACGAACAGAAATCTCATATGAGGTCATGCATGAGGGTAAGACTGCAATCCACGTCGAAGCCCAATAACTACACGGAATCATGCATGATAAATGAGGCAGATGGATGGAGAGGAAGAAACGTGTGGTACCTAGGGAGGTCTGTGCGGTACGCCTTGAAAGAGGTAACCATTGCATAAAGCAATGCTGAACGCACAGAAGTCAGCAGAGGTCATAGTAGCCGCGAGGTGAAGGACCGAATCAGTAGGAGTCT
>DJNY01000019.1:13654-20288 GCA_002441865.1 Lachnospiraceae bacterium UBA6452 | reverse complement strand
TCACGAAGTGGACGGAAGTAATCAGCGATCTCTGCTAACAGGTTCTGATCCAGACCGGTATCATATGGAGTTCCCTCAAATGCTTTAACCATAACCTCTGTTGCTGGCTGGGAAGTACCCATAGAAAGTGGAGACATTGCAGTATCAATAATATCACAACCTGCCTCAACTGCCTTCATATATGTCATGGAAGCTACACCGGAAGTATAATGTGTATGCAGCTGAATCGGAAGCTTGGTTCCTTCCTTTAATGCCTGTACCAGCTCTGTAGCCTTAACAGGAACTAAAAGACCTGCCATATCCTTGATACAGATAGAATCTGCACCCATCTCTTCGATCTTCTTAGCCATTGATGTCCAGTATTCCATTGTGTAAGCATCACCAAGTGTATAAGATAATGCAACCTGTGCATGGCCTCTGCCTTCACGCTGTTTGATTCTGTTTGTTGCATCAACAGCTTCCTGCAGGTTACGGATATCATTTAAGCAGTCAAAGATACGGATAATATCGATACCGTTTGCAATAGATTTCTCTACGAAAGCATCTACAACGTCATCTGCATAAGGTCTGTAACCTAAGATATTCTGACCTCTGAATAACATCTGAAGAGGTGTGTTCGGGCAGCCGTCTTTGATCTTTCTAAGTCTTTCCCATGGATCTTCTTTTAAGAAACGAAGGGAAGCATCAAATGTAGCACCACCCCAGCACTCGATTGAATGATATCCAACTTTATCAAGCTTATCCAGAATAGGAAGCATAAGCTCGGTAGGCATTCTTGTTGCGATCAGGGACTGATGTGCATCACGCAAAATAGTTTCCGTAATTTTAATCGGTTTTTTTTCAGCCATTTTATTATTTCCTCCTGTTTTGATTAAACAATCATACTTTGATTTTCTTTTTCCTTTTAGAATACACCGAATACAGCCATGAATGTACCAGCTGCAACGGCTGTACCGATAACACCGGCAACGTTAGGTCCCATAGCATGCATCAGAAGGAAGTTTGTCGGATCTGATTCTGCACCGACCTTCTGAGATACACGGGCTGCCATAGGTACGGCAGATACACCTGCTGAACCGATCAGCGGATTAACCTTGCCATGTGAGAAGATACACATAAGCTTACCGAATAATACACCGGCTGCTGTACCAAACGCAAAGGCGATCAGACCGAGTGCTACGATCTTTAATGTATCCATATTCAGGAATGCTTCTGCACTTGTTGTTGCACCTACGGATGTACCAAGCAGGATAACTACGATGTACATCAGGGCATTACTTGCAGTATCTGTCAGCTGACGAACAACACCTGATTCACGGAATAAGTTACCAAGCATCAGCAGACCTACCAGCGGAGCTGTTGTAGGAAGCAGCAGACATACAATGATTGTAACGATGATCGGGAACAGGATCTTTTCTAATTTAGATACAGGTCTGAGCTGTCCCATCTTGATCTTACGTTCCTTCTCTGTTGTCAGCAGCTTCATGATCGGCGGCTGGATGATTGGAACAAGTGACATATAAGAATATGCAGCAACGGCGATCGGTCCTAAGAGGGCTGTCTGTCCCAGTTTACCGGCAAGGAAGATGGAAGTAGGACCATCTGCACCACCGATGATGGAAATAGCTGCTGCGGCTTTGTCATTGAAGCCAAGTGCGATTGCACCGAAGTATGCTGCGAAAATACCGAACTGGGCTGCAGCACCAAGTAAAAAGCTCTTTGGATTGGCAATCAGCGGACCGAAGTCAGTCATCGCACCAACACCCATGAAGATCAGGGAGGGCAGGATTGCCCATTCATCCAAAAGGTAGAAATAATACAGTAAACCACCGGTTCCGTTTGCGGAATCTTCAATGCTGAGCATGATATCCGGATAGATATTAACCAGCAGCATACCGAATGCTATCGGAGTCAAAAGAAGTGGTTCAAATCCTTTTGCGATAGCCAGATATAGAAATACACAAGCCACTACAATCATAAGGTAGTTTCCCCAAGTAAGATTGAAGAAAGCCGTCTGATGTACCAGATTGTTCAATGTACTTGCTATGTAATCCATTTGTTGACCTCCTGTTAATTTGTCATTGACTCAAGTCAAAGACTTTTTCTAGTTTAATGTTGCAAGGACAGCGCCTGCTTCTACTGCATCGCCAACTGCTACATCAATACTAGCTACTGTACCATCCTGAGGAGCAACTACAGGGATTTCCATCTTCATAGCTTCTACGATAACTACAGCGTCACCAGCTTTTACAGCCTGTCCTACGCTTGCTTCGATCTTGAATACTTTACCTGCTGCACCGGCTTCGATCTTAACGGATCCTGCGCCACCGGCCGGAGCTGCTGCTTTAGGAGCTGCCTTTGGTGCTGCTTTTGGTGCTGCTTTTGCTACCGGAGCTGCTCCAGTAGATGCACCTTCTTCTACTACTACATCATATACGCTGCCATTTACGGTAATTGTATAATTCTTCATTTTAATTTCCTCCTGTTAATTAGGCGTTCTGCCATTTGCTTTTATTTACCTTACGGATACTTCTAACAACGAATCCGTCAGATGATGCACTGCCATTGTCAGCTTCATAAGCTGCGATCGCTGCTGAGATAACTGCAACCAGTTCACTGTCATCAGCAAGTTCTTCCTTTTCGATGATCTGATCTACAACGTCCTTCTTCTCTTCCTTTGCAGTTTCTTTCTTCTTGAAAGCTGCCTCGATTTTCGGAATAACGGAGAAGCATGAAATGATCATACTGATCAGAATCAGGATCACAAATACAGTACCCATACCAAGTAAAGTATTGAGGGCTGCTTTTTTCATCATTTCACCGAATGTATAATTGACATTGACTGCCAGACTGCTCAGCTTGTAATCTTTTGCTGTATAGATCACCTCAACTGTAGCTGTTCTCGGCTGCCCCTTCGGATCCAGTGCAGAACCTTTAATGTCAACATCAACAACGACTTCCTTGTTGTCACTTAAATCAACATCATGGCCTGTCGTCTCGACATAACCGCCTAACTCCTTCATACCGCTTTCCCAGCTTGAAAATACGCTCTCCAGGCTTTCATCATACTCGATATACTGATCTGCTGTGCCATCTGCTTCAATCTGTGCGATCTGGCTGATATAAGAATCCGCTACCTGAGCAGCAGCCTCTTCTTCCTCTGTCAGAACCTGAGCTGAACCATTATTGCCACATGCTGTCAGTCCAAAAAGGCAGGCGATCATACCTAATACTAATAGTCTCTTTTTCATATTAAGTACATCCTTTCTTAAACTGTACCGTGTTTTTTAGCCGGGCGGTCTTCCCTTTTTGAGAACAGCATTTCAAATGCACCGATCACATATTTACGTGTATCAGCAGCATGAATGATCTGATCTACATATCCTCTCTTAGCTGCGCCTTCTGCACTTGTCTGCAGAGCAGCATATTCAGCAGCTTTTTCATTGATCACATCAGCACCCTGTCCATCGTACATGATCATAGCTGCATCTTTTGCATTCATAGCACCGATCTCTGCATTTTCCCATGCGATTGTCAGATCAGCACCGATTGCTTTGGAATTCATTGCAACTGCTGCAGTACCGAATGCCTTACCGATAACTACGTTTACCTTCGGAACAGTAGCGTTTGCAAATGCATATGTAAGTTTTGCAACTGCCTTTGCAATCTTCTTCTCACTGCATTCACATGCTGCATAACCTGTTACATTTGTAAGAGAAAGAACAGGAATATTGAAAGCATCACAGAATGTAATGAAATCTGCAGCCTTTTCACAGCCTGCAGGAGTCAGTACGGAATCAAATGTTTCTGTCTTTTCTCCGTCTTCGCCGTAAACTTCACTTCTGTTGGCAACACAGCCGACTGTCTGTCCGTTCAGACGTACAAAACCTGTTACCATTTCTTTTGCATATGCTTCTTTTACTTCAAAGAACACATTATCATCTGCAATTGTAGATAATGCGATGCCTGTGTCACCTGTGCAGTTTGCAAGATCAGCAGAAGCTCTGTTCAGATCATCTGCGCATTCTTCTTCAAAAGCTTCATCTTCATTGTTTGCAGGAAGCATGGATACAAGCTGTCTGATCTGTGCAAGGATGTCTGCTTCATCAGCTACAACATCTACAAGACCGGCTTTCTCGCTCTGGAAATCTGCCGCTGCTGTATCGCATTTGTCAGCATTGTTGCCTGCAAGTGCGTTTGGTGAGTTCACAAACAGTTTCGCTTTTTTGCCTTCCATAAATGTAAAATCTGTTAATGCAGGAATCAGGGCAAGTCCACCGCCGCAGTTACCGAAAACTGCTGTGATCTGTGGAATCACACCGGATGCAAGCGTCTGCTTCATGTAAATTTCGCCAAACGCATTTAAAGCATCTGTTGCTTCCTGTAATCTAAGTCCGGCTGAATCGATAAGACCGATGACTGGTGCACCTGTCTTTAAAGCCAGATCATAGAGGTTTGCAATCTTCTTTGCATGCATTTCGCCAACTGTACCGTTCATAACGGATGCATCCTGGCTGTAAACATACACAAGACTGCCATCAATTACTCCATAGCCGGTTACAACACCGTCAGAAGGAGTTTCTGTTGGTTTCATGTTAAAATCTGTTGCTCTGGCTGTAACCTTTGCACCGATTTCAACGAAACTGTTGTCGTCGAGTAAAGCTGCAATTCTTTGACTCGCTTGTGAAGAATTACTCATTTTTCAGACCTCCATTTTATATTAATTAAAAAGTAACTTCTTTCTGTGCACGGGCAGAGTTCTCCCGGTCACATTCGTTTAGAAGTATAACATAAAAATTTGTCGCAGACAATAGGAATAAGTACGTAAATCTACAGATTCTGCAGTTAAGATTTTATAACTGCGCCACAACTGTCCGTTCACAAAATATTTTTCGTACCCGATGCAGGTCCCTTCCACCACCGGTGCTTCCAGTTTTTTCGGATATTGCCTTGTTACTTTTACATCATCATCATCCGAAAGAAGCATTGTCAGTTCTTTTTCCCTGTCACCGCTCTCCGGCCGGATCGCCGCCTGTCCCGAAATACCGTTTTCCACAGGCAGAGGCTGATACGTATAGGTCTGCAGAATACACTGCTCTGTATAATGGGAAAGCCCGTATTCCATCAATATCTTTGTGTCTTCCCATTTCCAGTTTTTATGGGGCGGCCATCCGCTGCCGAGTACAACGGAAACCAAAGTTTTTCCATCCCTTTCCAGAGCGCCGACAAAGCAATAGCCCGCTTTTCCGGTAAATCCTGTTTTGATCCCGATCGCACCGTCCATCAGATCAAGAAAGCGGTCTTTATTGTACACCTGGAAGGTTCTGCGCCCGGAAAGCTCCGGAAACGTATAGGCTCTTGTGCCGATGATCTTACGGAATTCTTCATTTTGCAGCGCATAGGAGGCGATCCTTGCCAGATCTGCCGCTGTTGTCTCATGTATTTTCCCATCCGCCTCCGCATCCAGTCCGTTCGGCGTGATAAAATTGGTATCCTGACAGCCAAGCGAGCGCGCTTTCTCATTCATCCGCTGCGCAAAAGCTTCTGCACTGCCATCTATATATTCCGCGATCGCTACCGCCGTATCATTATGGGATTCCAGCATCAGGGAATATAACAGATCTTCCAGCAGAAACCGGTCTCCTTTCTGCATCCCCAGCTTTACCTTTGGCATGGAGACCGCATGCTCCGATACTTCCACCGGTTCTTCCCAGACCGTCGTCTCATGTTCTTTTATGTATTCCAGCGCCAGAATACAGGTCATGATCTTTGTAGTGGAAGCCATCGGCAGCTTTTCATAACCGTTTTCTTCATATAAAATACGCCCATTCGACGCATCCATCAGAAGCGCCGCACGGGCATATACCTTTAATTCATCCGCCCTGACCGGAACCTGCAGCAGACTGGTGATACAGAGGATCACCGCTACTGCCGTTCCGGTCAGTCGTTTCAGATTCTTTTTCAGATTTCCCATATAACCGGTTCCTGTCTCTGTTTCCTTTATACAGCATATGAACCTTTTTCAGAAATCATTCTATTTCTTTATTTTTACAGACTTTTTCTGTCCTTTGTTCTGCAGAAGACCTTTGTATTTCTTTAATTTGGAGGAAGGTACATAGATCACCGCCTTTGCGGAAATTCCCTGCAGACTGTTCTTTCCCGCACTTTTCAGCTTTTTGCCCTTGACTACGATATTGACCAGCCTGCTGCAGCCTGCAAAGGCATTCTTTCCGATCTTTGTTACATTTTCCCCTACAGAAACTGTTTTCAGTTTTTTCTTTCCTTTCAGTGCATTGGCACTGATCTCCGTCACCTGATAAGTGATACCGTCCAGCTTTACTGTTTTCGGAATGATGACCTTTTTCACATTTTTATCGCTTACACCGGCAAATGCCACTTTTTTGCTTTTGGCTGTCGCAGAAAGTACTTTATAACGATAACCGTCTGCCTGACAGACAGATCCTTTCTTTGGCAGCATCATTTTGGTCACCAAAGAAATTTCCTCCGATCTGGCGGTCGTCTGTCCGTTTTTTCTGGCATAAATACGATATTTGTAAGTCGCTCCGGGCGTTATTTCATTCTGATATACGGTATTTGTTGTGATTCCGATACAGTAATATCCTTTTCCGTTTTC
>DJNY01000019.1:1425-13508 GCA_002441865.1 Lachnospiraceae bacterium UBA6452 | reverse complement strand
CATCAATTTCCTTCTGATCCGGCAGTATGTAGTTGTTGACCGCCATCGGGAATGCAGCTTCAAAAGCGGCTGTCTCGTACTGCTTATCGCGTGTATGCTCAAAGAAGCCATTCATACTCTTTAAGAAAAACAGATAATAGCCTGGGAATTCATCATCCCATGTTGCATCTACATTATAATACACATCACCGAGTCTGACGATATTCCAGCCATGTGTCGGTTTTCCGGTCGAAGCATCCGGATTTCCCGCAATCACTCTGGCAGAAATCCCGACCTCCGCACACAGTCTGTAAAACAGTGTCGCATAAGCCTGACAGACTGCATAGCCGTCATGTAATGCGCCATATGTCGTATACATATAATTGTAGGATGGCTGATTCGCATAGTGATAGGAATCATAGGTAATGGCATCCATGACATAATCATAAATACTGCGTACCTTTTCATATTCTGTCCTGGATGCGGAACGCAGATCAAGCTGCGTGATGATCTGTGCCACACGTCCGGATACATATTTTTCTTCCTCCAGTGTCGTACGGTACAGCATTCCGATCCGGTAGACGATCGTATCATTACCGCCGTCCTGCTGCTGCCATGCCATATATGCCATATGATAATACAGATAATCTCCGGCCTGCGGATTTCCGTTCTCATCATATGCAAAGGCGCCAAGCAGGATATCCCGGATATTCTGCTGGCTGCTGTCCTTACTCTTTGCCAGCTTGATGGTAAAGATCTCTTTCCGTTTCAACATCTGGCTGCAGGCATAAGCGGAAGCATCCTCCAGCGTTGCATATCCCTGTGTCTCTGCCAGCAGATCCGTTTCGCCGGAAACTGTATTGGATGATACCGCATCATTTTCCGATACCGTCTCCGGTTCTTTGGTGCCTGCTTCCGGATCCGGCAGAACCGTTCCGAGGTCTGCACACATTTCCCTGTCCGCCTCATCAATCTTTTCCTGAGAAGCATCAAATTTTGCTGCAAATTCCGCTTCCGTCAGCTGCGCAGCTTCTACGCCCTCCAGGGAAAGATCCAGCAGCGTGAGCGGCTCGCTTTCATCCGCAAGCTGCTGCATCTGCACGCTGATCTCTTCACCTGCTTCTTCCTGCACACCGGTTTCATCTTTTGTTTCTGCCAGTGCAGGTATCTGTAAGTTTCCTGCCATAACTACTGCTGCAAGCAGCAGTGCGAGATATTTTTTTCCTTTTTTCATATGCTTCCCCTTTTCTCTCCTGTTTTAAATATCCAGCTTAAGCTGTACTTCCTTTTCCGCTTCTTCCCTGAACTGCGCCATCCGGTCCGGATTCAGTTCAGGCAGTTCTGTCAGGCTCTTTACACCAAAGCTGCGCAGGAACTGTTCTGTTGTACCGAATAAAATCGGTCGTCCCGGTGCATCCTTTCTGCCTACTTCCGTGATCAGCTCAAAATCGAGCAGTCTGTTGACCGCGTGCTCACAACTGACACCACGTATCTTCTCAATCTCCATTTTGGTGACCGGCTGCTTGTAGGCAATAATGGAAAGCGTCTCCAGAAGTGCATCTGTCAGGATATATTTTCTCGGTGCTTTAACTACCTTGATCAGTGATTCATAATATGCAGGCTTTGTACAAAGCTGGTACGCATTTTCCAGCACACTAAGCATAATACCGCTGTCTTCCTTTTCATAACGCTCCTGCAGCTTTGCCAGCAGCTTCTTTGTCGTCCTGACATCTTCTTCGATCACTTCCGCCAGCTTGCTGACCTCCACAGAATCACCCATGGTAAAAAGTACTGCCTCCAGCGCCGCTATTTTATTTTGTTCCTCCATTGTTTCCTGTTCCCTTTCTCGTTATCTCAATATCATCAAAGGTATGTGCCTGATAAATATCGATCTTTCCGGTCTTCATCATTTCCAGTATGACAAGAAATGTAACGATCACTTCCGCCTTGGAATGCTGCTTCTGTAAAAGATCACGGAAGCTCATTTTGGAATGAGAGCCTATATAGCTTTCGATATATCTTGTTTTCTGCTCCATATCCACTTCTTCTTTTTCAATCTTGCCAAATCCCGCCCGGATCGGATCGATTTTGTCCTCCTGTCTTTTCATGACAGATTCAAAAATTTCCTGCAGCTTACGCAGATTGATATCTCCCAGCAGTTCATCGTAATCTACCGGCGGACGATATTGTTCGATCTCCGGCGGCAGCGTCTGCTTTTTGTAAAAATTCTTTGCCGCATCGATATGCCTGTCCTTCAATTCAAAGGACATATATTTATACATCTTATATTCCAGAAGTTTCTGTACCAGCTCCGCACGCGGATCCTCTTCTTCCCCTTCTTCCGTTTCATCACGTGGCAGAAGCATTTTACATTTTATATCGATCAGTGTTGCAGCCATAACCAGGAATTCGCTCATCACATTCATGTCTTCCGTCTGCATCTGCCGGATATAATCCATGTACTGATCCGTGATCAATACGATCGGAATGTTATAAATATCAATCTTATTTTTTTCGATCAAATGCAGAAGAAGATCCAGCGGGCCTTCAAATACCTGCAGTTTTACCGATAGTGCCATTGTTATTCCTCTTTCTTATCGTAATATCAACGAGTTCTCCCGGATTGTTGAAACGAAACGGGATCGTATGCATTCCCAGCCCGCGGCTGACGATCATTGTACTGCTCCCATATGTGAATCTGCCACCATCGTAACGTGGAAACAAATGGAGCCTTGGCGAGATCACACCACCCAGAACCGGCAGTCTGACAACACCGCCGTGCAGATGGCCGGAAAGGACAAGGTCTGCTCCCCATGCAGCATACGTCGGAAAATAATCCGGATTATGTGCCAGAAGGATCTGAAAACAATTCTCCTTCTGCTTTGGAAGCAGCTGATCCAGATACTCCTTTTTCATTGGTACCTTATGAAATCTTTTATAATACTGCCGGTCAACTTCACATCCGGTGATGGAAACCGCGTAACGATCCAGAATGCGTGTCTCATTGATCATCCTGCTGATCCCCAGCTTCTGTAAGCCTTTTTCATAGTCTGCTCCCATGGAGCCATACTTTTCCGGATATAACAAAAGCCTCTGTTCATGATTTCCATTGGCATAATACAACGGATACGCCGTAAGCTTCTTCAGAAAAGAAAGTGCTTCTTCCACAGATGCTCCCGGGTGTGCATTTAAAACATCTCCGCCGATCAGGATCGCATCCGGCTTTATCTCATTGATCGCACGCAGCAGTTTTTCATTTTCTTTTCCGTATGATTTATTGTGCAGATCCGACAGGAACAGGAAATGGAAATCCGAAATAATCTTTTCACTTTCCAATTCGTAGGACACTGTATGAAATCGATTTGAATCTATGATCACGATCAGCAGCAGACATACAAGCACTGCTGCGATCCCCGCTATTATTCCTGACATATCCAATCCTTTTCGCAATACTGTTTCAGACCAAGTACTTCTATCATACCAAAAAACAGGAAATTATAAAAGTGTCTTTGAAAATACTTTTTTGATACAGTCTCCGTAACCTGCCTGTTCCACTGTCTGCGCATACAAAATATCAACACTGCCAAGCTTCTGCTCTCCCAGATAATACACGGCTTCTCCCGCTTTTTCCCCTTCTATAGCCGGTGCAGGAACCGTTTCTGTAAGTTCCCATTTCTTGGTTACACCTGACATATCCTGTCCGTTCAGATCCAGATACCGGAATTCCTTCTCATATCGGAGCGATACCGTATCCTCCACGCCGCCTTTTACCTTTAATTTCGGCAGGGTATCCGTATTGGCATCATGATAGATGCTGCAGACGGAAAATCCATATGTCAGAAGTGTTTTGGCATCCGCGAAACGGGCTTTATGATCCGGTGCCGCCATCACAACCGCGATCAGATCGATTCCATCCTTGTGTGCGGTCGCACTGAAACAATATTTTGCAACGGATGTCGAACCGGTTTTCAGTCCTGTTGTGTATTCATATTGTTTCAGAAGCTTATTGGTGCTTGCTAAAGTAAATGGCGTACTCCCTTTTCTTGTGACATGTGTGATATCCTCCATCCAGATCTTCGTATACTGATAGATCTCCGGATATTTTGTGATCAGTTCTCTGGACATCAGTGCCACATCCCTTGCAGATGTGTAATGCTGCTCATCACTCGTCAGACCGCAGCAGTCACAAAAATGCGTTTCTGTCATACCAAGTTCTTTTGCCCTCGCGTTCATCCGTTCTACAAATGCCTCTTCACTGCCACAGATTTTTTCCGCCATTGCAACGGAAGCATCATTAGCTGAAGCCACCACAATGCATTTGATCATCGTCTCGACCGTCTGCACCTCTCCTTCTTCCAGAAAAACCTGTGACCCTCCCATGGATTTGGCATAGGCACTTGTTGTCACTTCATCGTCCAGCTTTAAATTCCCGCTTTTCAGCTCATCAAAGATCAGAATCAGCGTCATGATCTTTGTAATGCTTGCCGGGCTTCTTTTCGTATCCGCATCCCTCTCATAGATCACCTGTCCTGTAGACGCCTCCATCAGAACCGCACTCGGAGACTGTATTTTTGCATCCAGTTCCGCATTCTGTCCTTTGACAGTCTCTGTTGTAAAAACAGCAAATAACATGCACGAAAAAAGCAGACATAAAATCTGCTTTTTTACTTGAAATCTGATACGCATCATTACCTCTGTTGCCTTTTTATAATCATACGCATATTTGTACTTCTTTATTACTGATTCATGCGGATCGCCATATAAGACTTAATTTCTTCCACACATTTTTCAAACCCCAGCTTTGAACTGTCCAGACACAGATCATAATTGCGGGCATCAAACCATTCATGTCCCGTATAATAATGATAATAATCTGCTCTGTACTTATCTGTTTTTGCGATATACTTCTCCACTTCTTTATCAGAGCCGTATCCGAGACGTTCTTTGGCACGTTTCATACAGAAATCATGACTGCCATGTACGAAAACACTGATCACATGGTCATATTCTTTTAAAACATAGTCTGCACATCTGCCGATGATCACACAGGATTCGGCCTCAGCAAGCTGGCGGATCACCTTTGCCTGATAATTAAACAAATTATCATTGGAGGTAAATTCATCGCTTTCCGGCGGGATCAGCTGTCCTTTGTACACATTTTTTGTAATGCGCAGCAGCGGCGAATTTTTCAGTCTCTCATCAGCTTTTCCGAATAACCCTTCCGCAATACCGCTTTCATCGGACGCCATGCGCATCAGTTCTCTGTCATAGCAGTTGATCCCAAGATCCCTTGCAAGTGTCTCGCCGATCGTTTTACCGCCACTTCCATACTGCCTGGCAATTGTAATGATAACCTTCTCCATACCCAAACACCTACTCTCCTAAATATGCTTTTTTAATAGATTCATTGTCCATCAGTTCTTTAGCATTACCTGTCAGGACAATTTTACCTGTTTCGAGTACATAAGCACGGTCTGCAATGGAAAGTGCCTTTTTTGCATTTTGTTCCACAAGAAGAACTGTCGTACCACTTTTGCTGACCTGTTGTATGATATCGAAAATTTCATTCACAAAAATAGGGGACAATCCCATGGACGGCTCATCCATCAATATAATACTCGGATGGCTCATCAGCGCACGACCCATGGCAAGCATCTGCTGCTCACCACCGGAAAGCGTTCCTGCCATCTGTCCTTTTCTTTCTTCCAGACGAGGGAATCTGTCATATACCATGCGGAGTGTATTTTCAATCTCTTCTTTATCCTTTCTGGTATAAGCTCCCATTAACAGATTTTCATATACGGAAAGCTGTGCAAAAACTCTTCTTCCTTCTGGTACATGTGCCATACCAAGCGATACGATCTTATATCCCGGCGTTTTTGTGATATCCTTTCCTTCAAATACGATCGTTCCCTTTGTCGGCTGGATCAACCCTGTAACCGTATGCAGGATTGTCGTCTTTCCCGCTCCGTTTGCACCAATGAGTGCAATGATCTCCCCTTTATTTACTTCAAAATCGATGCCCTTTATTGCTTCGATCACGCCATAATGGACATGCAGATCTTTGACTTCAAGCATTGCCATATCAGTTTCCTCCTATTCGCCAAGATATGCTGTAATAACCTGTGGATCATTCAGCACTGTACTTGTGTCACCCTGCTTCAGTACCTCTCCGAAGTTCAGTACCGTCAGTTTTTCGCAGATACCGGAAACAAGCTTCATGTCATGTTCGATCAGAAGTATCGTCATATCAAATTTATCTCTGACAAAACGGATGGTATCCATCAGTTCTTTTGTTTCATTCGGATTCATACCGGCCGCCGGCTCATCCAGAAGCAGCAGCTTCGGATCTGTGGCAAGTGCTCTTGCGATCTCCAGCTTACGCTGTTTTCCGTAAGGCAGGTTGGATGCCAGGAAATCCGCTTCTTTATCCAGGTCAAATACCTTCAGAAGCTCCATGGCTCGTTCATCCATTTCTTTTTCTACTTTAAAGTAACGTGGCAGTCTCAGGATTCCTTCCAAAGTGCTGTACGGATGATGATTGTGCAGCCCGACCTTGACATTGTCCTTCACAGACATATCTTTAAACAGTCTGATATTCTGAAATGTTCTGGCAATACCGGCTTTATTGATCTCGATCGCCTTTTTGCCTGTAATATTTTCACCGTCTAATTTGATGATTCCTTCATCCGGTTTATAAACACCGGTGAGCAGGTTGAAGATTGTTGTCTTACCTGCACCGTTCGGACCGATCAGACCATACAGCTGTCCTTTTTCGATCTCAATGTTAAATGCATTTACCGCACGCAGACCGCCGAAGGAGATTCCTAAATTTTTTACTTCCAAAAGTGCCATGATTATGCCTCCTCCTTCTTTGTTCTTTTCAGTTTTGCGGCCATCTTTTCTTTCCATGCAACGGTACGCGGGCTCCAGTTAAAGAGCATCATGGCGATCAGGACGATCGCATAGATCAGCATACGATAATTATTCAGTCCACGTAAGAGCTCAGGAAGCAGCGTCAGGATCACGGCTGCGATCACGGAACCTCTCATATTACCGATACCACCCAGCACGACAAATACAAGGATCATAATAGACATATTGTATCCGAAGTTTTTCGGAAGTGCTGTCAGTGTGGAAAGATTATGGGAGTAAAGCGCACCTGCAACACCTGCCAGAGAAGCGGATATCGTAAATGCGATCATCTTATACTTTGTAATATTGATACCGACGGATTCTGCTGCAATACGGTTATCGCGGATCGACATAACAGCTCTTCCCGTTCTGGAATGTACAAGGTTATTGATAATGATCAGGGATAACAGGATCAGAACAACACCGATCGTAAAATTGGAATCATGCGGTGTTCCTGTAATACCCTGTGCACCTTTGATCAACACCTTTCCATCCGGTTCCAGTCCCAGTGACATCGTATCGGTCATGGAAATATGTATACCGCGGGAATCTACACCAAGGTAAAGTGCATTGATGATGTTTTTGATGATCTCACCAAATGCCAGTGTAACGATTGCAAGGTAATCTCCTTTTAACCGAAGTACCGGAATACCTACTAAAATACCGCAAAGTGCTGCACTTGCCGCTGCGATCAGGATCGCAATAAAGAAACGGAGCCCCTCATTTGCAATACTGTCTTTCAGCCCCAGTGAAAAAAGAGCACTGCTGAATGCACCGATACACATAAAGCCTGCATGCCCAAGACTCAGCTCTCCCAGGATACCAACTGTCAGGTTCAATGAAACCGCCAGGATCACATAAGTACAAAGCGGTACTAAAAGTCCTTGTAACAGAGAGGAAAGATTGCCTGTTTTCAGCATGATCTCAACGATCACATAAGCGATCACGACCATCAGATATGTGATGAGGTCATTTTTTGTCACTTTATTTAATTTCAGTTTATTTTTTGTCTTTTTTTGTTCGCTCATCATTACCACCTACACTTTCTCCTGAATGTTCTTGCCCAGAATACCGGTAGGGCGAACCAGAAGGACGATGATCAGAACCGCAAATACGATCGCATCCGCCATCTGGGATGAAATATATGCCTTACTTAAATTTTCAATGATGCCGAGCAGGATACCACCGATCATAGCGCCGGGGATAGATCCGATTCCACCAAATACCGCAGCAACAAATGCCTTGATACCTGGCATTGCACCTGTATACGGAGTCAGGGAAGGATAAGCGGAACAAAGCAGTACACCGGCGATCGCTGCAAGACCGGAACCGATCGCAAATGTCAGGGAGATCGTTCCGTTTACATTGATACCCATGAGCTGGGCAGCCCCTTTATCCTCAGATACTGCCACCATGGCACGGCCTGCCTTTGTCTTTTTAATAAATAATGACAATCCGATCATGATCACGATACATGCCAGAACTGTCACAACCGCAACGCCGGGAATGATCAGCTGTCCGTCAAACAATGTGATATTTTTCATTGTGACAACAGATGTAAATGCTTTTGTATCAGATCCAAAAATCAGAAGTGCCACGTTCTGCAACAGATAGCTGACACCGATCGCTGTGATCAGAACTGCCAGCGGAGATGCATTACGGAGCGGCTTATAAGCCACTTTTTCCACAACCACACCCAAAACGGTACAGACTGCCATAGAGATCAAAATTGCCACATACGGGTTGATCCCCAGATTGCTGACCGCAACGAACACAACATAGCCACCGATCATGATGACATCACCGTGTGCAAAATTCAGCATTTTTGCAATACCATACACCATGGTATAACCCAGTGCAATAATAGCATATACGCTACCAAGACTGATTCCTGTTACCAGGTAAGAAATAAAACTCATGCAAACACCCTCTTCATCTCTCATTTTTCTGTCATTTTTTGTATTTTATCATACTTTATGTGGATACACAACTTGTATGCAATTTTCTTATTATGCAAAAAGGGGCTGTTTCAAACAACCCCTTTGTTTTATAAGCTTCAGTTGCAATGCCTGAAATTACATTGCTGTATAAGCACCGTTTACGATCTTAACTGCCTTAGGCTCCTTAGAAGGCTCGCCGTCTGCAGACCATGTAATAGTACCTGTCAGACCGTTCACTGTAATCTCTGTCATGGCAGTCTTCATAGCTTCACAGATATCGGATACGGACATATCTGCTGTAATACCTGCCTTTTCAGCAGCAGCCTTGATTGCATAGATTGCATCATAAGTATCAGCTGCGAACTGGTTTGGTGTTTCACCGTTAAATTTATCCTTGTAGTTCTTTACAAAGTTAACTGTCAGGTCATCTGTCGCATCAGCAGCAAATGGTGTCAGCAGCATAACATTTTCTGCAAGGGAAGTATCAAAGTTTTCTACGTTTAAGATACCATCAAGACCATCACAGCCGAAGAACTTTGGTGCATATCCCATCTTGTCAGCCTGTGAAAGGATCAGGGATGCTTCTGTATAGTAGATTGGTAAGAATACCAGATCTGCGCCTGCATCCTTTGCTTTCTGGAGCTGTACGGAAAAGTCTGTCTTGTTATCAGCTGTAAATGCTTCTGCAGATACAATCTCAAAAGGCTGGTTTGCTGCTTCTGCTGCAAATTTCTCATAAATACCTGATGAATAAATATCTGAGCTGTCATAAATAACCGCTACCTTTGTAGCCAGGTTATTTTCACCGATGTACTGTGCAGATGCAAGACCCTGGTTAGGATCGGAGAAGCATACACGGAATGCATTGTCATACTGTACACATTCTACTGCAGAACCTGAAGGTGTTAACTGGAACATGTTGTCATCTTTCGTGTATTCGCTGACTGCAATACTGCATCCGCTTGTAACGGAACCAACCAGCATCTGCATACCCCAGTCCTTTAAGGTATTGTATGCGTTTACTGATTTCTCGGCATCACATTCATCATCCTGGAAGTTCAGTTCCAGCTGCATACCGTTTACGCCGCCTGCTGCATTGACTTCATCTACTGCCAGCTGTGCTGCATTTGCAACTGCTGTACCGTAAACTGCTGCAGATCCTGTTAAAGGTCCGATACCACCGATCTTTAATGTGCCGCCTGCTGCATTTTCTGTACCTTCTGCTGTACTGTCTGCTGCAGCATCTGATGTATCTGCTGCGCTGTTACTGCTTCCACAGCCTGTCAGCATGGATGCTGATAATGCTGCAACCATTAAAAGGCTTACTAACTTTTTCATTTTCATAATATTTCCTCCTTCTTTGGCAAACGTTGTATAATATATGATCCAAAAAGATACCATAAATATACAAAAAGGCTTCTCTCTGTGGAAAGAAGCCTCATCTTTGTTGCCTCAAATGCATAATATGGTATTTTGCACATCTTGTCAACGTAAAATTACTCAGTATAATTTTTATTCATAAAATCTATAACCCCAGGTTATCACGTATCGTATGATACTTTTCTAATACATACGCTTTCTTTTCTTTTGCATTTTCACGTATATCGATTTCCAATGCACTTAGCAGATGATATGTAAAATCCAGCATATATAAGAATAAAATGAAAAGTGCCACTCTTCTGCCCTGTGGTTCAGGCATCACATTCAGGAAGCGCAGAACCGCCGGCTGGATCACCCTGACGATCCCCAGTCCGTAAATTCCCCATGCCAGTGTACTTTCCAGACAGATCACGCCCTTATAATTAAATGGTTTCTCATTATAATCCCACCATACTTCATGTAACACTTTCTGCATCAGCACTGCTACCAGATATTCAAATACCGTAGCGCTCACTGCCGCGGTCAGATACAGCATGACCGGATGTGCTGCAAGCGGTCTTAACAGGAAATAACCAAACACCGCGCCAAACCCATAGATCGGACAGAACGGGCCAAACCCAAATCCCCTGTTTGTCAGTTTATGATTACAAATACTCATATATAAAGATTCAACGGCCCATCCCAGCATACTGTAAAACACAAAGCACTCTACGATATGCTCAGCGCTGACGCCGTAAAAAACTCTGTTCCACATAAAATCTCCTCCTGCCCTTTATCAGGAATTCCATAAAATTTCCCATAAAGAAGAAAATCTCTGGTCATAACGGCCAGAGATATCTTATATTAATTGTATTTGCGTTTTCTTGCTGCTTCAGATTTTTTCTTACGTCTTACACTTGGTTTCTCGTAGTGCTCTCTTTTGTGAATTTCCTGCTGGATACCAGCTTTTGCACAACTTCTTTTGAAACGGCGTAAAGCGCTATCTAAAGTCTCGTTCTCTTTTACGATTACGTTTGACATAAATCACACCTGACCTCCCTTCAGTCCCTTCAAGTATCTTGACTGCTGGGTTAATATTATTCGCACACAGAATCATGTACAATACGATTATAGCAGATTTTAACAATCCGTCAACTACTTTTTATTATATTATATCGATTTCTATTCGTTTTTTTACCGGATCTGCCCTGCAAGTACCTTTTCTGCTTCTGCGATCGCCGCACTGATACCGGCCGGATTCTTGCCGCCTGCCTGTGCCATGTTCGGTCTTCCGCCGCCACCGCCGCCGACAAGTGCTGCAATTCCTTTGATCAGATTTCCCGCATGTGCACCCTTCTGCATAGCTGCATCCGTTGCCATTGCGATCAGGTTGACCTTTCCGTCTTTCTCGGATGCCAGAACAACGACACCGTCTCCGATCTTCTCTTTGAGCTGGTCACCCAGATCACGCAGACCGTTCATATCTACATTTTCTACGCTTGTGGCAAGCAGCTTCACGCCGGAAACATCCTTTACCTGATCCATTACATCACCAAGTGCCTCTTTTGCAGCCTTGCTCTTTAAGGATTCGTTTTCGCCCTGCAGTTCCTTTACCTGTTTCTGCAGATGCTCGATCTTTTCTGTAATACCTGCCTGATTTGTCTTTAAAAGTGCTGCAATTTCTGCAAGTTTCTTATCGAGCTGTGCATAATATGCGATCACATGGTCACCTGTAATGGCTTCAATACGACGGACACCTGCTGCAACACCGCTTTCTGCAAGGATCTTAAATGCGCGGATATCACCGGTATGGGCAACATGCGTACCACCACAGAGTTCCTTGGAGAAATCTCCCATGGATACCACACGTACCTCATCACCGTACTTTTC
>DJNY01000019.1:0-1298 GCA_002441865.1 Lachnospiraceae bacterium UBA6452 | reverse complement strand
ACCTGCAGATCTTCGGCAATCTTTTCATTAACGATCTGCTCTACCTTTTCAAGCTCTTCTTTTGTCATTGCCTGTCCGTAGCTGAAGTCAAATCTGGTACGCTCGCTGTCCTGATAAGAACCCTGCTGATGCACCTGATCACCGAGTACTTCCTGCAGTGCTGCCTGCAGCAGATGAGTTGCGGAATGATTTCTGCATGTGCCTGCATGGGATACAGCGTCCACTTCCATGGATGCTTTTTCTCCTGTAGCAATACTGCCGGATACAACACTGCCGATATGTCCGATTCTGCCGCCCGGTAGTTTTACAGTATCTGTTACTGCAAATACACCGTTTTCTGTCCTGATCTGGCCCTTATCACCTTTCTGTCCACCCATGGTAGCATAGAAAGTTGTCTTTGGTACGATCACTGTGCCTTCCTGACCCTCTGTCAGTTTGTCGACCAGTTTATCTTCTGTGGCAATGACCTTGATCTCACTCTCTGTCGTCAGTGCATCATAACCGACAAATGTACTTGTAATGGATGCATCCAGTTCCTTGAACAGATCGTTGTCAACCGTCAGTTTTGCGGAGAAGTTCTGGTTCTCACGTGCTTTCTGTTTTTGTTCTTCCATTGCCTGTTCAAAACCGGCTTCATCCACTTCCACATTTTCTTCCTTTGCCATTTCCACGGTAAGTTCGATTGGAAAGCCGAATGTATCATATAAATAGAAAGCATCTTTTCCGGAAATTGTCTGTTTACCGGATTTTACGGTTTCATCCAGAATCTTCTTAAATTCCTTCATACCGTTTTCCAGTGTACTTTCAAAACGGACGATTTCTTTATCCAGCTCTTTTAAAACGAATTCACGGTTCTCCACCAGATTCTTATAGCTTTCATGGTAAATCTCGTCTATATAGATCGTAGCGATCTTCAAGAGATCTTCTTTTTTCAGTCCAAGACTGCGGCCATGTCTTACCGCGCGTCTGATCAGGCGGCGCAATACATAACCTGCACCCACATTGGAAGGAGTCAGTCTTGCCTCATCTCCGATCAGCATAACACCTGTACGGATATGGTCTGCCACGATACGCATGGATCTTGTCAGCGTCTCGTCAGCTTCATATTTGCTGCCGGATACCTGTTCAATATATGCAATGACCGGTGCAAAAAGATCTGTCTTATAAACATCTTTTGTACCGTTTAAGAATGCAAGGTTTCTTTCCAGTCCCCAGCCGGTATCCACGTTTTTCTGTTTCAGCGGTGTCAGATGACCGTCTTTATGCTTTTCATACTGCATAAATACATCATTACCAAG
>DJNY01000138.1 GCA_002441865.1 Lachnospiraceae bacterium UBA6452 | reverse complement strand
AGCTTTACAAACGGAGTGATGTGCATATGTATGTAAAGGAATGTGCAAATATACAAAAAACAAAGTCAATCTTGCATAAACAAAAAGAATCGGATATAATGTGAAACATATTCAAGGGACGATGTGGTCAACACATTGTCCCTTCTTGTTTGCTATCATAATAAAAGTTTCCCGCGAAGGAGTGTGCGAAAGCATGCTCCTTTGCGCGTTTTATGAGAGGAAGTGATCCTATGGAGGTCTTTCGTATCTGTCCGGTGGGCGATCAGGCGGTTTTATGTGAGTTTGATAATGTGATCAATGTGCAGACAAACGACCGCGTACAATATCTGGCAGCACAGATCAAGGCAGCACACCCAAAAGGTGTAACAGAAGTTCTGCCAACTTACCGGAGTCTGCTCATCTTTTATGATCAGGGAAAAACAACCTATCGGAAGCTGCTGTCTGTCATAAAGAAGCTTTCCGCTGGACAGACAGCCGAAACACAGGAAAAGAAACGGATCCGCATTGTGCCCTGTCACTATGGCGGGGAGGATGGACCGGATCTTGGAGAGATGAGCCGGGAACTTGGGAGGAGTGAAGCAGAGATCATTCAGATCCATCAAAGCGTGGACTACAAGATCTATATGCTGGGATTTCTCCCCGGTTTTGTGTATCTGGGTGGTCTGGATGAACGGATCCATATGCCAAGGCTTTCCGTTCCGAGGACAAAGATCCCTGCAAGATCAGTAGGAATCGGAGGCAGCCAGACAGGCGTATATCCGATGGATTCACCGGGCGGCTGGAGGCTGATCGGACGGACGCCGCTTGCCTTTTATGATCAGACAAATGATCCGCCTGTTTTATGTCATGCGGGAGATTATATCCGTTTCGTTTCTGTGACAGAGCAGGAATATGCGCTGATCAGACAGGATGTTGAGAAAAAAGTATATCATGCGGAATTCGTGTAAAAGGCGGAAAGAGGTGATGTGCAATGAATATGACAATTCTACAGGCAGGGCCGCTCACAACGGTACAGGACAGAGGAAGATTCGGCTATATGGAATATGGGATCACATCCTCCGGTGTAATGGATACGCTGGCATATACGCAGCTTGTTTCTCTTCTGGAAAATGAACCGGATGCGGCTGTTTTGGAAATGACACTGATGGGAGCAGAGCTTGTATTTGATGAAGATGTATGTGCTGCCTATACCGGGGCGGATATGCAGGCGGTCTATGACGGAAGAATACCGGTCGAGCGGGGGCATGTCTACCGGATCGAAAAAGGACACAGGCTTCGATTTGGCATGGCAAAAAGCGGTGTGAGAGCCTATTTTGCCATTGCAGGTACGATAGAGGTTCCAAGTGTGATGGGGAGCAGATCTACCAATTTAAAATGCGGTCTGGGTGGTTTTGAAGGAAGAAAGCTGCAAAACGGGGATGCGCTTCCAATCCGCGTCAGAGAGCTTTCGGAAGCAGAACAGAAAAGACTGCTCAGTAAAATGATCAGTCAGCCGGATTATGAGAGGGAAAAAACAGTGCGGGTTATTTTAGGCCCGCAGAAGGAAATGTTTGCAGAAGAAGGGGTCAGGACATTTCTGGAATCGCCGTATACCGTAAGCGTGGAGAGTGACCGGATGGGCATCCGTCTGGAAGGACAATCGGTGTTAGCAGAGGGTAACACCGATATCATTTCCGATGGCATTGTATCTGGCTCTGTGCAGATCACAACAGCAGGACTTCCGATCGTTATGATGGCAGACCATCAGACGACAGGGGGATATGCAAAGATCGCCACCGTGATACAGGAGGATCTTCCCATACTGGCACAGGCGAGGCCGGGCGACCGGATCCGCTTTGCGCAGGTAGATCTGAAGAAGCTGCAGAAGCATTCGCCGGGCGGATTCCTGAAGAAATTGTGCGGCGGCAGGTGAGAGATAGCAGATACAACAAAGAAGCAAAAAGTTTGTCATATGTGGTTAGTTTATTATGGATCAACAAGGATATTAGTTGTTCCAGATGCTATATATAGCAGCATATATGAATAGTTACTCATAGGTGACTAATGTGAGAGAAGAAAGGAAGTGAGGCAGCATGGTAAATAAAATAGAAGACAGTTACCCGGACGGAACCTGCGCAGCGGATTATGCGGACAGCTCACCAAAGGAAGTGCGGCGGCTGATCCGGGAAGAAAAGATCACCGGCGAAACGAGCGGTATGTGCAGCGAGTATGCACAGGCTAACCTTGTGGTGCTTCCAAAGGAACTGGCATTTGATTTTCTGCTGTTTGTAACAAAAAATCCGAAAGCGTGTCCGATTCTGGAAGTCACAAATGCCGGGGACAGATATTTAAGTGAGATTGCCGATCATGCGGATATTGCAAAAGATATCCCGCAGTACTGTATTTACGAAAACGGAGAGCTGACAGGCAGGTACACGGATGTATCGGCATTTTGGAGAGAAGATCTTGTCAGTTTCCTGATCGGCTGCAGCTTTTCTTTTGAGGGCGAGCTTCTGAAGGCGGATATTCCGGTCAGACAGATCGAGGAGCATTGCAATGTACCGATGTACCGGACGAACATAGCCTGTAAAAGCGCAGGTGTATTTCATGGAAATATGGTTGTCAGTATGCGGCCTATTCCGTATGCACTGGTGCCAAAGGCGGTGCAGGTAACAGGAGCGATGCCCAAGGTACATGGTGCGCCTGTCCATATCGGCGATCCAAAGGTGATCGGAATCCGGAATCTGGCAAAGCCGGATTTTGGAGATGCGGTTACGATCCGTGAAGGAGAAGTACCGGTATTCTGGCCGTGCGGTGTCACACCGCAGGCTGTGGTCATGGCATCAAAGCCAGGCTTTTGTATCACACATGCACCGGGGCATATGCTGGTGACGGATGTGAAAAATATTAACCTGAAATATTAGCATACACTAACTTTGGTATAGAAATAGAAAATGGTATAGAAACCGAAACCAGAATAGAAATCAATAGTGTGTCAGAGACAAAAAACTGCATCGGAAGTAGTGAATATGGAAGAGTAAACAGGATACAGAAAGGATGTGTGCGGAATGAAGGTAGATTTGAATGCAGATCTGGGCGAGAGCTTCGGAAACTACAAATGCGGTATGGATGAAGAGGTCATACAATATGTCTCATCTGTCAATGTGGCATGTGGATTTCATGCGTCGGATCCGGTCGTCATGGCGGAAACAGTCAGACTGGCAAAAGAAAAAAACGTCGCAGTCGGTGCACATCCGGGCTATCCGGATCTGGTCGGCTTCGGACGGCGGAATCTGGCAGTCAGTCCAAAGGAAGTGAAGGCAATGGTGCAGTATCAGATCGGTGCACTGCAGGCTTTCTGCAAGGCAGCACATGTCAGTCTGCAGCACGTAAAGCCGCATGGTGCCATGTATAACATGGCAGCCAAAGATGAAAAGCTGGCATATGCGATCGCAGAAGGCATTTACGAGGTGGACAGCGGGCTGATCCTGCTGGGACTGTCGGGCAGTGAGCTTGTAAAGGCAGGAGAAGAGACCGGACTGAAAGTAGCAAATGAAGTATTTGCGGACAGAGCCTATCAGGCGGACGGAACACTTGTCCCGCGCTCCCGGAAAGGCGCTGTGATCGAAGAAGAGGAACCAGCCGTCCGGCGGACGATAAGGATGGTACAGGAAGGTGTAGTGACCAGCATAGACGGGACAGAGATCCCGATCAAAGCAGATTCTGTCTGCCTGCATGGGGATGGGAAAAAGGCTGTTGCATTTGCCAGGCTGCTGCAGGAGCAGCTCACAGAGGCAGGTGTCACCATAGTACCGATCACGCAGGTGATCGCCTAGAAAGAAGGGATGCGTATGACAGAAACCATTGAAGATGTTATTTTGCGTTATTCGCAGCGTGGAATACCGTATATCAGGCGATATGTATCGGACAACTGCTGCGAAAAGGCAGCACAGGAAATCCTGTCTTGGGAGAAGGGCATTGTGTTTTTAACGACCGGATTTTATGTGGCGGGATATGCAGAGACAGACGGTCCTGCAGGAACGGTGGTGCTGGCACTGGCTTTGCAGAGACTCGGTTATCAGCCGGTGATCCTGACGGATCAGCCGTGTCAGGGCTTTTTTGAACTGGAAATGCTGCCCACTGTCTATGTACCGTATGATGCGGATCAGGAGACCTTTCAGGAACTGATCGATACTTATCAGCCGAAGGGAATGATCTCGGTCGAACGCTGTGGCAGAAACCGTTTCCTGCAATACGCCAATATGCGGGGCGTGAGCATCAGCGAACACACAGCTCCCATCGATGAGTTGTTTGTGGCTTACCAAGGCATTATTCCTTCGATCGGCGTAGGAGATGGCGGCAATGAGATCGGTATGGGAAAGATCGCAGGCGCGATCAGCAGAAAGCTCTCGTTAGAGCCCTGCGTGGTCAGCACCGACATTCTGGTCGTTGCAACCGTGTCCAACTGGGGTGCTTACGGGATCGTGGCAGCTCTGTCCGGACGTGTGGGACAAAAGCTGCTTCCGGATTTTGACTGGATCAGATCCTACATAGCCAGAACGGTGGAGATCGGAAGTGTGGACGGCGTGACACATGAAATGACATGTACGGTGGATGGGAAGAGCATGCTGACAGAGCAGGAAATCATTACAGCACTGGAAAGGATAGAACAAGGAGGTATATGCGCATGAAAACATTAGGATATTACAATGGAACCTATGATGAACTGGAAAAAATGATGGTACCTTTTGATGACAGGGTATGTTTCTTCGGTGACGGTGTCTATGATGCAGGTCCGGCGAGAAATTATCATCTGTTTGCGATCGACGAACATATTGACCGCTTTTTCAATTCCGCAAAGCTGATGGATATGGAAATCCCATGCTCCAAGGAAGAATTGAAGGAGCTTCTGGCTTCTCTTGTGCAGAAAATGGATACGGGCGACAATTTTGTTTACTGGGCATGTACAAGAGGAACGGGAATCCGAAACCATGTATATGAAAAAGGCCCGGGCAATCTGTGGGTTATGATCAAGCCGGATCATATCGATCCGTGTCAGAAGCCGATCAAGTGTGTGACAGCGGAAGATAAACGGTTCTTCTACTGTAACTGCAAGACGCTGAACCTGCTGCCTTCCGTATTGTATGCGGAGAAGGCGTATAAAGCGGGCGCGGATGAGACAATTCTGTATCGCCATGATGGCAGGATCACAGAATGTGCACATTGCAACTGTCATATCTTAAAGGATGGCATCTTATATACTGCACCGACGGATGATATGATCCTGCCGGGCATTGCAAGGGCACATCTGGTGCGTATGTGCAAAAAGCTGGGGATCGGTGTCAGCGAGACACCTTACTATCTGGAGGATCTGCGAAATGCGGATGAGATCATCGTGACATCTTCCTCCCATGTCTGCATGTATGTGGATGAGCTGGACGGAGAGCTGGTCGGCGGAAAAGACCGGGAAACACTGTTCCGTCTGCGTGACGCATTGTATGAGGAAATCTGTAAAGCAACAGAATAGGGTGATATATATGGCACTTACAGTGGGTAATCTTTTTAAAGAATCAGTCAAATACAATATGAAGCTGCTGGCAGGACAGGCGGGACTCTGCCGTCCTGTGCAGTGGATCCACATCATTGAAACAAATGAGGGAGCACAGTTTCTGCATGGAAATGAGGTTGTCATCACGGAATGCATTGCGGGAAATGATGAGCAAAAGCTGCAGCGCTTTGTAGAGACGATCTACCGCCTGCACGCCAGTGCGCTCATTATCAATGTTGGCATGTTTATAAGGGCAGTACCGGACAGCGTGATCGCATTTTGTGAGGAAAAGGAACTGCCGCTTTTTGCACTGCCATGGGAAGTACCGCTTGTGGATGTGACAAGAGAATACTGCCAGATGATCATAGACAATGCGGCGCAGGAGGATACGGTCGCAACGATCATGAAGGATCTGATCTTTCACGTCGGAGAAAAAGAGGCACTTCTGCACCAGCTGGAGCGACTGGGCTTTATGACAGGCTGCACAATGGCGGCTTTGTGTATTTCATTACATATGCCGCACGGAACAGAGGAGTACGTCAGGGAAAGCAGACATCTGAAAATGGTAGCGGAAAGCTGTGCCAAGCGGATCCATGACCAGTA
>DJNY01000128.1 GCA_002441865.1 Lachnospiraceae bacterium UBA6452 | reverse complement strand
AAGGAAAGGTAAGAAAGCATGAGTTTATGGGAATTACTGGTAATTGCGGTCGGGCTGTCAATGGATGCATTTGCAGTCTCCATCTGTAAGGGGTTGTCGGTACAGAAGGTTAAACCGAAGCATTATCTGATCGTTGGGGCATATTTTGGCGGCTTTCAGGCTTTGATGCCGCTTCTTGGTTATCTGCTCGGTGTACGGTTTGAGGCAATGGTGGCAAATGTGGATCACTGGATCGCCTTTGTATTGCTGGGGCTGATCGGTGCCAATATGGTGCGTGAATCCAGAGCAGGGGAAGAAAAGCTGGATGATTCCTTCACGGTTTCCACAATGCTGCTTCTGGCGGTTGCAACAAGTATTGATGCACTTGCGATCGGTGTGACATTTGCTTTTCTGGGTGTCAATATTATCGAGGCAATCATTCTGATCGGTATTACGACAGGGATCATCTCCGGTGTTGGCCTTAAGATCGGAAATGTGTTCGGAAGCCGTTATAAATCGAAAGCAGAGATGGCAGGCGGTATTGTGCTGATCCTGATGGGGATCAAAATCCTGGTACAGCATCTGCTGGGAATGGGCTGAGCCGAAAACAGAAAAAAGAAAAATGCCTATTAAGTTCACGTGTTTTTTTCCGATATGTATAGTATAAGAACAAACATCAATACACATAAAGGAGGAATTACCATGCGTATTGAAGCTTATACACAGATTCAGCAGCTTTATAATACCTCTAAAGCAGGAAAAACACAGAAGACAACAAATAAGAGCTTTAAGGATGCAGTTCAGATATCAAGCGCGGGAAAAGATTTTCAGACCGCTAAAGCTGCCGCTTTTGCAGCTCCGGATATCCGCGAGGATGTAACAGCCCCGATCAGACAGGCAGTACAGTCCGGCAGTTATGATGTATCTTCTGACGATTTTGCAGAGAAATTACTGGAAAAATATAGTGCATTATTAGGCTGATGAAAAAGAAAACGGTGTCTGTGCCTAAAAGGCCAGACACCATTTTTGTAATGAGATCTGGAAAGGAAATAATACATATGGCAAGTCTGATGGAAAATTTGATGGACGTATTGGAAGAGGAGTGCGGATATTATGATTCTCTTCTGAAGCTTTCCATGAAAAAAACAGAGGTCATTGTTTCCAATGATATACCGGCGCTGCAGCAGATCACCGAGCAGGAACAGCTTCTGATCGATCAGGTAAACGGTGTGGATAAAAGACGGATGGGCATCATGGAGGATATGGCAAATGTCATGAACCGTGATGTGGGGACACTTACGATCCCTGTACTGATCCAGGCACTGGATGCCAGGCCGCAGGAACAGAGAAGACTGTCCGGAGCGAGTGACAAGCTGAAAGAGACTGTGAAAGCCATGGCACGGATCAATGAACAGAACAGGGAACTCTTGCAGAGTGCCCTTGAAATGGTAGAATTTGACCTGAATCTGGTGCGGGGCCTAAAAGCCGCGCCACAAACGGCGGAATATAACAAAGGCGCCTTAAATGCAGGTAATTATATGGCTCCGTCAAGAGGCGGATTTGATGCAAAACAGTAAGAAAATGAGGTGAGGAAATGTCCTTATTCGGTAGTTTATATGTAGGTGCCTCCGGGTTACAGACCGGACAGAATGCGCTGAATACAACTGCACATAACTTATCCAACGTCGATACAAAGGGATATACACGGCAGCAGACATTGCTGACGGATAGAAACTATAATTTATTGTCGGTCAATCCGAAAGCGGCAGCGAACCAGCAGACAGGTCTGGGCGTTACTTATGCGGATGTCAGACAGGTCAGGGACAGCTTCCTTGATCAGAAATACAGAAAAGAATCCGGCAGAAGTGCCTTTTATGAGGTTTCCTATAATACGCTCAGTGAGGTGGAAACACTTCTGGGTGAGCTGGATGGCGAATCTTTCAGCACTTCACTGAATAATCTCTGGGAAGCGGTGCAGGAACTGGCAAAACAGCCTGCAAGCTCCGTCACACAGGGGCTTCTGATCCAGCGCGCCTCACAATTTGTGGAGCAGGCAGGAAATGTATACAGTGCACTTGCCAAGTATCAGGATAACCTGAATAATCAGATCAAAGGGCAGGTCGATCAGATCAACAAATATGCGGATCGTCTGTTTGAACTGAATAATGAGATCGCCAAGATCGAAACAGGCGGGATCGAGCATGCAAACGATCTGCGTGATGAGCGGAACCAGATACTGGATGCTCTCGGCGGATATGGCAATATTTCCTACAGCGAAGACTGGAATGGAAGTGTCAATGTCAAGTTTGAAGGGCATACACTGGTGAATGCGACACAGGTTTTCAAGATCGGACTGGATCAGAATTCGGATACCGGCTTTTATACACCGTTCTGGCAGGGAGATGCCAGGAAAATCCCGCAGGAAAACGGTACATTCCGTTATGATATTTCCAATTGTAAAGTGTTTGATCTGACACGGGAGATTTCAACAGCATGCAATACCGATATCGGAAGCCTGAAAGGAATGCTGGTTGCCCGTGGTGACCACAGGGCCGATTATACGGATCTGCAGGATGCGGATGCTTATAACGAAACCGTTTCTTCTTCCATCCTGATGAATGTGCAGGCCGAATTTGATAATCTGGTGCATAATATCGTTACAAAGATCAATGAAGTGCTGGAAAATGCGGCAGAAAAGGAAGGACCTCCTTATCTGCGGAATGAAGATGGCACGATCATACAGCTGTTCCAGCGTATTTCCAGCGATACTTATGATCAGAATGGAAAGCTGATCCGGGAGGATCTGTCGGCGGGAAAAGAAAATACCCTGTTTACGATCACTAATCTTGTGGTCAATCCGGATCTTGTAAAAGAACCGACAAAACTTGGTTTCGTTAAAAATGACAAGAAAGAGGATTATGCGATCGCACAGGAACTGCAGGCTGTTTTTGAAACGAAAGCATATCGCCTGAATCCGAACGTGACAACAAAATCCAATCTGGTTGATTATTATTCCAATATCGTCAGCCAGGTAGCCAATACGGGTGCTGTATTTAAGAGCATCTATGAAAATGAAGATACAACAGTCAGCTCCACGGATAATGCCAGACAGCAGGTGGTTGGTGTTTCCGATGAAGAAGAATTGTCAAATATGATCAAATTTCAAAATGCGTATAATGCGTCAAGCCGTTATATCAATGTGATCGACCAGCTTCTGGAACACATTATCAATACACTTGGTGCATAGGAGAGGAGTTAACATATGCCTTCTACATTTTTTGGACTGAATACCGCATATACGGGACTGATCGCCTCCAATGCGTCGATCAATACGGCGGGTAATAATATTGCCAATGTGGAAACCAAGGGGTATTCCAGACAGACGGTGACGCAGCGTGCGAGTGATGCGATCCGTACCCATACAACTTACGGATGCGCCGGCTCCGGTGTTGACACGATGTCCATCGACCGTAACAGAGATGCTTTCTATGATTTTAAGTATTGGAATAACAACGATAAAGTAGGAGAATACGGCGAAAAAGAATATTATATGAAGCAGATCGAGGATCTGTTTGCAGATGACAATAAAACGATCAAAGGCTTTACAACAGTATTTAATGAACTGTCCGAGGCATTGAGGGAGCTGCAGAAAAATCCCGGCGATACGACAACGAAGGCACAGATGATCGGATTTGCCAATAACCTGACGTACTATTTTAATACGGTAGCAGAGAATCTGGTCAACATCCAGACGGATATCAATGCAGAGATCAAAAATAAAGTAGATGAGATCAATTCCTATGCGGCAGAGATTGCTTCTTTAAATGAACAAATCAACGTGATCGAGCTGACGGGAACAACGGCGAACGAGCTTCGTGACAGAAGAGATCTCCTGATCGACCAGCTTTCCATGGTCACAAATGTAGAGATAGAAGAGACCCCGATCCGTGATCCGAATTATCCGGACAGAGATACGGGCGCAAACAGATATACCGTAAAGATCGCAGGCGGACAGATGCTTGTGGATGGCAATAGTTATAATGAACTGGAATGTGTTGCAAGAGCAAACTACGAAGCAAACAACCAGTCCGATGCACTCGGACTTTTTGATATTGTCTGGAAGAACGGGAATGAGTTCAGCATGTCAAGTAACCGGATCGGTGGACAGCTGCAGGGACTGATCGCTCTCCGCGACGGAAATAACGGTGAGTGTTTTAAAGGAACGGTAGCAGAGATCAGCAAAAACCAGACGACCGGTAAGAATGAGGTGACGATCGATGTCAGCGCTTCTTATCTGAAAGATCTGAACAAATCGACTCTGCCGGATAATGGCGGCGTGATCCAGATCGGCAATCAGGAATACTATTATGATACCTTTAAAGCAGTTTACGGTGCAGACGGTAAGATTGAAAAATATGTATTCGAGATCAGCGATGATCTGAATAAAAACAGCAGACAGCCAATGGATGACAGGATTGGTAAGGAAGCACAGATCGGTGTTTCCATCGATTATCAGGGTGTTCCGTATTACCAGCAGCAGCTCAATGAATGGGTCAGAACTTATGCACAGGCATTTAACAAGATCCTGACAGGACAGGATGCGGTAGATGGCTATGGCAATGCGCCGGATGTTCTGTTTGTGGCAAATGAAGCAACGGATGTGACACAGCGCAAGTTTGTAACATCCAGAAATCAGGCGGCAGGTGCGACAGTATCCAGCACAGATGATACCTATTATTACCTGACAGCAGCCAATTTTGCGATCAACAGGGAAATGCTGGACGATCCACAGCTTCTGGCAACCCATACGGGAGAAGGAACGGGGCCGGAAGGTTATGATCTTGTCAAAGAACTGATCGATCTGCAGACAAATAAAGATAAGATGAGCTTCCGCGGCTGTTCGGCATCGGATTTTCTGCAGTGTATTTTGTCGGATGTATCACTGAATGCAAGCAGTGCCAATACATTTTCCGCAAGCTATCAGAATATCGCAAAGACGATCGATACACAAAGATTGTCTGTCAGCGGCGTAGATACGGAAGAAGAATCCCTGAATCTGGTACAGTACCAGCGCGCATACAATCTGGCGTCCCAGATGATCCAGGTGCTGACGGAGGTTTATGACAGACTGATCCTGCAGACAGGGGTATAGTTTTTAGCAGTTTAAGCCGATGTAATAAGTAGAAAACAGCATCAGGCAGCAATGGAAAAGAAAGAGGCAGTATATGAGAATTACAAACAAGATCATATCCAATAATTCTGTAACAAATATCAATCGAAATAAAGTGCTGGAGGACAAAATCAATACACAGCTTTCTACAGGATCCAAGATCAACCGGCCGTCCGATGATCCGGTTGTTGCGATCCGTGCACTTCGTCTCCGCACCAATTTAAGTCAGGTAAACCAGTATTATAAAAAGAATGTTCCGGATGCGGAATCATGGCTGGATATTACGGAAAGTGCGATCACTACAGTGGTGGATATTGTTTCCGATTTTTATAAAAACTGCGAAAAAGGAGCTGCAGGCTTCAATACGACCGAGGACAGAAGCAAGGTACTTGAAAATCTGAAATCCATGCAGAAGGAAGTATATGCGACAGGTGATGCGGATTATGCAGGACGTTATGTATTCAGCGGTTATCGGACAGATACATCCGTTACCTTTGGCAATACTGTCAAGCAGAATTACAAAATTACAGAGCAGCTCACTGTAGACAGTCTCAGTGATATGACCTATGTGGACAGCGGAAAGCTGAAAGACATGACAGAGACGAATGCGGAAGGGCTTGGCACGACGGAACAGGATATTACATCGTCAACCATACATAGAATGCGTTTATCCTATAACAAGTGTTCCACTGCAGCAGCACCGACGATCGCCTATTATGACGCAGACGGCAATCAGCAGACAATGACAGCGGAGATCGTATCCGCTTATGATACGGCAAGAAATCCTTATACAAGTGCAGATCAGGCAGCAGACGGTGTTGTATACATCCCGGAGACAGGAGAACTGATCCTGAGTGATGCGGCTTATGGGAAGCTCGCGGGAGTAAAAGACAATGCAGCAACATCGGATGTGAATGAAGGTGAGATCCGTGTTACTTACGAAAAGGATACTTTTGAAAAAAATGATTTAAGACCTGAGCACTATTTTGCATGTACTTCAGAAGGTATTGATTATAATCCGGGTTATCTGACGGGCGCAACCGATGATAACAGTAAACAGTATATTTCTTATGATGTGGGCTTTAACCAGAGTGTCCGTGTCAATACACTGGCAAGTGAGCTTTTTACACCGGCGCTTCGCAGAGATATGGACGATCTGATCAGCGCGATCGAAGATGTGGATACTATGGAGAAAAATATTTCCACGCTCAAAGATATGCTGAAGAAAGATCCGGATAATACAGAGCTGCAGGAAAGACTGGATGCAGTAAATAAATCTTATACACTGATGAACGACAAGATGCAGAAAATGTTTGAAAGCAGCATGACAAAGGCGCAGGGACATCTGGATCTTGCCAATTCAGCACTGACTGCGACAGGTAACAGAGGTTCCCGCGTGGAACTTGTCTCCAACAGACTTGCAAAGCAGCAGACAAACTTCAAAACACTTTCCTCCGAGAATGAGGATGTGGATATTACGGAAGTAACGGTCAATCTCCGCAGCGTAGAGCTGGCATACAACGCATCACTGATGGCAACAGGTAAGATCGCCCAGACGACACTGCTCAACTACTTATAAAAAGAAAGGGAAAAACGATGGAAATTAATTCAAGAATTTTTGGACAGATCTGTATTGATGATAGCAAAGTACTCCATTTCGTGAACGGAATCGTGGGATTTCCGCAGCTGACAGAGTTTGCGCTGATCCATGATCAGGAAAAAGAAGGGGGCATCCAGTGGCTGCAGTCCATGCAGGAACCACAGTTTGCACTGCCTGTAGTCAATCCGCTTGTTATTATGCCGGAGTACAACCCGCAGGTGGAAGATGAACTGTTAAAGCCGCTCGGCAGCTTTGAAAATGATGATATGCTGGTGCTTGTGACCGTTACGGTACCATCTGATCTGACAAAGATGAGTGTCAATCTGCAGGGACCTATCGTGATCAATGCAGCAACAAAAAAAGCCTGCCAGATCATTGCGGAAGGATACGATGTCAAGTATCCGATCTATGAGCTGTTACAGAGCAGAAAGGCAGGTGAATGATATGCTGGCATTATCACGTAAAAAAGGCGAGGCGCTTGTTATTAACAACAACATTGAAGTGACTGTTCTGGAAGTCAAGGGCGATCAGGTAAAGATCGGCATATCAGCGCCGAAGGAAGTCCCGGTCTACCGCAAGGAAGTATATCTGCAGATCCAGGATTCCAACAAGGAAGCAATGCAGGCAGATCTGGAAGCTTTGAAAAAACTTTTTTAGGATTTATTAATAAAGAGAGGGGAAATGTCGATATATATAAATGAAGATAGCTATGAGACGAACAGGGAGGTGTTAATATGGCTATTGAACCGATTGGAAGCATGATGAGCCTGCAGGCACAGACAGTAATACCGCAGGAAACAAGTAAACCTGTAGCAGAGAGCACGGATGCGACGGCACAGGAAGTGGGAGCACAGCTGGATCGAACGACAGCAGGTGTTGCCCAGGTACAGGAAACAGGAGATGACGGCGGTAACGCTTATAGCGGAAACGGACAGAATAGTCAGCCGTCAAACGATCAGATCAAACAGGCTGTGGATCAGCTGAATAAAAAGATGTCCAATTCAGAGGCTGTTTTTGGAATCCACGAAAAGACAAATCGTGTGACGATCAAGATCGTAGATAAAGACACAAAGAAAGTAATAAAAGAACTGCCACCGGAAAAGACTTTGGATATGATCGCCAAAGTATGGGAAATGGCAGGTATTTTGATAGACGAGAAACGATAGGAGGCTGTTTATGACAATCAGAATCACAGGTTTGAATTCCGGACTGGATACAGAAACCATTATCACAGAACTGGTATCTGCCCAGAGTGCCAAGAAAAACAGTCTGGTAAAAGCGCAGACAAAGCTCTCCTGGAAGATGGATGCATGGAAGACTTTAAACAGCAAGATCTACAGCTTCTACACAGGCACAGTCAGCGATCTGCGTTTCTCTTCCGCTTATGCAAAGAAGAAAACAACAGTATCGAACAGTTCCATTGCTTCTGTGATCGCAGATGCCAATGCAACAGACGGTGTACAGACATTAAAGGTCAATAAGCTCGCAAAATCAGGTTATCTGACCGGCGCAGAGCTCAAAAAGGCAAACGGAAGCCTTGCTTCCTATACAGGCACCACAAAGCTGAAAGATATCGAAGGCATGCAGCTTGACGGGGAAGGAAAGATCAGCCTGACACTGAAAACAGGCGGTAAGAGTACAGATATCAGCCTGTCGGGTGATGCAACGATCGCAGACCTGACGAAGCAGTTAAAGAATGCAGGGGTCAATGCTTCTTTTGATGAGACCTATCAGAGATTTTTCATCAGTTCTACCACAACGGGAAAAGATGCGGATTTCTCTCTGACTGCAAATAATCAGAACGGCTTTAATGCCCTGACTGCAATGGGTATCAATGTCCTGGATGATGCGACAAAGAGCGAATATACACGTTTTGCCAATATGTCCGATGCGGATAAGGCAGCTTACATAGATGCACAGGTACAGGCAAAGACAGAAAAGGCAAATGCAGCGATCACTGCAGCGGAAAAGACAATTGCAGACAATCAGAAATTATATGACGAATTTTTCGAAAAAAGTGCTGATCCGGATTTTGTAAAATCTGAGCTGCAGACATCAGAACAGATCACGAAGTTTAAGGAAATGCTGACAGCAAAGCGTGACAGTTTGAAAGAAGCACCGGAAGGTGAAACGGACGAAGAAAAAACCGCCCGTGAAGCAAAGCTGAAAGAAATGGAAGCGAAACTGAAAAGTGTCGATACACTTGCCGGTTATGTATCCAAAATGGAAAGCGCGCAGCAGACCAAAGCGGATAATGAGGCACTTGTGGCAAATGACAGTGCAGCCATCAGAAACGATGTAACCCAGGATCTGGAACAGAGGATCACAATGGCAAATGCAGCACTTTCCAGCAATGATTACTCTGCAAAAGCAACAAGGATCCAGGGACAGGATGCGGAGATCGAGCTGAACAATGCAACATTTACATCCGCGGCCAACAACTTCACGATCAACGGTATGACGATCACAGCACTTGCAGAATCATCAGAGACAGTAACGATGACGACTTCCAATGACTATGACGGCATTTATGATACGATCAGGAAATTTATCAAAGGATATAATGAGCTGATCAATGAAATGGATAAGCTTTACAACGCAGATTCTTCCAAAGGTTATGAACCACTGACATCCGACGAAAAGAAGGAAATGAGTGATTCTGAGATCGAGGAATGGGAGAAGAAGATCAAGGATTCCCTCCTGCGCAGAGACAATACTTTAAGTGATATATCTTCTGCAATGGAAGAAGTGATGGGATCCGGATTTACCATTGGTGGCAAGACATATTATCTGAGCAGCTTCGGTATCAATACACTTGGTTATTTTACATCAGCAGATAATGAAAAGCATGCATACCATATCGACGGGGACAAGGAAGATTCATCAACTTCCAATAACACGGATATCCTGAAGACGATGATCACCAATGAACCGAAGACGGTGATCGATTTCTTCCAGCAGCTTAATAACAGCTTGTATTCCAAGCTGACAGAAAAGATGAGCGCAAACAGTATGCGAAGCATCTACAAGGCTTATAATGATAAGCAGATGAAGCAGGAATATGATGAGTATACCAGTGATATTGCAGCACAGGAAGAAAAGCTGACAGCGCTGCAGGATAAATGGTATCAGAAGTTCAGTGCGATGGAAACAGCACTTGCAAAGCTGTCATCCAAGACAAGCGCAATTGCAGGATTGTTAGGTTAAGGAGCAAAGGAATATGGCATTACCAAATGCATATGCGCAGCAGCAATATGCGCAGTACAATACAAAT
The DNA here is from genome assembly GCA_002441865.1 of Lachnospiraceae bacterium UBA6452. Classification (GTDB taxonomy): domain Bacteria; phylum Bacillota; class Clostridia; order Lachnospirales; family Lachnospiraceae; genus CAG-194. Next base: position 8,276 of record DJNY01000128.1, on the reverse strand, counting down.
AAGATCATGAGTGCTTCCCCGGCGGAACTGACACTGATGCTGTATGAGGGCGCGATCAAGTTTTGTAATATGGCGATCATGGGGATTGAACATAACGATATCCAGAAAGCCAATAATAATATCAAACGTGTACAGCGGATCATTGATGAATTCCGTGCAACACTGGATATGCGTTATCCGGTCGCAGAGGACTTTGACCGCGTCTACAAATATCTTCTGGAGCGTCTGTTAGAGGCCAATATCAAGAAGGACAAAGAAATTCTGGAAGAAGTCAACACACACCTGCATTCTATGCGTGATACCTGGAAAGAGGTCATGAAGAAAGCGGGAAACGGCAGGTGACAGAATGGAGAAACAGTACATTACAATCCTGATAGAAAGTCTGCAGAAAAAGAGCACTATCCTGTCTGAATTGATTGAAAACAGCAAGAATCAGGCAGCGCTTTTAAAAGAAGATACGGTAGACTGGGATGCATTCGATCTGGGAACAGATGCAAAATCCGATCTGATCGATGCGCTCAACCAGCTGGATCAGGGATTTGAAACCGTATTTGCACATGTCAGTGAGCTGTTGCAGAGTCCGGAAGGAAAGAAAATATATGCACAGCAGATCAGAACCCTGCAGGGACTGATTACCGAGGTGACCGATAAGAGTGTGGAATTACAGGCGGATGAGGCGCGTAATAAAGCAACTGTGGAAAAAAGGTTTCAGGAGTACAGAGCCGGAATCCGAAAAGGAAGGACATCTTCCAGGGTGGCATACGGATATTATCAGAATATGAATCAGCTGAATTATCTGCCGCCACAGTTTCTGGACAATAAGAAATAGAAAAGTGGGCAGGTATATGCAGATCATTACATTTCATGGGGATGTGGAAACAACATCCTATTTCCTGACACAAATAGAAAAACAGCTTAGAAAGGACGGATATGAGGTCTGTCCTTTCTATTTTGATACAGAAAAAAAGACTGCGGAAGGAATGGGTGAAATAAGGCAGGGAGCATATTTTCTCACCTTTAATTTTGCAGGACTTTACGGCGGAGATACATGGCTGGATGACGGAAAAGATATACCGGTTGTGGATCGTTATGCGCTGTACTGCATCAATATCATTGTGGATCATCCGTACCATTATCATGATTTTATGCAGGAGCAGCTTAAGAGACGGGGAGACAGATATATGCAGATCTGTATCGATCAGCTGCATATGGCTTACATGCAGCGCTATTTTCCGCAGATAAAGCTGGGACCGTTTCTGCCGGCCGCCGGAACAGAGCTGTTATGCAGGCCATGGAAGGAAAGAAAAACAGATCTGCTTTTCACGGGAACATACGTCTGTCCGTCTCATTTTGATGTGTTTATCAACCGGAACGGAGAGGAATACAGCCGGTTTTACCATTCGATCATAGATGAGGTCCTGGCAGACCCGCAGCAGCTGCTGGAGAACGTGGCAAGACGAAGACTGGTGGAAGAGATTCCGGAAGTAACGGAGGAAGAGATCCGGGAAACGCTCGGGCATATCCAGTTCCTGGATTATTATATCCGTTTTACATTGCGGGGAAATGTTGTGGCTGCACTTGCGGACGCGGGGCTGAAAATACATATCATTGGCGCAGGCTGGGAAAATCTGCCTTGCAGGCATCCGGAAAATCTGATCCTGTCTCCGTATGCAAGCTCGGAAGAATGTCTTCTGGCACTTGCAGATGCAAAGCTGGCACTGAACGTCCTGCCCTGTTTTCACGCGGGAGCGCATGACCGGATCTTTAATACGATGCTGGCGGGGGCGGTCTGCGTGACGGACAGTAATGCGTATCTGGATCAGATTCTGATAGACGAAGAGAACGTTATCCTGTATGATAGAGAGGAACCGGAAAAGCTTGCAGAACGTCTGGCGGCATTTTTGCAGCCGCAGATGGATGAAAAACTGCAACAGATTGCGGACAGGGGCAGAAAACTGGCACTGACAGGTCATACCTGGGAAGCCAGAACAAAAATACTGGAGGGAATTTTATGAAATATGATTATTTGATCGTGGGCGCAGGATTGTTTGGCTGTGTGTTTGCCCACGAAATGAAAAAGGCGGGAAAAACATGTCTGGTAATAGAAAAGAGAGAGCATATTGCCGGCAATATTTACACGAAAGAGCAGCATGGGATCCAGGTGCATCAGTATGGCGCCCACATTTTCCATACATCTGACCGCGAAGTGTGGGATTATGTCAATGCACTTGCAGACTTTAATAACTATATCAATTCGCCGGTAGCGGTTTATAAAGATGAGCTGTATAATCTGCCGTTTAATATGAATACCTTTCATGCCCTGTTTGGGGTGAATACGCCAAGAGAGGCGAAACAGGTAATTGCAGGGCAGATCCGGGAAGCAGGGGTTACGGATCCGCAGAATCTGGAGCAGCAGGCGATTTCACTTGCCGGAACGACAGTATATGAAAAACTGGTCAAGGGCTATACGGAAAAACAGTGGGGACGCGGCTGTAAAGAGCTTCCTCCCTTTATTATAAAAAGACTGCCACTGCGTTATACTTATGATAATAATTATTTTAATGACCGGTATCAGGGCATTCCCGAAGGCGGTTATACGCAGATTGCCGAAAAACTGCTGGCAGACATTCCTGTCATGCTGGGAACAGAATACAAAGCGTTTCTGGCAGAAACGGAAGATACTTTTGATAAGATTTTGTATACAGGCATGATCGATGAATTTTTCGGGTATTGCTACGGACAGCTGGAATACCGCTCTCTGCGGTTTGAAAGTGAGTATCTGCCGGATGAGGATAACTTCCAGGGAAATGCGGTCGTTAATTATACGGAGCGTGAGGTGCCTTATACCCGCATTATCGAGCATAAACACTTCGAATTCGGTAAAGGGGAAGGAACGGTCATCACAAGAGAATATCCCGCAGCATTTACACGGGGAGACGAGCCGTATTATCCGGTTAATGATGAAAAGAACGGGCAGCTGTACCAGAAATATGCAGCACTTGCCAAAGAGCAGGGAAATATTCTGTTTGGCGGAAGGCTTGGCCAATATAAATATTATGATATGGATAAAGTGATCAGAGCAGCACTTGATATGGCGGCTGCGGAAAAAGAGAGGTAAGAAGATGGCAGAAAAAAAAATCCTGGCACTGATCCCGGCGAGAAGCGGATCCAAAAGTGTGGTCAATAAAAATATCAGAAAGATCAACGGAAAACCGATGATGGCATATTCAATAGAGCATGCAAAAGCATCGAAATATATCAACCGGATCATCGTTTCCACGGACAGTGAGGAATACGCCCGGATCGCCAGGGAATATGGTGCGGAAACGCCTTTTATCCGCCCTGCGGAATATGCAACGGATACAGCACTGGATATCGATGTGTTTGCACACGCGCTTTCTTTCCTGAAAGAGAAGGAAGATTATGTGCCCGACATCATTGTCCAGCTCAGACCAACTTATCCGTTCCGCGATCCGGCAGATATCGATGCCATGATCGAGATCATGTTAAACGATGAGACAGTAGATGCTGTCCGCAGTATTAAGAAAAATGAAGTAGTTCCGCATAAAATGTGGTATCTGGGAGCGGACGGGACATTGGATCCGATCTTAAAAGATATCCCAGAAGCTTATAATATGCCTCGGCAGCAGCTTCCTGACACCTATTATCAGAATGGAAATGTGGATCTGCTCAGACCGCGTAATGTGACAGAACTGCATTCCATGACAGGCAGGAAGATCAAAGGCTATGTGATGAAGGAAATGTATGATGTGGATACAGAGGCAGACTTTGCCAGAGTCGATGATTTCATGCGGATCCGCCAGGGCGGCAAACTGTTTGTGTTTGATATTGACGGCGTGATCGCCATGAAGCGCGAAGACCTGGACTATGGACAGGCAGTGCCAAACGAAAGAATGATCCGTATCATCAATAAGCTGCACGACTGGGGCAATCGTATCGTGCTTTTCACTGCCCGCGGGTATGTGACGGGCATCGACTGGAAGCCTGTGACGGAGAAGCAGATGCAGGACTGGGGCGTGAAATATGATGAGCTGCATATGGGAAAGCCGAATGCGGATTATTATGTGGATGACAAAATGCTGGATCTGGAGTTTTTATACCGGGAATTTGATAAAGAAGAGTAAAGAAAACGGATGTGCTTTCCAAAGGCGCATCCGTTTTTAGCAGTAATTATTAAATAACATACCTGAATAGGCACTTGTGATATACGGTGACGGGTAATTCCTGCCGGGGTTTTTATATGCTACGATCGTCTTATTGACGTATTCCATCGGATTTAAAGAAATCTGATTACTCTTCCTGAGCATGGCATTTGCAAAATCCTGTACAGGTTTCAGACTCGTCTGGGCATCTGTCTGCGCGGCATCGGAAAGCTGTGCATCATCTACCTGTAAAGTGCCATCTTCTGTAAAGGAAAGACCGATAGAAGAAAGTGCCTGCGCATAATGCCGGGAAATCCGGGAAAACTCACTGAGGAGCTGGGAACTTCGGGCATGCGTTGTATGCGGCTGTGCGATCTTGCCGATATATTTGTTGTAGCTGTCTGCTAAGGAATGGACATTTGCCCGCAGACTATCTATATTGTTCTTCACACCGATCTCCGTTACCGTATCGGGGTCGGGACTGGTGCCCTGTAATGTGAGCTCGTAAGCCTTTTCCACAGTAAAGGTATTGGAAGAAGCAGTATGTTCTATATGATTGATCTCAAACAAAGCGTTTTCCGGAAACTGTGATACCTGATCCATACCAAAGTAGGATACAATGCCCGCTTTTTTGCTTGTATTATGATCGCTGATCTCAAACTGCAGATCTTTGCCGTCCGGCTTTCCGGTCGCTTCGGAGGAAAGCTTCAGAAATACGTTTCCTTCGTTATCGGGAAGAACTTCCGCGCTGAGCCCGACATCGGATTTTGTGATAAGCCGTCCGAGACGTTCCATGACTTCGCGGTTTGTATCATCTTCGTGGAGCTGGAACTGAAATTCATAGTTCATATCGGAAACTGACAGATCAAAGGAGTAAGTATCCGGCGCAAGAGAAATTCTGGCATCACCCGGAACAGCTTTACCGAAATTAACCTGCCCGCTTGCCAGCCGTTCTACGGAAAGGGTAAAAGAAGGAATATCATCTCCGTTTTCATTTCCGACATAGGAAACGCTTGCAATGTTTTCCTTTGTGGAATAGGCAACCTTCTGGCGCAATAACTGTTCAGATTCGCTGCTGCCCTTTGTGGAGATCAGGGCATTTCTGAAAAGTCTTGACTGCTCCTTCAGAGAAACAGCATACTGCTTTGCTTCGTCGCTTGTATCCAGAATACAAAGGGGCGCTTCTTTATTTAATTTGATAATGGAATTATAAATACTGCGCAGATCACTCTTTTTGTGCGTATCGAGTGCAGTATTTGGCTTGGGCGCATATTCCGTCAGGTAATGGTTGTAAACCTGATTGAGCGCATCAAATCCGATTGCCATCAGAAGCCCTCCTTTCTTCCCTGAATCTGCATAAATGCGGCGTTGACACTCCTTGTCAGCCTCTGCGTGGGCATAAGAATAATCTACTTATATATAGTAAATATAGCATCGTAATATGCAAAATGCAATCGCTTCTGCGGAAAAACCGGTAAAGAAAATCGGAAAAAACTGCGCAAATACAGAAAAATCGGGAAAAAGGAATTGACGCATGACCGCGGTTGTGCTATATTAGACAGGCGAGATGACTTTTAGGTCTTTTTTTTATGCTGTAAAAAATTGAACCTGTCCGGCAGAATTTCTGCGGGCAGCCGGTTTCCAGGCTCTGCCAGATGGTGGCAAGACAAGCATAAACCGGGTGTGGACAGTCTCGTACATCTGTCCTCTGACGCGTGCGCAGATGTCAAACAGGAAAAGGTCGCACAGATGTAAAGCATGCGGGCGGCAAGAAGGAGAAAAGAATGCGTACAAAAATCACATTAGCTTGTACAGAGTGCAAGAACCGTAACTACAACATGACAAAGGATAAAAAGAATCATCCTGACAGAATGGAAACAAAGAAATATTGTAGATTCTGCAAGACTCATACTTTACACAAAGAAACAAAATAATCCGTTTTCAAGAACAGGAGTCAAAGTTATGGGAGAAAGTAGTAACGAAAAGGTTGGTTTTTTCAAGGGGCTGAAAGCTGAATTCCAGAAGATCATCTGGCCTGACAAAACAACACTCGGAAAACAGGCGGTAGCTGTTACTGCAATTTCTATTGTTTTAGGACTGATCATCGCACTGCTTGACACAGTTATGCAGTATGCGGTTAACTTAATAACAATGTAGAGTGAGGAAAGACATATGGCAGACGCAAACTGGTATGTAGTGCATACCTACTCAGGCTATGAAAACAAAGTAAAAGCCAATATTGAAAAAACGATCGAAAACCGTCACCTGGAAGATGAAATTCTGGAAGTCAGGGTTCCGCTTCAGGATGTTGTGGAAGTGAAGAACGGTGCAAAAAAGACTGTTCAGAAAAAGATGTTTCCAGGTTATGTACTGATCAATATGGTCATGAACGATGATACCTGGTATGTAGTCCGCAATACACGTGGTGTGACAGGATTCGTAGGTCCGGGAAGCAAACCGGTTCCGTTATCCGAAGCAGAAATGAAACCGCTCGGAATCAAGACAGAGAATGTATCGGTTGACTTTGAGGAAGGCGATACGGTCGCTGTTGTTGCAGGTGTCTGGAAGGATACGGTTGGTATGGTTCAGAGAATGGACTACAACAAACAGACCGCAACGATCAATGTAGAACTGTTCGGCCGTGAAACACCGGTTGAGATCAGCTTTGCAGAAATCCGCAAGATGGCATAATCTTGCAAAGACAGAACAAGATGTTCATAGGATGAAGTCCTACTTATATAAGAAGGTTCATACTTGGACTGTGGGAGGGCAATGCCCGCCACTACCACAATTTATTAGGAGGTGCCAAAATGGCAAAGAAAGTAGAAGGATACATTAAGTTACAGATCCCTGCTGGTAAAGCTACACCAGCACCACCAGTTGGTCCTGCACTTGGACAGCATGGTGTAAACATCGTTGAATTTACAAAACAGTTCAACGCAAAGACAGCTGATCAGGGTGATATGATCATTCCTGTAGTTATCACAGTTTATGCAGACAGAAGTTTCAGTTTCGTAACAAAAACTCCACCTGCACCGGTTCTTTTAAAGAAAGCATGCAACATCAAATCCGGTTCTGCAACACCTAACAAGACAAAGGTTGCAACAATCTCTAAAGCTGATCTGCAGAAGATCGCTGAGACAAAGATGCCAGATTTAAATGCAGCAAGCCTTGAGGCTGCTATGAGCATGATCGCTGGTACAGCAAGAAGTATGGGAATCACTGTAGAAGAATAAGACTTTTACAGACTTAACACAAAAGTGGGAGGAAATATTTCCGCCACTACCACTAGGAGGTAAACGAAATGAAACATGGTAAGAAATATAGCGATGCTGCGAAAGCATTCGATCGCGCTACACAGTTTGAGCCTGCAGAAGCTATTGCATTAGCAAAGAAGTCAGCAGTTGCTAAATTTGATGAAACAATCGAAGTTCACATCAGAACAGGATGTGACGGACGTCATGCAGATCAGCAGATCCGTGGCGCAGTTGTTCTTCCGAACGGAACAGGTAAGGAAGTAAAAGTTTTGGTATTCGCTAAGGGCGACAAGATTGCAGAAGCTGAAGCAGCAGGAGCAGATTTTGTTGGCGGCGATGAGCTGATCCCTAAGATCCAGAATGATGGATGGTTAGACTTTGACGTTGTTGTTGCAACACCTGATATGATGGGCGTTGTTGGCCGTCTTGGTAAGGTTTTGGGACCGAAAGGTTTAATGCCGAACCCGAAGGCCGGTACAGTAACAATGGATGTTACAAAGGCTGTTAAAGATATCAAAGCCGGTAAGATCGAGTACAGATTAGATAAGTCCAACATTATCCATGTTCCGGTTGGAAAGGCTTCTTTCACAGAAGAACAGCTTCAGCAGAACTTTAATGCGCTGATGGATGCTATCGTAAAGGCTAAACCAAGCACATTAAAGGGTCAGTATTTAAGAAGCATTACACTTGCTCCTACAATGGGACCTGGTGTAAAGGTCAGCGTAGCTAAATTCTAATTCGTATCATTAGAGATCAATTGAGGCGATCGGTCATACCGGTCGCCTTCTTTTTAAAATTAGGGAATGAAACAGATGAAGAAAAACTGGAAACGAAAATTAGTATGGTTCACCATAGC